>CANQLW010000004.1 GCA_947624805.1 uncultured Clostridia bacterium | reverse complement strand
GTCGACAGGAGTTGAACCTGCACGGTCATCCCACAAGATCCTTAGTCTTGCGCGTCTGCCAATTCCGCCACGACCGCTTTGATATTGTGCTGTCATCGCCCGACAGCTTTATTATTTTAGCGCATTCCGCTCCAAATGTCAACTGATATCAATATAGAATTTCATAGATTTTCTTAAATTTTCGGATTTTTTTTACATACCCCGCCGTCTCTTCATATGGGATGACCTTCAATGAGATCCCGTCCGACGAGAACCTCTCATCCTCAAGCCATGTGCGTACCGTCCCCTCCCCTGCATTATAGGCGGCAAGGGCGGTGTCCTCGTTTTCGAATCTCGCAAAGAGATATAGAAGATACCGCGTCCCGATCGCAATATTATAATCCCCCTCAAGCAGTCTGTCGTTTTCGAACATGATCCCCTCCCGCCCGCAGATAAACTCCGCCGTCGAGGGCCTCACCTGCATGAGCCCGACCGCTCCGACCCTGCTCACCGCGTCTTCCCGATAGCCGCTCTCCGCGCGGATCACGGCGTAGACGAGAGACTGCGCCACCCCGCTGCGCTCGACTGCCTTCAGATACGGCCTCGGAAAACACGACAGGAGGACGAGCCTGCAACAGACAAATGCGATCGCCAGTCCCGAAAGAGTGAGCGCTGCGATCCGTACCTTCTTCATACATTACAGTATGCGCAGAACGCGGTCTTTCGAACACCCGAATGCTATTCTGGAAAGCACAAACGAAAAAACGCGCCGAAGCGCGTCTTTTTTTCCGAAGTTGTTTTCCCGTTACAGGGGAACCACGTTCACGGCACGAAGCTTGCCGCTGTCTTTGGGATCGGGCTCTGTATCAAAAGTCACTTTCTGCCCCTCTTTCAGCGTATGGAAGCCTTCCATTTGAATCGCAGAGAAGTGCACAAAGATGTCGTCTCCCCCTTCATCGTTGGATATAAATCCGTAGCCCTTACCGTCGTTGAACCATTTTACAGTTCCGTTCACTTTGTTACCTCCTATTGGCGCGGAAAAACGTATGTCGCAAACTGCCCGCACCATTTATTATTATACCATTCCGCTATGATGATGTCAATATAATCTTGAAAATTTATTTTACTTTTTTTAAGTAGGCCGCGAGGATCTCGGCATACCCCTTTGTGAAAGATTCCGCATCCTCGGAGCCCAAAGGTTTATAATTCATGAGCGCGAGGTACCAGATCTGCATTGCGGCGAGTCTGCGTGCTTCCTCATCGGCCTCTTTGAGCGCCTCCACGGCGGGGCAGGCGGTATTGACGATGAGCGTCAAGTCCTCGGGAGCATCTCCCATCTGATAGAAGCTGTGCATCTCGGACATTCTCCGCATGAACTCGGAGACATTGACGACCGCGGGGACCGTACGGTCCTTGAGCTTTTCCGTTTTGACCGTCACGCTCTTGCCCTCGAGGATCTCCTTGAAGAGCGATTCGATCTCGGGATCCTCGCCGCTCTCCTCCTTGAGCGCGCCTGCAACATCTGCATCGATACGGAGAAAACGTACTTTCGTGGGATTCTTATACTCGATATAACTGATAAAATGGGGATCGATATAGGTGTCGCAGACGATGGCGTCGAGCCCCGCGTCCTTGAACATCCTGATATACTGCGCCTGTTTGCTCAGATCGGACACATAGTAAACGGCCTGCGGTTCCTTTCCGTTCTTTGCATCCTCCTCGGAGACTTCCTCGCCGAAAAAGCTCTCCAAGGGGCGATATTCCCCGTTGAGATTTTTATAGATGATGATGTCCTTGACTTTTTTGTAGAACTCATCGTCCTTGACACACCCGAACTTGACGAAGGTGGAAATATCGTTCCAGCAATTCTCGTATTTCTCACGATCGTTTCTGTACAGCTCGGAGAGCTTGTCCGCGACCTTCTTCGTGATATGGGCCGCGATCTTCTGCACCTGCCGATCATTTTGCAGGAAGGAACGTGAGACGTTGAGTGGGATATCGGGGCAGTCGATGACGCCATTCAGGAGCATCAAGAACTCGGGGATGACCTCTTTGATGTTATCGGCGATATATACTTGGTTGCAATACAGCTTGACCTGCCCTCTCTCGAGCTCGACCTGTTTTTTGACCTTGGGGAAATAGAGGATCCCCTTCACGCGGAACGGATATTCCATATTGAGGTGGATCCAGAACAGCGGCTCGTTGAAATCCGAGAAGGTCTCCCGATAGAAGGACTTATATTCCTCCTCCGTGCAGTCCTTGGGCTGTTTGAGATAGAGCGGCTCGGGCGTATTGACGGGTTTATCGTCCTCTCCCTTGGGATCCAGATAGATCTCATAGGGCATAAAGGAACAATATTTCCCGAGAAGGCGGCGGATCGTGCTCTCGTGCAGAAACTCTTCCTCACCCTTTGCGATATGCATGACGATCTTCGTCCCGCGGGTCTCCTTTTCGCAGGGGCCGATCGTATAGGTAGAGTTACCGTCCGACGCCCAGTGGACCCCCTCTGCGCCTTCGCGGTAGGATTTTGTAAAGATCTCGATGTTCTCAGAAACCATATAGGCGGAATAGAAGCCGAGGCCGAAATGTCCGATGATGCCCTCTCCGCCCGCTTTTTCGTAGCGGTCGACGAAATCGGCTGCGCCCGAGAAAGCAATCTGCGTGATGTACTTCTCGACTTCGTCTTCCGTCATGCCGATCCCGTTGTCCTCGACGGTCAGCGTTCCCGCCTTATCGTCCGTCGTAACGGTGATCCTGTAATGCTCCTCCGCCGCGGCTTCGCCGAGATCGACGAGTTTTTTATGTTTCGTGATCGCGTCGGCGGCGTTTGCAACGATCTCGCGGAGAAAGATGTCCTTCTCCGAATACAGCCATTTTTTGATGATTGGCATCATGTTTTCGCTTGAAATGCGAATTTTACCCTCTTTTTCCATATCGAAATGCTCCTTTTTTTGTTCCATGCTTATATAAACAAAAAAACCCGCCGTTAAGCGGATTTTTTGTAATTTTTCAAAACTTAGTTATCATCTTTGTTGTCGTTGCCGCCGAGAAGGTCTGCGATCGAAGCGCCGCCGTAGCCGCCCTCCGTCCATTCTCTGAACTCGTCGCTCTCCTCGACTTCACCGCCGTTCTTGCGGTTGTTTCTGCGCTGGCGGCGGTTGCCGTTGCCCTGAGGCGCATTCTCGTCGCGCTCGTGACGGGGTTCGTACTCGGGACGAGGGGTAAGCGCTTTGATGGAAAGCGTGATCTTTCTCTCAGCGGGATTGAACGCGATGATCTTCGCATCGATCTCCTCGCCGATCGACAGAACGGAAGTGGGGTTCTCAAGCCACTCGTGGGAGATCTGGGAGACGTGTACGAGACCGTCGATCCCCTTCTCGAGTTCGACGAACGCGCCGAAGGGAACGATACGGACGACCTTGCCGTGGACGACGTCGCCCTCCGCATATTTCTCCGCTGCAAGTTCCCAAGGCTGGGGCTGCAATTGTTTATATCCGATAGAAACCTTCTTGTTTTCGGGATCGACTTTCAGCACCTTGAACTGATAGCGCTTGCCGATCTCGAGAACATCGGTCACTTCCTTGACACCCGTCCACGAGAGGTCGGAGATGTGTGCAAGGCAATCGAACCCGTTGACGGACACAAATGCACCGAAGTTCGTCACGCGCTCGACCTTCCCCTCGACGATGTCGTCGACGTGGATGGATTCAAAGAACGCGGCTTCCTTCTCCGCCTTCGCCGCCTCACGCTGTGCTCTCTCGGCTTCGAGAATCACGCGCTGGGAAGCGATGATCTCCTTTCTGCGCTCTTTCTTGATCTCGAGGACTTTGAGCCTGAGCGTCTTGCCCTTGTATCTTTCGAGATCTCTCACATAGCCGGAGCGGATCTCGCGGGCAGGGACAAAGACGGGATAGCTGCCGAGCTCCGCCGTAAGGCCGCCCTTGTTGCAGCCCGTGCAGACGACGCTGAACTCTTTCCCCTCTTCAATCTCCTTCAGAAGCGCTTCCTCTTCACGGATCTTTTTGACGGATTTCTCGGAAAGTTTGACCTTGGGCGTGACCTCGACGACCATCACGTGAAGCTCCTCGCCGACACGCGCTGCATATGCTTCGCGGCTGTACGACTCGCAATCGAGCTCTTCCTTTGCGAGAAGGATCTCGAGCTTCCCGGATGCGGAGACATAGACACCTTCATCCGTTGCGGAGACGATGTTTGCAGAAATGATCTGACCCTTTCTGTAACGCTCGTTTCTGCCGAAATCCTCGACCGCCTTCTCCATCAGGGTCACTTTCTTTTCGGCGGGCGCCTCGGGCGCTTCTGCAACGGGAGCAGGTTCCTCTGCTGCGGGAGCAGATTCCTCCGCTGCGGGCGCGGGCTCTGCGCTTTCCTCGGCGGGAACAACTTCCTCCGACGGAGCGGGCTCCTCGGTTGCGGGAGCTGCTTCCACTGCCGCCGCTTCCGCGACAGGCGTCTCGGGCGTCGTGACCTCGGTCACGGGCGCCTCTTCCTCGGCGGCAACAGCCGTCTCATGTACTTCCGCGTTGTTTTCTGTCATTTTGAAGAGAACCTCCTGAGTCTGCCAATCGGGAGTGCTCGCCCCCGCTATCACACCGACTCTTTTCAAAAATTTAATTTTTTCATATTCGAAATCATCGGGGTCAACAAGGCGGATCACCCGCCCGCATCCTGCCGATGCGATTTCGCAAAGTTTGGCGGTATTACTGCTGTTCGCCCCGCCGATGACCAGAACGGCGTCGCAACAGCGGGACAAAATCTCCGCCTCTTTTTGTCTACAGACAGTAGTATAACAAATTGTCTTAAAAATCTCAACTGTTTTGGGGCATACATTTGGAAGATTTTTTTCAATTTTCGAAAATTTTTGCTCCGAAAAGGTAGTTTGGGACACCAAAACCACCTCTTTCCCCCTCAAAACCGAAAAATCGTCCTCCTCGGAGGAGAAGACATACGCCTCAGAAGGGCACCAGCCGATGAGCCCTTTCACCTCGGGATGTTCGGGATGCCCCGCGATCGCGACCGTCTTCCCCGCCCTTCCGGCGTCGAGAACGATGTTCTGCGTTCTTCGGACAAAGGGGCAGGTGCAATCCACGACGCGGATGTCCCGCCGTTTGCATTCGTCGTAAACATCCCTTCCGACGCCGTGCGAACGGATGAGGAGCGTCGCTCCGTCCGGGACCTCGGAAAGAGCTTCCACCGTCGGGATCCCCCGTGCCGTGAGGCGGGCGACGACGTCCTCGTTATGGATGAGTTCGCCGAGCACATATGTATTTTCGGGCGGAACGGAAAAGGCGGTATCGACGGCGCGCCGCACACCCTCGCAGAACCCACAGCTTTTGGCGACGAAGACCTCCATCAGCCCTCCTTCTTACCCTTCTTTTTCTTGGCGGCAAGATAGGCGCGATGCTCCGCCCTGAGCTCGTAGAGCCTGTTTTTGAGGATCTCGTCGGCGGCGGCATAATCCTCCGCGCTCATGCGTTTTCCGTAGTATTCGCTCAGTTCCATGGGCTCGCCGAATACTACGTGGGTCACATGGAAGACTTTCGGCCTGTTACAGATGACAAAGGGAATGACGGGCGTCTGCGTCTTGATCGCCATGAGCGCCGCGCCGCCGTGGAAGGGAAGAAATTCCTCGTCCGAGACCCTGTTGCGGGTCCCCTCGGGGAAAAGCGAGATCTTTTCGCCGTTTTTCAGGACTTTCATGGAGTCCATAAGGGTACGGACGTCCGATCCGTCCCGCATCGCGGGAATCGCGCCGATCTTTCCCGCCCAATACCCGAGAACGGGAACATAGAGAAGCGACTCCTTCATGAGGAAGTGGATCCCCTCGTTCGTCGTACGGGCGGGATAGAAGACGTCCCAGAGGCAGTAATGGTTGCCCATATAAATACAGGGACCCGTGCCGACCTTCTTGTGCCCGTAAAGTTTATATGGATAGACCAGAAAATGGATGGGACAAAAGAGGAAGCGGAAAAAGTTCATAAGGTGCATGATATGCTTCCCCTTTTTATTGGCGGGAACGAGCAATTTGCGGTTTTTCAGGATCTTTTCCCGCTTTTTGCACCGTTTTTCCTCTTTTTTCAGCCGCTTCGCCTCTTCTTTTTGTTCACGCGGAGAGAGCTCGCGCCCCTCCTCTTCTTTGTCCGTCATATCTTCTCCTGCATCACACGTTCGATCCGCGCGACGACTTCATCGATGGTCATGTCGGAGGTATCGATCAGGACCGCGTCCTCTGCCTTTTTGAGCGGCGCAAAGGCACGGTTCATATCCTGCTCATCACGGCGGATGATCTCCGCCTTCAACGCTCC
The DNA here is from genome assembly GCA_947624805.1 of uncultured Clostridia bacterium. Taxonomy (GTDB): domain Bacteria; phylum Bacillota; class Clostridia; order Christensenellales; family Borkfalkiaceae; genus Gallimonas. The sequence continues at coordinate 52,068 of CANQLW010000004.1, read as the reverse complement.
GAAATCGACCGTCACGCCCTTGCCTGCGAGCTCGTCATATCTGCGCTTTGCGCGTACATCGGGCGATGCGGTCAGATAAAATTTGAAATCGGCATCGGGAAGGACGAACGTGCCGATATCCCGCCCGTCGATGACACAGCTCATCCTGCCTGCGATCTCACGCTGCTTCTCGACGAGGTGCATCCTCACGCTCGGATGGCGGGAGACGGAGGACGCCGCCATCGAGACGGCATTTTCACGGATGACCTCTGAGACATCTCTCCCGTCGAGCATGGTCTTTTGAACGCCGTCCTCATAGACGACTTCGAGACGCACGCCGCGCATGAGATCGACGATCGCCGCCTCATTGTCGAGATCCACGCCCGCCTCGAGCGCCTTGAGCGCACAGGCGCGGTACATCGCCCCCGTATCGAGATACAAAATACTACAATCGCGTGCGATCCGCTTTGCGACCGTGGATTTTCCGCTCCCCGCGGGGCCGTCGATCGCGACGTTGTACTTGCCCGCGATGTCCTTCCTGAGGCACTTGGCGCCGCGGAGATAGACATGAGCGGGCGACAGATTTTTCTCCACAAAGAGCATCACGCGGATGCAGAGCGGAAGCCCCCCTTCGATGTCGGGCTCCTGCGCCGAGAAGAGCGAGCAGCTCATGAACCCCGCCTCCCGTGCCGCCTTCGCGGGATAATAGGAATGGATATCCGACGTGCTCGAAAACACGATGGATACGATCTCTTCCTTTTTGAGCATATTCTTGTTCTCGATCTGTTCGAGAAGTTCACCTACCGCCTTGCGGATCTCCTCTTTGGTATCGGCGGAGATCGTCGTGGCGCCGCGTATTACAATCATGGTCCCTCCGTTTATGCAAATTATAACAATCCATGACGGAATTGTCAAACTCCCGCCATGATTTTATCAAAATTACTTTATGCTTCTCCCCGCGGCATAACCTGTCGAGAAAGCGATCTGAAGGTTGAACCCGCCCGTGAAGGCGTCCGCGTCGAGCACTTCGCCGCAAAAATACAGCCCGCCCACACGTTTGCTCTCCATCGTCGCGGGATCGATCTCCCTGAGAGAAACGCCGCCCGAGGTCACAACGGCCTCTTCAAAGCCGCGAAGCGAGACAGGCGTCAGAGTAAAATGCTTCAAAACGGCGAGCAGTCTCGCCCGTTCCTCCCGCGTGAGAGCATTCGCACGCTTCTCGGGAGAGATCTTTGCCCGAAGAAGAACTTCAAGGCATAATCCCGAGGGCAAAAGACCCCGCACGACATTCTTCATCTGCTCGTTGGAGCGCTCCGAAAGATCCCTTATCAGCCTCGCGTCGAGCTTTTTCTCGTCAAGGGCAGGTTTCAGATCAATGGAAAGTTCGATTTCACGAAGCGGAAGGCGGGTAACGAGCGCCGAGAGCGACAGAACGAGCGGCCCCGAGATCCCGTAATGGGTAAAGAGCATTTCCCCGAGTTCGGAGAAGAGCGTCTTCCTCCCCTGTTTCGCCGTGAGGACGACATTTTTCAGAGAGATCCCCTGAAATTTTCCGCAATCCTCATGCGTTGCGATCCCGACGAGCGAGGGCGTGCAGGGGATTATCTCGTGCCCCGCGGCTTTTGCAAACACATAGCCGTCCCCCGTCGATCCCGTGGAGGGATAGGAAAGTCCCCCCGTGCAGACGATCGCCGCATCGCAGGGATAAACGCCTTTTTCGGTTACTATGTCTGACACAGTACTATGCAAACGGTCGATTTTCAAAACCTTTTCGTTCAAATGTATGGAGACATCCACCGATTTACAGGCGATTTCAAGCGTTTTTGTGACATCGGAGGCATGATCGGAGCGTGGGAATGCACGATTCCCCCTCTCGACTTTGATCTCGAGCCCGAAGGAGCGTAAAAGTTCCATCATGTCCTGCGGCGGGAAGGACCAGACGGCTCTCGTCAGGAATTTACCGCCGTGGACGACATTCTGAAGAAATTCATCGGGAGGGCAATCGTTTGTGAAATTGCATCTGCCCTTTCCCGTGATGTAGATCTTCTTGCCGAGCTTTTCGTTTTTTTCGAACAGAGTGACTTCGTTGCCTTGCTTTGCGGCGGCGTATGCCGCCATGAGTCCCGAAGCGCCCCCTCCGATCACCGCGACCTTTTTCATGCTTTCCTCTTAGAAAAACGAGGGCGAGCGCCCCCATTTTTTCAAATTCTTTCGACTGTTATACGGGATAGACGCCCGTCTTTGCAAGATCGGAATCCACCCCGTCCTGCGCCGCCTTTCTCCATTTGAAGAAATTTTCGGCGACTTCGGGGAAGGAGGCATACGAAAGAACATCCTCCTCCTGCGTGTAATACCCCTTTTGGATGACTTCCGCCTTGATCTTTTCATATTCGGGTGCGAGGTCGTCTGCGGGGCGGTAGGTAATGCGCTTTTCCCCTTTCAGGACCTTTTCGGCGACCTCTTCGTCGACGGGCATCGGGAGCTGGCCGTATTTGCCCGCAAAGAGATCTCGGGTCTCTTTCGTGACCATTTTATAACGCTCACCCGTGACGACATTCATCACGGCCTGTGTGCCGACGATCTGTGAGGAAGGCGTCACAAGAGGCGGATAGCCGCAATCCCTTCTTACATTGGGAACTTCCGCCAAAACTTCCTGCAATTTATCTTCCTTCCCCGCCTTTTTGAGCTGGTTCATGAGGTTGGAGAGCATTCCGCCGGGGACCTGATAGATGAGTGTATTCACATCGACCTGCCGCACTTTCGGATTGAGCGAGCCCTCTTTTTCGAGCTCGGCGGCTACTTTTTTGAAGTGTTCGGCGATCGGGATGAGCTTCGCAAGGTCGATCCCCGTGTCGTATTCCGTGCCCTTGAGCGTCGCGACGAGGGGCTCCGTTGCAGGCTGAGAAGTCCCATTCCCGAGCGGCGACAGGGCTGTATCGACGATGTCCACCCCCGCTAAAATCGCCATGAGATTCACCATATCCCCCGTGCCCGTCGTGTTGTGGGTGTGGAGATGGATCTTGGTCTCGGGACGTAGCGCTTCCTTCAACGCTTTGACGAGCTTATAGGCGTCGAAGGGCAGGAGCAGGTTCGCCATATCCTTGATACAGATGTTGTCCGCCCCCATGTCCTCATAGGTCTTGGCGAGCTTGACGAAGTATTCAAGCGTATGCACGGGGCTCGTCGTATAGGAGATTGCAGCCTCGGCAATCCCGCGGACGGGGTCTTCCGCATGGAGCTGTCCGCCGTATTTTTTGATCGCACGCATGGACGCTTCGATGTTGCGGGGATCGTTGAGCGCATCGAACACGCGGATAACGCCGATCCCGTTTTCAAAGCACTTTTCTACGAGTTTATCGACGAGATCGTCCGCGTAATTGCGGTAACCGAGCAAATTCTGCCCGCGCAGCAACATCTGGATGGGCGTCTTTTTGAGATATTTTCTGAGCGTACGGAGCCGCTCCCACGGATCCTCGTTGAGGAATCTCATGCAGGTATCGAAGGTCGCGCCGCCCCAGCCTTCGAGGGAATAATACCCCACTTCGTCGAGCTGAGGGAGCACGGGGACCATCTGTTCCGTCCGCATCCTCGTCGCGGCGTGCGATTGGTGCGCGTCGCGCAGGATCGTGTCCATGATCATAACTTTTTTTGACATTTCAGTTCTCCATTCTGACAAGAAATCGACCCGTTACCAAGGGATCGCGAGCAAAATACCTGCGGCAAGCGCCGAGCCGATGACGCCCGCAACATTGGGCCCCATGGCGTGCATCAACAGGTGATTGGACGGATCGTACTCCCGTCCGACATCCTCCGAGATCCTCGCCGCCATCGGAACGGCGGAGACGCCCGCAGAGCCGATCAAAGGATTGATCTGCCCGTGTGTCGCCTTGCAGAGGATCTTTGCCGTGAGGATCCCCCCGATCGTACCGCACACAAACGCCGTCACGCCGATGAGAAGGATGTAGATCGTCTGGAGTGAGAGAAAGATCTCCCCCTTTGCCTTGCATCCGACAGCGATCCCGAGGAAGATAGTGATCGTATTGATGAGCCCGTTCTGTGCCTGTGAGGAGAGCCGCTCGACGACGCCCGATTCCCTGAAGAGATTCCCGAGCATCAACATCCCGAGAAGCGGGAGAGAATCGGGAAGCAGGATGCCGACGAAGAGCGTCACGATGATCGGGAACATGACTTTCTCGACCTTGCTGACCTGACGCAGAGGCTTCATACGGATCACCCTCTCCTTTCTGGTCGTAAGCGCACGCATCAACGGTTTCTGGATGACGGGGATGAGCGCCATATATGAGTATGCCGCGATTGCAATGGTCGGAACGAGGTGTTCAGCGAGGACTTTACTGACGTAGATCGCCGTGGGGCCGTCTGCACCGCCGATGATCGCGATCGCGGCCGCCTCTGCCCCCGTAAACCCGAGCAGGATCGCTCCGAACAGGGCAATGAAGATGCCGAGCTGAGCGCCCGCCCCGATGAGCATACTCTTGGGGTTGGCGATAAGCGGCCCGAAATCCGTCATTGCGCCGATCCCGAGAAAGATGAGCGGCGGGTAGATGACCTTATCCACCCCGAAATAGAGATACCACAGAAGACCGCGGCTCGAAGGTTCCACCGCGTCGTAGGTCTGCAGTTCTTCGGCAAGTCCCTCGGGATATCTCCCCCATAATATCTTCTCTGCCCCCGGGATATTGATGAGGAACATCCCGAACGCGATCGGCAGGAGCAACATCGGCTCGTATTTCTTGACGATCGCCAAAAAGAAGAGGACAAAGGAAATCGCGAGCATGACATAATTTTGCCATGTGCCCTGCGAAAGTCCCATCGAACTCCACAGATCGGAGAAAATTTTCCCGAAATCTATGAGTAAATTGCTCTGCATGATCCTCTCCGTTTATCCGATGACAGCGAGCAGAGCGTCGGACTCGACGTTTGCCCCCTTCTGAACGCTGAACGTGACCCGCCCGTCGCAGGGCGCAGTGATGTCGTTATCCATCTTCATCGCCTCGAGGACGAGGATCGGCTGGTCCTTTTTGACGGAAGCGCCGTTCTCGATCAAAAGATTTTTGATGAGCCCGGGGAAGGGAGACAGGACCTTAGTCCCGTCTGCATTGACGGGAGCGGCGGGCGCGGCCGCCGCAGGGGCGGAAGTTGCGAGAGGCACCGCCCTTTGCGAAGCGCTTGCGCCGACCTCTTCGACGCCGACTTCATACTGTTTTCCGTTGACCGTAATGATGAAATTCCGCATAATTGACTCCTTGACTTGACCGTATTTATAATCTCTTGATGCGTCTCACCACGAAATCGCATCTGATGTTTTCTTCCTCATAAAATGCCATGAGCGCGGCAGTGATCGCGGCGACGGTTTCGGGAGAAATGCCCTTCTCGTCCTCCGTCTCCGCCATCCGCGGGGTGGGCGGGAGCGCCGCCTCTTCCTTGGCTGCCTTTTTCGCCGTGACCTTCTTCATGATGAACCCGATGAGCATCAGGATGAGCACGAGGACCGTGATCCCGACCACGACGAAGACCAGCCCGAACACGGAATAGAAAGCCGCGTCGCCGACGTTCATCTTGAACCATGCGTCCAATAAATTTAACATATTTCCCTCACTGGATGAGCGTCTGCAGGGACGCGATGAGATATTGTTTCAGGAACTGCGGTTCGATGATATTGTCGAGATACCCGCCCTTTGCGGCGTTCATGGGATCGGCAACTTCTGCGGCATAGCGGTCTGCGGCGTCCTTTCTGCCGAGCTCGATCTCGGCGCCCGCCGCGCTTTCAAACAGAGCGATCTCAGCATCTGCAAGGGCATAGGTATAATCGAAGCCAACGGATTTGGCGGCAAAAAGGCTGTACCCGAGCCCGACAGCACTCCCCGTGACGACTGCGATCTTGGCCGTTTCCATGGAATCGAGCGCCGAGAGATATTCGCCGATCTCACGAAGGAGCGAGCTGTTGTTTGCATCCAATGTATTCTCTGCGCCGAGGCAATCCACAAATGTGACGAACGGCAGACCGAACACCGAAGCAAACTCCGCAAAATTTCTGATCTTCCTGACGCTTTGTGCATTGAGCGTCACGCGATCGAAGATGACCGCCGCAACGGCGATCCCGCCCAGCCTTCCGAGGACGGTTCTGACCTCGGGAGAAGAGTTTGCACCGAGCTCAATCCCATCTTCGATGAGCCCCATGATCCCCTCTGCCGTCACGCTCCGGTTGAGCGCAGGCGCGGGCTCGTTGAGTTCGGCGGCGACAATCTGAAGCCCGACAAGCTCTGAGATCTGCAGGATCGCAGCCTTTGCCTCCTTCATATCCTCCACGCGGATTGCGGGGAGCAGGGCATTGCAGAGGGCGTCGTACCCCCCCACTTCCTCCGCTTTCAGATTCTTTCCCGCCTTGGCGGAGAGAACGAGCGGAGAGCCGAGCGACAGAGCGCTCTTTTCCGTGAAGATCACGCAGTCGCAGAGAGATGCAAGGGCGGCGGAGGAACCGTAAACTTCACCCGTCACGACCGCAAATTGCAGGACGGAGCCCTTCAGGCGGGTCGCTTTTAAGAGAAGGTCTGAGATACCCTCGAGCACATCGACCCCCTCGCCCACGCGGACGCCCTGTGAATGGAGCAGATAGATGACGGGCGTGCAATTCTTTTCGGCGGATTCCAGCGTCTTTGCGATCTTTGCGCAATTCCCCTTGGAGAGCCCGCCGCGGCACACCGCAAAATTCTGTGCGACAATATAAAAAGGATACTCGCCGATCGTGGCAAATCCCGTCACCACGCCCTCGCCGAAAGCATCCTCACCGTCAAAATCCTTTGAGAAACTGAAAGCAGCCAGCTCCATAAAGCTGTCTTCGTCGCAGAGAGCGGCAATCCGTTCGCGGATGTCCTTCCCCGCTTCGGAGAGCTCCCCCTTTCTTCTGCGCAACAATTCGATCTTATCCATTGAAAACCTCTGATGCAGAAAATACAACTTCTACCGCATACCATTATATACAAATCTATCCCGAAAAGCAAGCGCAGAGCATAAATTTTTTTATTTCTTCGAATCTTGTTCTGTTTCTCCTTTTTTGACACCTTTTTTCACGATCGAACCGTCGGGGTCCACGATCTCGACGGTAAAATCGCCCTTTTCCCGCTTCCCCTCCACTCTCGTCTCTCTGTGGAACTTTTTTTCGAACCAGCCGAGGATCGCATCCGACTTTCGGTAGAGAAAGACAAACAGGATGATGACGAGCACGATGAGGATCCCCCAGATCAGGAGCCCCCACCATGTATCGAAGGGGATCAGGGAAACGGAGTAGCTCGTCGTAAAGATCGCCAAGACACGGGAGATCAGGATGACGGCGAGGAAATACCAGACGGACATCGAGGAAAACCCTGCGACAAAGCAGAGAACATCATCAGGGAATACGGGCAAAAGAAACATCGCCGTGAGCAATAATTTATCCTTTCCCTTGATCTTTTTCAGCCATTTGTCGAGCGTGTCCTTGCCGACCATCCACGCAACGACCCTCGAGCCTGCATATCTGCCGATGAGAAAGGCGACGAGAGAGCCGATGACGATCCCCGTGAGGCTGTAAAGGCTCCCATAGAACGCCCCGAACAGCGCCGACCCCGCGACGACCGTGACGGTGCTCGGAATGGGCAGGATCACGACCTGTAAAAATTGCAGGGAGATAAAGAGCGCCGTCATCCAGTTGCCCGCACGTTCAAGATAGGCCTGAAATCCCTTTTCATCCCGCATAATCTCAAGAAAACCCGTCTTCAACAGGATAAAAAGCCCGATGAGCAGAAAATCGAGCAAAACGTATGAGATGATACAAATTTTGTAAACGACCTGTTTGTTCAGAAAGTAAAAGATAATATCGACCGTCAGAAGTGCGGCGTTCAAAACAGATGCAAGGACGAGAACCGTCCAGAGAAGCGGAGGCTGCCAGCCGAAAAAGCAGACGGAGAGGATAAGAAAAATCTCGAACAGCGCCGCGCCGACGAGAATTCCCATGATATGCAAGACCCTATAGAGCGTTTTTCCTTCTTCTTCCACAGTAAATAGTATATCTCCCGATACGGTCTTTTATAAGCAGAAATCAGGAAAGGGACGAGATCGCTTTGCGGGCAAGCGCGTCGCAGCGGTTGTTGAGCTCGTTATCCGCGTGGCCCTTGACCTTGAAAAAATGCACGGTGTGGATACGGGTCAGAGCGAGGAGCTCCTTCCAGAGGTCGTCGTTGGAGACAGGTTTCCCGTCTGCCTTCCTCCATCCGCTCATCTCCCATGCATACAACCAGCCCTGCAAGAATGCGTTGACGGTATATGCGGAATCCGAGTAGACGTCGACTTCACAGGGGTATTTGAGCCTTTTCAGCCCCTCGATGACGGCGGTGAGTTCCATGCGGTTATTGGTCGTCTCCCGTTCTCCGCCCGAGAGCTCGACCGAGTGCCCGCCGTAGAGCAGCACCGCCCCCCATCCGCCCGCCCCGGGATTCCCCGAGCACGCGCCGTCCGTGTATAGCGTCACCTTTTTCATAGGTGATATTGTAAGGCATTCCATGCAAAAAGTCAAGACTTTTATGGAAACAGGCCTGAAATCACCTCACATCGCCTTGGGCCACAGCCATAATGATTTTGGCCTGCGCTTATTTGTTTTCAAGCAACGCCGCACATTCCTTCAGATATTTTGTTATGGGCAAATGCTGGGGACAGGCGCGTTCGCATTGCCTGCATCCGACACAGGAAGAGGCAAGTCCGCCGTGTTCCGTCGCCTGTTTATAGGCTTCGATCGCCTGCGCCGTCTGGCCGTTGCCGAGATGCCTGTTTGCCGCCGAGAAGATCGCGGGAATATTGATCTTCTTCGGACAGCCGCCCACGCAATAATGACAGGCCGTACAGGGGATCGTAGAGGATTTTCCAAGAATGCGCTGTGCTTTGCGGATGATCTCCTGTTCATCGTCGTTGAGGGGCGCAAAATCCTTCATAAACGAGATATTATCGAGCATTTGCGCCGTGTTGGACATTCCCGAAAGTACGGTCATCACGCCGTCGAGCGAGGCGGCAAAGCGGATCGCCCAGCTTGCAAAGGAAGCGTCGGGGTTATATTCTTTGAATAGCTTTTGCACCTCTTTGGGCGGATTTGCAAGCGCGCCGCCCTTGACGGGCTCCATGATGACAATGGGCTTATTATGCTTTCTCGCTACCTCGTAATTGCCCCTCGACGTCACCGACGGATTCTCCCAATCGGCATAGTTGATCTGAAGCTGGATGAAGTCCACTTCGGGGTGAATTGTCAAGAGCTTATCGAGCAACACGGGGTCGGCATGATAGGAAAAGCCGAAATGCTTCACGAGCCCTTTCTCCTTTTGCTCCCTGACAAAATCCCAGATGTGGTAATTATCGTACTTCGCAATATTGTTCGCCATGAGTGCGTGGAGAAGATAGAAGTCAAAATATCCCGCACCCGTGCGTTCCAGACTCTTGTAGAATTGGCTTTTCGCCGCCTGTTCGCTCCCCGCCATCATGAAGGCGTTGATCTTGGTCGTCAAAGTGTACCTATCGCGGGGATAGCGGTCGACAAGCGTTTTTTTAATATCTTCCTCACTCGTGCCATAGACAAACGCCGTATCGAAATATGTAAACCCCGCTTCCATAAACAGATCGACCATTTCCTTGACTTGCTCTAAGTCGGTATGAAAGCCTTTCTTGGGGAGCCTCATGAGCCCGAAGCCGAGTTTTTTGATTTCTTTTCCGAAAAATTCACTGCTTACCATCATTTTCCTCCTTATGCTATCTGCAGGGCGTTTATCCATTCCTGAATATCATTTTGTGAAGCCGAGGCATCGAACCGTTTCCCGGGAAGCCATGTGGCGTCCGTCGTGAGGCCCTTCAGGTCCCCCAAACTTCCCTCAATGGGACTCGAACCGGAAGTACAGAACGGGACGATCGTCTTGCCGGAAAAGTCGTAGCTTTCGAGAAAGGTGTAGATGATCTTGGGAGCCCTGCTCCACCAGATGGGATAGCCGAGATAGATCACCTCGTAGCGATCCATGTCCGTGACAGTTCCGTTGATCTCGGGACGGGCGTCGGGGTCGTTCTGCTCCACTGTCGCACGGGTCGAATGATCGCTGTAACGAAGATCTTCCGCAGTATAGAGCGTCATGGGAACGATCTCATGGAGTTCCCCTCCCGACGCAACTGCAATTTTCTCCGCGACCCCCTTTGTCGTCCCCGTCGCCGAGAAGTAGGCGACAAGAATATTGCTCGTTTCTGCCGTGTCCGAGTAAACGATTTCCACATTTTCGTTGCCCATATTCCAGAAATTCGACGACGACGCCATAAGGGTTTCCCATTCCTCGGATGTGCCTTCGTAAATGATCTTGGTGATCGCGCAGTCTTGCACGGCGTATTTTTCTATGGAAGTGACGGTCCTCGGAATCGTGAGCGTGACAAGCGTCGCCCCGCGGAATGCCGCCACGCCGATTGTTTGAACAATTTCGGGAATGACGCTGTTGTTGCTCCCGCGAAGGAGCGTATGTGTTGTAAGGTCGATGAGGCAATTCCCCTCGCCCGAATAGCGGGGATTCCCCGCCGCGACCGTGATCGTGTTGAGTGCGCCGCAGTTGTTGAAAACGCTGTCGCCAAGCTCCGAAAATCCTGCGGGGAGATAGATGGATTCAAGCGAGCTGTTGCCCGAGAAGGCGTTGTTGCCGATTTTTCGGAGTTTGCTCTCTGTGCCGATATTTACCGACACGAGCGCGTCCTGATTGTGGAAAGCGTTCAAGCCGATTTCCGTAACCGAGTCGGGAATGGTCACGGAGAGAATATCCGATGTATGCTTTGAGTAGGCAAACGCACTCTCGCCGATCTCCACAACGGGCAGATTATCATAGGTTTCGGGAATGACGATCTTCGCTTCCTGCCCCGCTCCCGTGACGATGTAACCTGTTTGATCGGCGGTCTTTTCATAGGTAATGCTTGCCGTCGGCTCGGACGTGTCCACCGCCCAATGCGCAAAGAGCGTTATATCGCCGTTCACATGGCCCGTAGAAAAGTTCCATTCCTCGGCGCTTGCATCTGCGGCGACAAACCAACCTTGGAACAAGAGTTCGCCGTTTGACGGAGAAGACGGGGTGCGCACGGGATTTCCCGCGAGAACGCGCTGACTTTCTACGTTGCTCCCGCCCTGAGAGTCGAAAGAGACGGTATAGTATGTATCGTCGTCACGGTTTGTGCCGTCGCCGTTCGTATTCCCGTGATTGCTGCCGCCCGTTCCCCCGCAGGCGGAGAGAGCAAAGGCAAGGCACAATAGAGTTGCCGTTAAGATATATACAAACTTTTTCTTCATGGTCTGCTCCTTTTTTGGCTATTCCCCGAGACAAATTTTTTCGTTTTCTCCGTAGATTTTACGGAGAAGTTTTTGATATTTCGGATTTTCGTCTAAATGCTTTTTCTTTGCAAGAATGACCCTCGCGGGAGAGTGCGGGAAGTCGCTCCCGTACACGATTTTTTCTTCGCCCGCGACAGAGAGGAGCATATCGAGCGCGACGGGATCGCCCGCGATGTCGAAATACAGGTTCTGAAACGCTTTTTTGAGGTCCACGCTCTCCATCATGCCCATAGAGGCAAGAACATTCTAATATTTTAAGCCCCATTTGTATGCAGGGGTGATGATATGCGCATGGAAGTCAATTGCCATGATTATTTCTCCCCGATGAACTTCTGTACCCGCATTTTGAGGTGATATTTCTCTCGGAGAGCGGCGATCTCTTGCATCATGGGCGTTTTATGGTGAAGCCCAAGGGCTTCCTCGTTCTCCCAAGCGTCGATCAGGAGCACCGTTTCGGGGTCGTCCATGGGCAGAAAATACTCATAGCGAAGATTGCCTTGTTCGGCACGGATCCTCTCCACGAGCCCGCTTGCTTTCATCTCCTCCGCAAACTTTCTCGCGCTGCCGTCCGTTCCCGTATAATAAATATTGACAATCAGTGCCATGCTCTGCCTCACGGAAGTTTGTTGTATTCCTCTTCTGCGACGGGCTCCAACCACTCGTTGGAACTGTTTTTCCCGGGGACCTCGATGGCAAGATGGGAGAACCAGCTGTCTTTTGCCGCGCCGTGCCAGTGCTTGACGCCTTCGGGAATGTTGATACAGTCCCCCGCCGTCATCTCCACGGCGTCCTTCCCCCATTCCTGATAATAGCCGCGCCCTGCGACGCAGATGAGGATCTGTCCGCCCCCCTCTTCGGCGTGGTGGATATGCCAGTTATTGCGGCAACCCGGTTCGAACGTGACGTTGAAGATGCCGACCTGCGTCTTGGAGACGGGTGCAAGGTAGCTCCTTCCGCTGAAATACTGTTTGAAGCCGTCGTTGGGGGCGCCGATGGGAAAGATCATCGCATTCTCATGCGCCGCTCTCTCCGTCTCCGCGCTCTCCTCCGCCCAGACGTCCTTTGCCATGTTGAACACCGCCCATGCCTTGGGCCATCCAGCGTAAAACCCGACGTGCGTGATGACAGCGGCAATTTCCTTCTTTGTGACTCCCGCCTTTTTGGCATTCTCCAGATGATATCTGAGGGAAGAGTCGGTAATGCCCGACGACATGAGCGCAACGACCGTAATGATGCACCGCGTCTTGTGGTCGATGTCGGGATTGTTCCAGTTCTCCCCGAAGAGGATATCGTCGTTATAGTGGGCGAAGTCGGGGGCGAATGTGCCGAGCGCCTTTCTTCCCGCGTCCTGTGTGATTTTCTTCATATCAAAACTCCTTTTTATTGATGTTTGAGGCTCTTGCCGAGTTCATAGGCCTGAGACGGATAGCGGGAGCGGGCCGTCATATCGGGCGTTCCGCAGCCCTTGCCGAGGATCATTCCCATATCTTCGAAATTGAGATACCGCACGAGCGTTTGATAGTGCGCCGTGAGCGCTTCAAACGTCCAGCTGTCTGCATTCCACGCGACGGCGATGAGCGCCGATTTCATGTGCTTCCTTTGAATGTCCCCGTTGAACGCGCAGAAGCGGTCGATGACTGTTTTGAGCTGGGCGGACATTCCATAATAGTAGAGCGGCGTGACAAATACGAGCATATCCGCGCCGAGGATTTCCGTCTTAATCCCGCGCATCGCTCCCCCCTCCGAGCCCATATCGTCCTTCTGCACGCAGGGACCGCCATACCCGCAGCGGACACAACCCGTGCAGGGTTTGACGTTACAATGCGCCGTGTCGATGACGGAAACGCTGTTGCCCGCTTCTTTTGCGCCTTTTATGAATTGCTCGGCGAGCAGATTGGACGAACCGTGCTTCTGCGGGCTGCCCGTAAGCAAGACGATCTTCATTCCTTCAAGCTCTCCACCCAAGATTTGAGCGAGCTCTCCGTCGCGCCGTTCAGGAGTTTCCCCCCTTTCCAGACAGCATTCGGGGCACAGGGCTTCAAAGCGATCTCCGTCTTCCCGAGTCCGCTCCCGCCGCTCGTCGCAAAGAGGACGATTTGTTTGCCCGTAAAATCGTAGCTTTCGAGAAAGGTCTTGATGATGGTCGGCGCGGTGTACCACCAGACAGGGAAGCCGAGGAAGACAGTATCATAGTCTTCCATGCCTTCGACGCAGTTCCCGATCGCAGGACGCGAGGAAGGATCGTTCATTTCAATTGTAGAACGGCTTCTCTTGTTCGTCCAGTCGAGATCGGCGCTCGTATAGGGTTCTTTGGGCTGAATTTCAAAGAGGTCTGCATTTGCAGCTTTTGCGAGGAGGCTCGCCGCCTTCTTCGTCACACCGCTTGCCGAAAAGTACGCTACCAAAATTTTCTTGCTCATGATTTTATTCTCCTTTTGCGGCGATCTTCTGCATTTTCGCCGCCAAATCTTGCAAAGTATCAAGAAGTTCATCGGGATTATTGATCTCCGAATAGATCTTCTTCTCCCGTTTGTAGAGATCGGAGAGAATTCCGTCGGCATATTCCTTGCCGCTCGGGGTCAAGGAAACAAGCAGTTCCCGCCGCTCCCCTTTGATCTGAGAGAGTGCGACAAAGTTTTTGCTCTCTAAATCCTTGATAATGGTGTTCGCCGTGCTACGCGGGATCGCCCAGTCGTCGCAGATCTGCTTTTGGCTGTGCCGCTCCCCGTCGTTTAAGGCGTAGAGGATCCAGAGAAGGTTGGGAGAGGCCAGCCTGCAGACCTTCCCATACGCCTCATACACGCCGTCGATTTGGTACACAATCTTCCCGAGTCTGTAAAAAAAGATACGTTCGTCCATCGTTTTGCCTCAAAAAAATCCGATTTCGTATTTTAAGTATAATACGATATCGGATTTCTGTCAATACTTTTCAAAAAATTATAAGGAAGAATTTGCGGCGTCCCGTGTTTACAGAGAAGCGTTGAAAAATGCCTCGATTCTGTCGAACGGGATGATGTCTAAGCGGTCGTAGAGGTCGGTATGCACGGCGCCGGGGATCAGAAGAAGCTCCTTATTGCCCGCGTATTTGCTGTTTTTTGTCATTGCGGCATAGGCGTCCTTCGAAAAATAGCAGGAATGGGCTTTGTCGCCGTGAATGAGAAGAACCGCGCTTCTGATCTCGTTGCTGTAAGCGAGGATGGGCATATTCATAAAGGACAGCGCGGACGTCTTGTTCCAGCCGCCGTTAGAGTTGAGACTGCGGACGTGATAGCCGCGCTTGGTCTTGTAATAATCATAATAATCCTTGACAAAGAACGGCGCATCATCTGGAAGAGGGTCGACGACGCCCCCGCCGAGTTCGTAATTCCCCTTCTTATAATCGGTGATACGCTGTAAGTTCAGGGCCTTTTTTGTCTCATAGCGGGCTTCTTCGCTGTCCGCGGCGTCAAAATAACCCTTGGCGTTCACCCGTGTCATATCGTACATGGTGGAGGCAACGGTCGCCTTGATCCGCGTGTCCATCGCGGCGGCATTGATCGCCATACCGCCCCATCCGCAGATGCCGATGATACCGATCTTATCGGGATCGACGTCTTCACGGCAGGAGAGGAAGTCCACCGCCGCAGAAAAATCCTCTGTGTTGATGTCGGGCGAGGCGACATACCTCGGCTCCCCGCCGCTCTCCCCCGTGAAGGAAGGATCGAAGGCGATTGTGAGGAACCCGCGCTTTGCCATTTCCTGTGCATACAGCCCCGACGACTGCTCTTTGACTGCGCCGAAGGGCCCGCAGACGGCGATCGCAGGGAGCTTCCCCTTTGCCCCCTTGGGACGGTAAACATCGCAGGCGAGCGTAATGCCGTAACGGTTATGAAATGTCGCCTTGCTGTGCTCGACCTGATCGCTCTTGGGGAAAACTTTGTCCCATTCCTCTGTCAAAACCAATGTTTCTTTCATCTTGTCACCTCTTTATCTGATAAAATTTGTCCATACCGACTTTTCGGTGCAGGGCACTTCGATCCCCGCGCGTTTGCCTGCCTCAATACATTTCAGAAGCCAAGCCATATTATGCCCGATGTTTCGCATCGTCTGCATCCCTTCGAGATCCTTTTTTACATCTTCGGGCGTGCTGCCGTGGACCATATTCCAATAGGTCGAGGACACAACGGGCATCCCCGAGATCCCGAGATATTTAGCGAGTACGTCGAGACTCGCAGTCGTCCCCGCCCGCCTTGCCGAGGCAATGACGGCAGCGGGCTTGTGTGCAAAGTTCTGTCTGCCCGCATAGAACATTCTGTCCATGACGGACAGGATCCTTCCCGACGGATGGGCATAGTAAACGGGGGTTCCGAACACAAAACCGTCCGCCGACTTTGCTTTTTCCAGCCATTCATTCACGGGATCGTCGGAAAATACACATTTGCCCGTCGTTTCGCACCCCTTGCAAGCGATACAATCCTGCACGGGTTTGTTCCCGATCTGTAAGATCTCCGTCCCGATCCCTTCTTTATTCAAAACATCCGCGATCTCCGAAAGTGCGGTGAAAGTACAGCCATGTGCCCTCGGACTCCCGTTCAACAATAAAACTTTCATTCGACACCTCTCTTGTTTTATCATACATGAATTCGGAGAGAAAATCAATCCCCGCCGCGGTCATTTTCATCAAAATTACACGTTGAGTTCCCGATTTTTTTGACAACTTTTGCGGGAACGCCGACGGCGACGGAATGCGCGGGTATATCCTTTGTAACGACCGCCCCCGCGCCGATCACAGCGCCGTCACCGATCGTCACCCCCGGCAGAATGGTGGCATGGGCGCCGATCCAGACCTTGTTGCCGACCTTAACGGGAGCGGGAAACATATTCCCCCGCTTCTCGGGCTCCAAAGCATGGTTGAGGGTCGCGATTACGACCTGTTGGCCGATGAGGACGTCGTCGCCGATCTCGATCCCGCCCTGATCCTGAAAACAGCACCCCGAATTGATGAAAACACGCTTGCCGAGCTTGATATTCAGCCCATAATCGGTCGAAAAAGGCGGAAAGAGTCCAAACGTCTCGTCCACTTCCCGACCGATGAGTTCAAAAAAGAGCTTTCTGAGCTCCTCGGGCGCATGGTAGCTCCCGTTGATCTCCGACGTGTATCTGAGCGCCCTCTGCGACATCTCGTGCATATAAAGATGTATCTCGGATCCCGCCTCAATGACGCTGCCGCTTTCTATGTGTGCGATAAATTGTTCTCTGTCCATATCCACCTCATTTTGATGCTATCATTATAAAACAGGATTTTTTATATGTCAAATACTTATATTTTATAGATTGGATATCCTTGACGGATATAGTTTATACGATTTATTCTGCCAAAACGCAAAAAGCCCGCTAATGCGGGCTTTTTTGGCAGGGGAGACGCGCCTTTGTCCCACAAAACCGCTACGCGCTTTTGCGGGAGCCCTATTCCCTTTCGATTCACATCTGACCCAACCATAAGAGCCCGCCGTGAAACGGCGGGCTCTTATGGCAGGGGAGACGCTCCTTTGTCCCACAAAACCGCTGCGCGCTTTTGCGGGAACCCTATTTTCTTTCGATTCGCGTCTGACCCCACGCAAAAAGGCCTACGCTTTTGCGCAGGCCTTTTTGGCAGGGGAGACGCGACTCGAACACGCAACAGACGGTTTTGGAGACCGTTGCTCTACCATTGAACTACTCCCCTAAGAACTTTATCTATTATATACCAAAACAATGCCTGAGTCAAGAAGTTTTCACGCGAAAAAACAAAAAATTTCATCACGCTTCGACTTCGACAAACCATGCGCGGCGCTTGGGTTCGAAGTACAAAAACTTTTTCCTCCCGCGGATCACGCAGGTATATCGCACGGGAAGGACGGAAGCGACGCGTTCGGGCGCGTTCGTCACGGACATCACACAGTCCACAGGGAACCTTCGCCCGTCCTCCCAGACGACGGCAAGCGGCGTCATTCCCCCATGCGGCGAAAACTTTGCAATCACTTCAACGTCAACTCTCTTCAGTTCCACCCTTTCAGTATGTGCAGATCGGGCAAAATCACCTGAATTTGAATACTATGTCACGCATATTACTATGCTAATCGGCATTTATGTAGCCATTGGGGTTCTTTTTTTGCCAATTCCACTGGTCGCGGCACATCGTTTCAAGGTCAAATTCCGCCCGCCAGCCGAGTTCACGCGCCGCCTTCTCCGCAGACGCATAACACGCGGCAACATCCCCCGCTCTCCTCGGCTTGACGGTAAAGGGCAAATCCTTTCCGCACGCCTTGGAAAAGGCCTTGATCATATCGAGGACGCTGTAGCCGATCCCCGTCCCGAGATTATAGACGTAGACACCCGATTCCCCGAGTTTTTCAATCGCGGCAACGTGCCCTCTCGCGAGGTCGACGACGTGAATATAATCTCTCACGCCCGTCCCGTCCGCCGTCGGGTAATCGTTCCCGAAGACGCCAATCTCCTTGAGTTTCCCGCTCGCGACCTGTGCGACATAGGGCATCAGATTGTTGGGGATTCCCTTCGGATCCTCGCCGATGAGCCCGCTCGGATGCGCCCCCACGGGGTTAAAATACCGTAAAAGCACGACGGTCCATGCATGATCGGAGACGTAGAGGTCCTTTAATATCCTCTCCTGCATCGCCTTGGTCGCGCCGTACGGATTCGTGGTCGGGTTGAGCGGAGAAGTCTCCTTCAGGGGAAGCTCGGCGGGATCGCCATAGACGGTCGCAGAGGAGGAAAAGACGATATTTTTCACGCCGTAACGCCCCATCGTCTCGACAAGTGCAAGCGTGGAAAGCAGATTGTTGTCGTAATACTCCACAGGTTTTCTGACGCTCTCACCGACCGCCTTGAGGCCCGCGAAGTGAATGACCCGATCGATCTTGTGTGTTTGGAAGATCTCGTCGAGCGCCGCCCTGTCTCGCACGTCTTTTTCGTAAAAGGCGACTTTCCGCCCCGTGATCTGCTCCACGCGGCGCACAGCTTCTCTGTTGGAATTGCTCAAATTATCGATAATAACGACGTCATGCCCCGCATTCAGGAGCTCCACGGCGGTATGCGAGCCGATAAATCCCGCTCCGCCCGTCACAAGTATCTTCATATTTCCTCCTCAAAGATCCACTTTCCCGTTTGTGCCGAGCAAGTTTTTATGCCGCTCGAGAATGGGACGGATCTCCTTCGTGATAAATTCCTCCGTTTGACGGGGCGCCCGACCGATGAATTTTTTGGGATCGACGATCTCATCGAGCTGCCCCGCGACGGCATGGAACATCTCGTCCATCCTGATACGGTCGAGCAGATCGTTCTCCCCGCCCTCCTCTTTGATGCGTGCCGCGGCGTCCATGGAATGGGTACGGATGCGTGCATGGAGTTCCTGTCTGTCGCCGCCCGCCTTGACACAGTCCATGATGATGTTCTCCGTCGCCATGAACGGAAGCTCCTCCGCGACGTGCTTCTCAATGACTTTTTCGTAGACGACAAGCCCGCCGACGATGTTCAGGTAGAGATTGAGGATGGCGTCCGTCGTCAAAAATGCCTGCGCGATGACGATACGGCGGTTCGATGAATCGTCGAGCGTGCGCTCGAACCATTGCGTCGAGGCAGTCATCGCAGCGTTGACGGGGAGGGAGATCATATAACGGCAGAGCCCGCCCATACGCTCGCAGCGCATGGGATTCCGCTTATATGCCATCGCAGAAGAGCCGACCTGCGCCTCTCCGAAGGGTTCTTCAAGCTCTTTCTTGCTCTGCAAAATACGGAGATCGTTGCTGAATTTGTATGCACTCTGTGCAATCTGCGAGAGAACGCAGAGCACATTGTAGTCGAATTTCCGCGGATAAGTCTGTCCCGTGACGCCGTAAACCTTGTCACAGCCGAGTTTGGCGCAGACACGTTTTTCGAGCTCCTTGACCTTCCACGCATCCCCGTCGAAAAGCTCGAGAAAACTCGCCTGTGTGCCCGTCGCCCCTTTGACGCCGCGGAGACGGAAGCGGGCATAGAGCGCAATGAGGTTTTCATAGTCAAGCATCAGATCCTGAAGCCAGAGCGCCGCCCTCTTTCCCACCGTCGTGAGCTGAGCGGGCTGCAAATGGGTAAATCCGAGCGTCGGCACATCCTTATATTTCATGGCGAAACGCTGGAGTTTATCCATGACATTGACAAGTTTTTTGAGGAGAATATCCAGCCCGTCGCGCATGATCATGAGCTCGGAGTTGCAATCGACGAAGCAACTCGTCGCACCGAGATGGATGATCCCCGCGGCCGAGGGAGCGGCGTCACCGAATGCCTTGACGTGCGCCATGACGTCATGCCGAAGTTCCCGCTCGTATTCCTCCGCCTTTTCGAAATCGATATCCCCTTCGTGCGCCTTCATTTCATCGATCTGCTTCTGCGTGATTGGAAGCCCGAGCTCCCGTTCGCTCTCGGCAAGTGCGATCCACAGCTTTCTCCAGAGGCGGAAACGCTTTTCATCGCCGAAATTGACTTGCATCTCTTTGGTCGAATATCGCGTGGTTAAGGGGTTTGTGTATAGTAATCTGTCTGACATAGTACAATGCTCCCGTGCAAATTATGCCTTTTGAGGCTGCGGATATTCGACGCCGAATGTCTCCGCCGTCACTTTTTTCATCTTCTGGGGCTCGAGCGGCCTGTCGCGGAAGTCTGTCGGGACGGACGCGATCATGTCCACCGTCTCCATTCCTTCGATCACTTTTCCGAACGCAGCATACTGGCCATCGAGATAATAGGCATCGGCGTGCATCACAAAAAACTGGGAGCCTGCGGAATCGGGCATCTGCGCACGCGCCATGGAGAGCACGCCCCTTTCATGCCTGAGCGGATTTGAAAAGCCGTTCGCACGGAATTCTCCCTTGATGTGATACCCGGGACCGCCCGTTCCCGTTCCGAGCGGATCCCCGCCCTGTATCATGAACCCCGCGATGACGCGGTGGAAGATGAGCCCGTCGTAAAACCCCTTATTGACCAAGGATAAGAAGTTATTGACGGTGTTGGGCGCAATCTCGGGATAAAGCTCTGCCTTGAAAACGTTGCCGTTTTCCATTTCAAAAGTAACGATCGGATTTTTCATATGATTCACCTCATGATGATTTTCTTTGATTTTTCCCTTTTTTGCACGGAAAAACTCCGTAAAAAGCCGCCGCGGCGGCCCTCCGCGCGAAAAATCGGGCATTCCCCGCCGTGATTTACTCTTCGATCTTCTCGATCAGTGTCCCCGCTTCACGGAAGAGCTGAAGGGAGAATTCGTCGGGATAGCCCTCTTTGTAGACGACCCGCCGAATTCCGGCGTTGATGATCATCTTTGCACAGATGACGCAGGGCTGATGGGTGCAGTAGAGCGTCGAGCCGTCGATGTTGATGCCGTACCGCGCTGCCTGAATGATGGCATTTTGTTCCGCGTGAGCGGCATAACAGAGCTCTGCGTGTGTCCCGCTCTCGATATTCATCTTTTCGCGGAGACAATCGCCCCGCTCGAGGCAGGACGTGATCCCCGAAGGCGCGCCGTTATAGCCTGTCGCCATGACGCGCTTGTCGCGGACGATGACCGCTCCGACTTTACGGCGGAAGCAGCTCGCCCAAGTTCCGACCTCCTCGGTCAGGTTCATAAATCTTTTATCCCACTTATCCATAGCGCCATTATACCATAGAAATCGGGGCGTGTCAATCCTTCGATTTTTTTCGAGAAAAAAACACAGGAAAATTTTTCCTTTTCCGTTTGAGCGGCATGGATCCGTGTTATAATAGAGAAGGAAAAAATATCACCGCGAAATGCGGAATCATCGGAGGTTTCTATGAACATTAAACCCTTGTTCGACAAGGTGGTCGTGGAAGCGGTCACCGTCGAAGAAAAGACGAAGAGCGGATTTATTCTTCCCTCTTCCGCACAGGAAAAGCCGCAGACCTGCGTCGTCGTAGCCGTGGGTCCCGGGGGGATCGTTGACGGGAAGGAGACCGTCATGCAGGTGAAAGTCGGCGACAAAGTCCTCTGCTCCAAATATGCAGGGTCGGATTTCAAGGTCGACGGAAAAGAGTTCACCATCATCAAACAGAGCGATATTTTAGCAATCGTAGAATAAAAGGAGATCAAAATCATGGCGAAACAGATCAAATACGGCGAAGACGCCAGAAAAGCGCTTGAAACGGGCGTGAACGTCCTCGCAGATACGGTAAAAATCACCCTCGGCCCCAAGGGCAGAAATGTTGTGCTCGACAAAAAGTTCGGCGCTCCCCTCATCACCAATGACGGCGTGACGATCGCAAAAGAGATCGAGCTCCCCGATCCCTTCGAAAACATGGGCGCTCAGCTCGTGAAGGAGGTTTCGACCAAGACGAACGACGTCGCGGGCGACGGCACGACGACGGCAGTCCTTCTTGCACAGGCGATTATCCGCGAAGGGCTCAAAAACCTCGCCGCGGGGGCAAATCCCATCATCCTGAAGAAGGGCATCGACAAGGCAGTCGAAGTCGCCGTCGCACATCTCAAAGAAATTTCCAAACAGGTCGAAGGGAAAAAAGCGATCTCGCAGGTCGCTTCCATCTCCGCGGGGGATGAGACGGTCGGCGAACTCATCGCAAAGGCGATGGAGATCGTCGGAACGGACGGCGTCATCACCGTTGAAGAAGGCAAATCCATGACGACGGAGCTCACAACCGTCGAGGGTATGCAGTTCGACCGCGGCTATGCTTCCGCCTACATGGTCACGAATACCGAGAAAATGGAGGCCGTGCTCGACAATCCCTACGTCCTCATCACGGATAAAAAGATCTCCAATCTTCAGGAGATCCTCCCCATCGTCGAGCCGCTCGCCCAGCAGGGTGCACGTCTCCTCATCATCGCAGAGGAGATCGAAGGAGACGCTCTCGCCGCCCTCATCGTCAATAAACTCAAGGGCGTGTTCAACTGCGTCGCGGTCAAAGCGCCCGGGTTCGGCGACAGAAGAAAGGCCATGCTCGAGGATATCGCAGTCCTCACGGGCGGCACGGTCGTCACCTCCGACCTCGGGTATGAGCTCCACGACGTGACGCTCGATATGCTCGGAAGAGCGGCGCAGGTCAAGGTCGATAAGGACAACACGACGATCATCGACGGCGCGGGCGACAAAGATGCCATCAAGGAGCGTGTCGCTTCCATCAAGGCGCAGATCGAGGTCACGACCTCCGATTATGACAGAGAGAAATTGCAGGAGCGCCTTGCAAAGCTCGCGGGCGGCGTTGCGGTCATCAATGTCGGCGCGGCGACAGAGATCGAGATGAAGGAGAAGAAGCTCCGCATCGACGATGCACTCGCAGCGACCCGTGCGGCTGTCGAAGAGGGCTATGTCCCCGGCGGCGGTTCGGCCCTTCTCAGCTGCATCCCCGCGATCAAGAAGCTCGTTGCGACGCTCGACGGCGATGAGAAGACGGGCGCAAACATCATCCTGAAGGCGTGCGAAGAGCCCGTCCGCCAGATCGCCAAGAATGCAGGCGTGGACGGATCCGTCGTCGTCGACAAGATCATCACCAAGAAGCAGACGAACTACGGCTTCGACGCGCTCAAGAATGTCTACACGGATATGGTGGAAGCGGGCATCATCGACCCCACCAAGGTCACGCGCTCCGTTCTCCAGAATGCCGCATCCGTTGCATCGACCCTTCTCACGACCGAATCCATCGTCACGGATATCCCCACTCCTCCCGCACCTCCCGCACCTGCAGGCGGTATGGACGGAATGTATTAAGAGAACAGCCCGCCGACTCTGTCGGCGGGTTTCTCTGTTCTGTAAAACAGCCCCGCCATGCAGGCGGGGCTATCGTCATCTCAATATTTCTTTTTACGAAGAATACGCAGGAAGGGAGGCGGACCTTTGCGGTCATCGTCATCCCCGCTCTCCTCTTCGGTCGGTTCCGAGGGAGTACGCGGCGTATCTGAGAAAATCGGCTCGCTCTCGGCCTTGGGAGGAGCTTCGGGGTCCCTTGCAGGCGGGACCTCCTCTTCTTCCACGGGTTCGGGAGGTCTGCGTGCGTCGAAAATGGGGTTTGCGATTGGCTGGTCACGGCGAAGCGCGGCTTCGGCGAAGGCATTGTCCACATCCTCGTCTTTGGAGCGGAAGCCCGTCGCGATGACGGTCACCTCCACCTCATCCTGCATATTTTCGTCGATACAGGTCCCGAAAATGATGTTTGCGGAGTAATCCACGACGGACTGGACGAGCGTTGCGGCAGTCTGCGTCTCGTCGATCGTGAGATCGTTCCCTCCCGTGATATTGATGAGTACGCCCGTCGCGCCCTCGATCGTCGTGTTGAGAAGCGGGGAATTGACGGCGAGACGGACCGCGGTGATGATGCGGTTCTCCCCCTTTGCCACGCCAACGCCCATATGGGCGAGCCCCTTATCCTTGAGGATCGTCCTGACATCGGCGAAGTCGAGATTGATGAGCGACGGTGTGACGATGACGTCCGCAATGCCGCGGATGCCCTGTTTGAGCACATCGTCGGCGACGCGGAGCGCCTCGGGGAAGGAAGCGGTCTTGGGGACGATCTCGAGGATCTTGTCGTTCGGGATGATGATGATCGTGTCGACGTTCTTTTTGAGCTCCTCGATCCCCTTCCGCGCGTTGTCCATCCTGTGCTTCCCCTCAAAGGAGAAAGGTTCTGTGACGACTGCGACCGTCAGGATCCGCTTGTCCCGTGCGAGTTTGGCGATCACGGGTGCCGCACCGGTACCCGTTCCACCCCCCATGCCCGCCGTGATGAAGAGAAGGTCCGTATCTTCGATCGCGGCGATGATCTGTTCTTTATCCGCCTCCGCCGCGACACGCCCGACCTCGGGCTCTGCACCTGCGCCGAGCCCCTTGGTCTGTCTTGCACCGATCTGGATCCGCACGGGTGCCTTGCTGCAAGCAAGGATCTGTGCATCCGTATTTACGGCAATATATTCCGCACTTGTGATATCCGCCTCGATCATACGGTTGACGGCGTTGTTTCCCGCGCCGCCGACCCCGATCACCTTGATCTTGGCACGCCCGTTCGCTCTGATGGGCTCTCCTGCATTGGTTTCGCTATAATCTGAAAACATCTTTAACCTCCGAATAAATTTGAAAAGAATCCGCGCCTCTCGCGGTCGCCGCAAGCCATATTCATCAGGGCGATGTAAGAACTCATGGAAGGCTTGTTATAGTAAGGCAGTTCGGGTGCGATACATTCACACATCCTGTTGGCACGTTTGGAAATATGTTCCCGTGCGCCGCGGATGTCTGCGATCCCGTCCCCCGAAATGTACAAAGGCTTGTAATCCAGCTCGCGGAAGGGATTTTCCTCGAGGAATCCGCCGATCGCCTCGCACAGATAGTCGAGCCCCTCCTTCACCGTGTCTATGAGTTCGCCCGTATCTACTTCATAGACCTGATTCATGTGTGTAAATTCTGTTTTGCCGCTGCGGACGCTCGTATAGAGGTTGGTGCGGTGCAGAAGTGCAGCCGCGGCCTCGTACGGGAGAGAGAAATTCTCCATGAGTCCGAATTCGATCTGTGCACGCCCAACGGCATAGGTCGACTGTGCACGCACGCCGCCCCCCTGCATGATCATGAGCGTCGAGGAAGAGAATCCCGCGTCGAGGAAGAGCGCAAACTCGTCCCTTGTCTCGGAGGGAATGAGATAGGTCGCCATCGCAAACTGCGTGGGCAGATAGCGGAGCGTGATCCTCATCTCCCCGAAGATCTTTTCCATCGTCTCCGTGAAGTACTTCGTGCAATAAAAATAGCTCAGAAGTCCAGAAAGCGAGGAGGAGACGAGGCCGACGGGATCCACCGTCCTGCGGTTGTCCGCCGTCGTGAAGTAGGAACTGCCCGTACGGATGTATGTACTCCCCTTGAGCTCCTCTCTGCCGCTCTTGAAGAGCGCTTCGACGTCCCCCTCCGAGATCTTTCTCTTCTTGGAAAAACTGATCTCCTGCGTGTTGAGGACGGTATCGGTAAATTCCCCGGGGACGCCGACGTACAGCTCACGGATGCGTTCCCCGCAGACCTGCTCGACGGATGAGACGACACGGTACAAGACATCGGCAAGCTGCTTCTCATTGAAGAACTTTCCGTCATGATACCCATCGTAGGTGACCGTTTTGATCGCCCTGAACACGAACGTATTGTTGACGCCTCTCTCCCCGACCACGAGGGTGAGATGAGAGGATCTGACGTCAAGTACGGCTACGCTTTTTCGCCCCATACCATGTCCCTTTTTCCCTGTGTAAAAACTTTATTTCATTATACCATGTCCAAGGTTTTCTGTCAAGGAAATGGGGCGTATTTTTCGAATCCTTCCGCATAAAAAAGCGCCCCGAAGGGCGCCTTGACGACATTGTTTTCAGAGGGACGGGAAATCGTAATGAAAGTCGTAATCGACCTGTATTCCGTCCTTCCCCGAGCCGACCGTGATACAGCCGCACAGCCGCTCCGCATCCGAGCGGACGAGATAGCCGTAACGCTCATCGAAGAGCGCCGCACGGGCCTTGTCTGCACAGCTTTCCGTGGGAGAAAGGATCTCGATCTGAATCCCCTCCTGCATGGCGACCGTGAAGGAATCGTAGACGAGCGCGGACTCATAACGCACGGACAGGATATTCGCACGCGCGGAGCCGAGCGCCTCCTCAAAGACGGAGAAGAGCTCGAAGAGGGCCTGAAAGGACGCCGAGTCCGCAGTCTTCCCGTCGGGGCCGAGCGAGAACCCCTCGAGCAGGATATTGTCTCCGCCCGTGCGGGACGCCGCGGTCTCCTTTTCATAGAGATAGAAGCCGTCGTCCGCGAGGATCGCATAGCCGTTTTGCGTCTTCAGGGCAAAACTCTCCTTTCGCTCGGAGATCTCCACTTCCACCGTGGAGGGATATTTTTTCTCAATCCTGTCGACACGCATACAGGGATAGCCGTCCACAACGCTCTGCACGTCCCCGAGGTCGAGGAAGGTCGTGCTCGAACCGACGAATTTGTCGATCTGAGCCTTCAGCGCTTCTGCCTCCCGCTCCCCCTCCTCGGAAAAGACGGAAAATTCTGTTTTGACGAGCGTCACCGTAAAGACGGCGTTGACCCCCGCCGCGATCACTGCGGCGAGCAACAAAAATGCTGCGACGGTCGTTATCAGGACTCTGTTTTTCATCGGTATCTCCCGCGCTCAGACGCGCACCCGTTTGATCTCCGCCCCGAGAGCTCTGAGTTTTCCCTCGAAATCGGAATAACCTCTGTCTATGTAGGATAAATCGAGCACTTCCGAAACTCCCTCCGCCCCGAGCGCCGCCAGAACGAGCGCCGCGCCGCCGCGGAGATCCCCCGCCGTAACGGATGCGCCGTGCAGTTTTCTGACGCCCCGCACGAACGCGGTCCGACCGTGCACTTCGATGTCCGCCCCCATCTTCTGGAGTTCGGGGACATACTTGAACCGAGTCTCGAAAAGGTTCTCTACGATGAGCGCCCCGCCCTCTGAGACGGCATTGAGCGCCGTGATCTGCGCTTGCAGATCTGTCGGAAAACCCGGGAAGGGCATTGTCTCGATACGGCGGTTGCATTTGAGCCGACCGCTGCCCGACAGCTTTATTTTATCATTTTTGATATGTATTTTGCAACCGTTTTCGCGCAATTTGTGCAAAAGCAATCCGAGATTCTCGGCGCCGACGCCTTCCACCTCCACTTCGCCGCCGCAGATCGCACAGGCGATGAGGAAAGTTCCTGCCTCGATACGGTCTTTGACGGGCGTATAGGTCACGCCGCCAAGCTCCCTGACGCCCTCGATCTCGATGACATCCGTGCCCGCGCCCCTGATCCTTGCCCCCATGCTGTTGAGAAAATTCTGAAGGTCGACGATCTCGGGTTCCTTTGCGGCGCCCTGCAACACCGTCTTTCCCTCCGCCTTGACACCTGCGAGCATGATGTTTTCCGTTGCGCCGACGCTCGGAAAGTCGATCCCGATCTCGGCCCCTCTGAGCGTGTCGCACTCGCAATAGATGAAGCCGTCCCGCTCCATGATCCTGACGCCGAGGCGTTTCAGGGCGTTCAGGTGCAAATCAATGGGACGGAGCCCGATGTCACACCCGCCCGGATAGGCGATGACGGCACGGTGGAAGCGGGTCAAAAGAGATCCGAGCATAAAGACAGAGGAACGGAGTTCCTTTGTGAGCGCGGAAGAAATTTCATGACAGCACGCTTCGGAGCTGTCGATCGTGACGTCGCCGTCATGAAAACGGACGTCTGCGCCGAGCTCCCGAAGGATCTCTGCCATACAATAGGCGTCCGTGATCGGCGGCGTTTCGCGGATGGTGACTTGTTTATCCGTCAGAACCGATGCGGCAAAGAGCGGTAGGACAGCATTCTTTGCAGATTGCAGCCGTACGCTCCCGTGCAGCTCTCTCCCGCCCTCTATGATAAATTTATCCATGGTTATCTCCTCATGTATTTCTGGAAAATGCGAATGCGCCCGCAGTACGGGCGACCGCATTTTATTTGTATATCTTATGAGTTTCGCGCGGGGCGTTGTGCCTCGATACCCCATAGACAAGCCCCATGCCCGCCATGGTGACGATGAGCGACGTGTTCCCCGCCGAGATGAGCGGAAGAGGCAGTCCCGTCGGGGGGATCGTACCGCTCACGACGAGCGCGTTGAGCGCCGACTGCACTGCAAATACGAGCGTAATCCCCGAGACGAGCATATAGCCGTACAGATTGTCGCACTCCCTTGCGATACGGAATCCCCTGTAAACGACAAAGCCGATGACAAGAAAGAGGATGAGCACGCCGAGAAAGCCCGTTTCCTCCGCGATCACCGAGAGGATGAAATCGCTCTCCGCAAAGGGCAAAAAACGGTATTTCTGGCGGGAACGGAAGAGACCGACGCCGAAAAATTCCCCATTCCCGAGTGCGTAGAGGGATTGGATGAGCTGGTACCCCTCCTCCTTGGGAGAGGCCCAAGGATCGAGATAAGCGGAGAGGCGGCGGAGACGGTATGGCTCAGCTAAAATGAGCGCGGGGACGGCGAGGAGCACGGGCACGCAGATACAGGCGAGACTCTTCCACGACGCGCCGCCGAGAAAGATCATGCCGATCATGACCGCCCCCACGCACATGGTGACGGACATATTCGGCTCGAGCATAATGAGAATGCAGACGGCGATCCCCGCGCCGAGAACGGGCAGGATCCCCCTGAAGGAGCGCATTCTCGACGGATCCTTGGCAAAATACCCCGCCGTGAAGAGCACAAACCCGTATTTTGCGATCTCGGAGGGCTGTATGGTGACGCCGCCGATCCCGATCCACCGCGTTGCGCCGTAGTTACTCTTTCCAAGCCCCGGGACGAAGACAAGCGCGAGGAGGATGAGGGAAAGGATGAGGGCGGGAAGTCCCGCCCTCCTGAGTTTTTCATAGGGAAGATAGGAGACGCCGATCATCGCCCCGAGCCCGAGGAAAAATCCGACGAGCTGTTTTTTGAAGAAGTAGAAGCTGTCGCCGTACTGCACGGCGGCATTGTACGAACTCGCGGAATACACCGCCACGAGCCCGAACGCCGCGAGAAGGATTACCGCAAAGAGAAAGAGCAGGTCCCCCTTCCCCGGTCTCTCATTCGTCCTCTTCAAGCGGATCCCCCTTTGTGCCCTCGCTCTTTCCCTCCTGCCTGAATCCTTCGAAGAGCTCACAGAAGCGTTTGCCCCGCTCTTCGTAATTTGCAAATGCGTCGAAACTTGCCGAGGCGGGCGAGAGGAGCACGTTCTGCCCCTTTTCTGCCGTGAGATAGGCGACACGGACGGCAAGGTCGAACGGGCGGCAGAGCGTGACGGCGGTAAATCCCTTTTTGAGGGCGGCGCTCAGAATACGGAAGGCGTTTTCGCCGTAGATGACGGCATGAACGACGCCCGAGCGCTTGATCTCATCAAAAAGCGGCTCGTACGAATACCCCTTATCCTTCCCGCCGAGCAGGATGACGCTCTCCCCCCTGACGCTCCCGATCGCCTTGATCGCGGAGTCGACGTTGGTCGCCTTGGAGTCGTCGATGAAGGTGATGCCGTTGATCTCCCCCACCTTTTCGAGGCGGTGCTTGACGCCGCGGAAGCTCTTGAGAGCGGTGACGATCGCGCTGTTCCCGATCCCCATGAGTTTTGCCGCAGCGATCGCGGCGAGTGCGTTGGCACGGTTGTGATCACCGTCTAACGGAAGCTCTTCTGCCGAGAAAAGTCTCTCCTGATACCAACAGAAGCTCCCGTCCTGCAAGTATGCCCCCTCCACCCGCTCACGAAGGGAAAACCACACGACTTTCGCCTTGGTCTTCTCCGCAAAGCCGCGCACGACGGGATCGTCATAGTTGAGGACGGCATATTCGCTCTCCGCGGAATTTTTGAGGATGCGGGACTTCAGGTAGATGTAATTTTCCATGTTATAGTGACGGTTGAGGTGGTCCTCCGTCACATTGAGCACGACGGCGACGTGCGGTCTGAGCGAGTAGAGCGTCTCGAGCTGGAAGGAGGAGATCTCCGCGACGGCGATCCCGTCCTCCCCGAGTTCCCCGACGCAGGAGGTGAGCGGTCTCCCCACGTTTCCGCAGGCGATCGCCTTCTTCCCCGCTGCCTTGAAGATCCCTTCGAGCATCGTGACCGTCGTCGTCTTGCCGTTCGTCCCCGTGACGGCGACGCAGGGGCAATGCAGATTGAGCGCGCCGAGTTCCGCCTCGCCGATGATCCTCTTCCCCATCCTCTTGAAGGAGACGGGGAGCGGGTGGTCGACGGGGATCCCCGGGGAAAGGACGAGAACGTCGCAGTGGCGGCTGGTCTCCTCGAGCTCCTCACGGGGAACATTCTTGCAGCCCAGCCCGCCGAGACGGGAAAGGGCGGCGCGGACATTTTCATCGTCCACGTCGTCGTAGAGGTAAACCTTTGCACCGCGCGCGGAGAGAAATTCCCCCGCCGCAACGCCCGAACGCGAGAGTCCCGCCACCAGAAAGGTCTGTTCGCTGTAAAGCATTTCATTCTCCTTTGCTCCGCGGCTTCTCCCGCGCAAGCATCAGGCGAACGGAAATAGAAGGGTGAGCCCGAGTACCGCCGTCAGGATCGCATATCCGTAGGAGATCTTCGCCTCGGAATACCCTTTCTCCTGAAAATGGTGATGGATGGGTGCCATCAAAAAGACCCGTCTGCCTGTCCGCTTATAGTGTATGACCTGAATAATGACGGTTATGCTTGAGAGAACAAATACAAACCCCGCGATCGGGATCGCGAGCGCATTCCCCGAGAAGAGCGCGACGCTCGCCGCGAACCCGCCGAGGGAGAGCGAGCCCGTATCGCCCATAAAGACAGAGGCACGGGAAACGTTGAAGACGAGATATGCCGCGAGCGCTCCCGTGAGGCAGAAACAGAGCGCGGACAGATCCCCTTCCCGCTGCAACAGGAGAAGGATCCCGAAGAAGAGAAAGAAAAAGGCGGAGGAGGACCCCGCGAGTCCGTCCAGCCCGTCCGTCAGGTTCACGCTGTTGACAGTCGCCAGAAAGACGAAGATCCCGAGCGGGAGCATCCACCAGCCGATGTCGAAGGCGAGCGTCGTATAGGGGATCTTCAGGACGGTAAGTCCGTTCATACAGGCGTAGACGCCCGCGATCACGGCGACGGCAAGCTGGAAGGAGATCTTTTGATAGGCACGGAGCCCAAGATTCTTTCCGCGCAGTTTTTTCATGAGATCGTCGAGCAGTCCCACGAGCATATAGCCGAGCCCGACCGCGACGCTCACCGCAAAAGGCTTGTCCGAGAAGCCACAGAGGATCGCCGCGACCGTGACGGCGGCGGTCAGAAAACCCAGCCCGCCCATCGTGGGCGTTCCGCCCTTGTCCCGATGCTCCTTGACGTACTCGAGAATGTTCTGGCCCGCTCTGAGCTTTTTCAGGAGCGGGATCTCGGCGGCGCAGAAGATCAGAGAGAGCAAAAAGGAGAAGAACAGCGGAAACAGGATCTCAGTGCGCATCCCCGCCTCCGATCATCGAAAGAACGGTCTCTTTGTCGCTGTAAGCATATTTGATGCCCATGATTTCCTGTGTCGTCTCACCCCCCTTGCCCGCGATGAGCAGGACGTCTCCCTGTTCCAGTTTTTGCAGGGCGTAAGAGATCGCTTTCTCCCGCTCTTCGACGGCGACATACTCGCGGCTCACCCGTTTATACCCCTCTTCGATCTCGGCAATGATGGCACAGGGGTCCTCAAAGCGGGGATTGTCCGATGTGATGACCGCGAAATCGCAGTTTTTCGCCACCGTCTCCCCCATGATCGGGCGCTTACCCCTGTCCCGATTCCCGCCGCAGCCGAAGACGGCATACAGCTTCCCGTCCGTATGCTCGCGGAGCGCGGAGAGCGATTTCTCAAGCCCGTCGGGGGTGTGGGCAAAGTCCACAAAGATCTTCCCGCCGTTGCGCTCGCCGATGTATTCGAGCCTGCCCTCCACCTTTGTCGCAGCGAGCCCTTTTGCGATCGCCTCCGCCCCGACGCCGAGACGCCGTGCACAGACGGCCGCCGCAAGGGCGTTATACACATTATGTCTGCCCGTAAGGGGAATATGCACGCCGATGAGCTCGTCCTCAAGGTTGAGCAGGACGTCGCTCCCCGCGACATTTTCCCTGTCGATGAGGGCGAAACAGTCGGCGGGCTCCTCCAGACCGTAGGTGACGACGGATGTGCAGACCTTTGCGATCTCGGAAGAGAAAGGATCGTCCGCGTTGAGGATCCCGAGACGGCAGCGGGGAAAGAGCGACTTCTTCGCTTCCCCATAGGCCTCCATCGTCTTGAAAAAATCCAGATGATCCTGTGTGAAGTTCGTAAAGATCGCCGCGTCGTAGAGGATGGGCGCATCCTTTTCAAGGGCGAGGGCGTGCGCCGACACCTCCATTGCGACCGTCCCGACACCGCCGTCCCGCATATCCGCCAGAAGGGAGAAGAGCGCGACTGGGTCGGGCGTGGTGAGCGAGGGCGGGATGACGGTATCTGCATACCGCGCCCCGAGCGTCCCGATGAGCCCCGCCCTCTTTCCTGCAACGGTCAGAATGGAATAGAGCATATGCGTGACGGTCGTCTTGCCGTTCGTGCCCGTCACGCCGATCATGTGAAGATGCTCTTGGGGGTCATGATAGAACGTTGCGCTCATCACAGACATCGCGCGCCGTGCATCCTTCACGAGGACACAGGGTAAAGACGTTTGGAGCGGATGTTCCGCGACGAGAGCGGCGGCGCCCCGCCGCTCCGCCTCGGCGGCATAGGCATGGGAATCCTCGTGCGTGCCGCGGATGCAGAAAAAGAGATCCCCCGCCCCCGCGACACGGCTGTCCGTGCAGAGCGATTTGATCTCGGCATCTCCGCCGAGGAGTTCCCCTCCCGCGGCGTGTGCAAGAACAGATAATTTCATTGATGTTCCTCCGATGGGGGCAATTTCATGAGATCGATGATCCCCCGAAAGATCTCTGCGGCGCAGGGCGCGGCGACGGTGCTGCCGTAATAGGAACCCTGCGGTTCATCCACGATCACGAGCGTTAAATATTTTGGCGCATCGGCGGGAAAATATCCGAGGAAGGAAGAAACATACTTGCCCTGCGCGATGTGCCCGTTTTCATATTTTTGTGCCGTCCCCGTCTTCCCTGCGACGCGGTAACCCTCAATATAGGCTTTCTTCCCGCTGCCGTCCCGCACGACCCCCTCGAGCATCCCCGACAGGATCGATGACGCCTCCTCGCTGACCGTTCTCCCGATGAGCTTCTTCTGCGTCTTCTGTCTGACAGACCCGTCCGACGAGAAGATCTCCGCGACGAGGCGCGGTGCATAATAATAGCCGCCGTTGACGGCAGATGCCGCGGCACAGGCGAGTTGCAGGGGAGTGACGGCGATCGTCTGCCCGAATCCGATCCGTGCGAGATCGCAGTCACGGACCACGCTTTCCGGCAAAAGCATCCCGATGGATTCCCCCGAGAAGTCGATCCCCGTCGCCCGTCCGAAGCGGAACGCCTCAAGATAGTTATAAAACGTCTCCTCCCCCAAGGCGAGCGCGATATCCACAAAACAGGGGTTGCAGCTGTTGTTGAGCGCCTCGGCAAGCGTCTGGTTGGAATGCTTTCCGTTGGCATGATCGCTCCAGCACTTGATCGTCGTGCCATCCACGATACGGGTACGGGAGGATGAATAGACATGATCAAGCGGCAGTGCGTCGGCATTCCCGCGCAGCGTCTCTTCGATGTCGGCGGCGGCCGTCACGATCTTGAAGGTGGAACCGGGCTCATAGATATCCGAGACAAGGCAATTCCTCGACAGTGCATTGAGGGCGGAAATATCATTCCTCGGGATGTCGTTGAGATCGTACGAGGGAAGATTCACCATGGCGCGCACGGAAAAATCGGTGGGATCGAGCACGATCGCCCGCGCCGCCTTCGCCTCAGAGGAGATGAGGACGCGCCCCATGACTTCCTCGGCAAGCGACTGAATCCTGTGATCCACGGTAAGACGGACGTTCAATCCGTCCTTTGCAGGCAGATATGCCGCGGTCGTCCCGTCGATATCGACCCCGACAAGGTCGGTTTCGAACAGGATCTCCCCGTCCTCCCCGCCGAGAAAGCTCTCATAATACCCCTCGATCCCCGTCGTCCCGCTCCCGTCATAGGACGTGAAGCCGAGGAGTTGGCAGGCGAGCGGGCCGTAAGGGTACACACGGACGTCGTCCCGTGCATAGTAGATCCCCTTGACATTACTCTCCGCGAGAGATTCCACGACCTCCTTGCCTGTCCTGCGGAGCAGAAGGATCTCGGACTTGCTCTTGTCCTGAAGTTTTTCGAGCAGCGACTCATACCTGAGGCCGAGTGTGTCGGCGAGCGCCCTCGCACTGCCCTCCGCGTCCGTCACGGCGTTTGCACGGGCATAGACGCTGTACGCCGCATCGCTGCCTGCGAGCAATTCGCCGTTCGCGTCATAGATATTCCCCCTTCCCGCATGGATGGGGATCTCCCGTGTCCACTGGTCGAGGGCGAGATAGTGCAATTTATCCTTCCAGATGACCTGAATATAGAAAAATCTGCTCAGGAAAAGACAAAAAAGAAAGGTTATCGCCAAGATAACGGCAAATAACCTCTTTCGTAAAAGCGTAAATGAATATTGATGTTTGATGGGAACTCCCCCTCAGGAGCGCGTCATATGGAGAACGTTCTCCGCATAAGAATCCACAAATTCATCGGAGGTGACCTCACGGATCTGCTCGTTGAGAGATTCGGAGTAATCGCTCAGTCCCTGCAGCTCCATGCGGCGGCTGTCGATCTCCGCGTTCAGCGAATTGATAATCCCCGTATTGATGCAGACGAGCGCGATCGCCGCGACGACGGCGACGGCGACGAGCGCCAGCACGAGTTTCACCTTGCTTGAAAGCGAGGCGAAGAAGCCGACGTGCGCCTCGGTATTGACCTCGGGCCGATATACTTCGCTGCGGTGGATCATATCCATCGTACGGCGCGTGGGACGAAGGTCCTCGTTGTCCTCTTCCGCTTCCGCAGCGGGCTTTACGGCGGGTGCGGCGGGTGCAGCGGACGCCGAAGGCGTCGCGACGGGCACCTCCGTCACGGCAGCAGAGGGCTCCTCCGTGCGTACCAAACGGTGATCCTTGTATTCGACGTCCGTGAAGAGCTCGCGCGGACGCGTCGCTTCCCGTACGGGCGCCTCGCGGACGGCAGTCATGGAACCTGCACTCATCCGCGGCGCAGCGGGAGCGTATGTCTCTGCCGACGCGGCAGGGTGATTCTCACCGATCTCTCTGATGAGTTCCTCATCAGACACATCGTTTGAACGCAGTTTTGTATATATTTCAGCGCTTCTTTTCTTATGCGCGATCGCTTCGGGCGTTTCGTCCGCGGTGGCCGTTGAACGGGTTTCCCTCTCCAAGAGTGCGGTCTGAGACATGGCTTCTCTCCTTCATTTATTCTTATTCGACAATTTTGTAAATTATTCTGTGATTTTTTCCGCGATCCTGAGTTTTGCGCTCTTAGCGCGCGGATTGCTTTGGATCTCTTCTGTTCCCGCCGTGAGCGGTTTTTTCGTCAGGATCTCAAGCTGACGGACTCTCCCGCATACACAGACGGGGAAATTTTTCGGGCAGGTGCAAGCCGTCGATAAATCCTTAAATACCGTCTTGACGATCCTGTCCTCCAGCGAGTGGAAGGTCAAAATGCACGCCCTTCCCCCTTTTTTGAGCCGCCCGATGAGTCCTCTGATACATTCCCCGAGGCCGTCGAGCTCTCCGTTGACTTCGATGCGGATCGCCTGAAAGGTCTGTCTCGCACAGGCTGCCGAACGATATTTCGGCGGAAGGCTGTGCTCCACAAGTCCCCTGAGCTCCCCGCAGGTCGTAATCTGCTTCTTTTCTCTCTCCCGCACGATGTTCCGTGCGATCGTCCCCGCAAACGGCTCCTCGCCGTACTCTGCAAGGATCTTTCTGAGCGTCTCCTCCCCGTAACCGTTGACAACGTCGGCTGCCGTGAGGGAAGAACGCTTGTCCATCCTCATATCGAGGGGGGCGTCGTCCGCCCGATAGGCGAATCCGCGGGTCTCGTCGTCGATCTGATGGGAGGAGATCCCGAGATCGAGCAAAAATCCGTCGAGCCGTTCCCCGCCGAGGACTTCGCCGAAGTCCTTAAAGTCGCTTCTCACGAGACGGAACCTTCCCGCAAAAGGGGATAGCCTCTCCCCCGCCGCCATGATCGCATCGCCGTCCTTGTCGGTCGCGATCAGTCTCACGGAGGGATTTGCGGCAAGGATCGCATAGGAGTGTCCGCCGCCGCCGGCAGTTCCGTCGAAATACAGTCCGCCGTCCCTGATCGCAAGCCCCGAGACGACTTCCCTTTCCATGATCGGGCAATGATAGGTCTGCATATCAGAAGAACCCGACTTCGCTGTACGCCTGTGCGTATGTGAGACCGCCGTCCTGTCTGTCGTGCTCCTCTTTCGCCCAGATCTCGAAGTGATCGTCCATGCCGACGGTCACGAGTTCTTTCCCGATCTTTGCATAGGTACGGAGAAAGGGCGGGATGACTGCCCTGCCCTGCTTGTCCGTCTCCACGGATTCGATCGAGCCGAGGATCTTACGCTTGGACTGGACGACCTTTTCCGATGTGTTCGGGATCGCCCGCAGTGCAGCGATACGATCGTCGAGTCCTTCCTTCAAATAGACGGAGATACAACCCTGCGTCCCTGCCATGAAGTAGAACTTCATCGCAAAGTTCCGTTCCTCCCCTTCCTCTGCCTTGGGGAAGAATCTCGAGGGGATACGGACGCGCCCTTTATCATCGAGCTGATGATAAACGGTGCCGCTGAATATGTTTTCGATATCCATTCCGACCTCCTCCTTTTTGAAGTGATTCTATCATATCACTGTTTTTGCATTCTGTCAACCACTTTGCTCCATTTTTTTCCCGAAAAAGGGAAAAATTTCCATTTTGGTCTCAAAGGGGCGGAAAATCGGCGTTACGAGCGGGTTTTGAACGTTTGTTTGTATATGATTTCGTTCAGATTCCCCCATTTCCCGAGGAAAACGACCTGTTTTTGTCGGTCCCCGCTCCATTTCAAATGTAAACTTTTGTTCGTTTTTGTGTTTGGGCTCCACCCGTGCTCCACTTTTTTGCCGAAAAGGATATCTTTCAGCCGCCGTGCGATCCCCTCGTTTCCGTCGAAAACGGGTACGCCGTAATATGCCGCGATCTCCTCTCTCAGGAAGCTGTAATGGGTGCAGCCGAGGACGACGCCGTCGAAGTCTCCCGCGGGGAGATGTGCGGAAAGATTTATCCCCTTCCCATAGATCAGCATCTGCTCGACCGCCCCCGCCAGCCGATCGCAGGGGTAGACGCGGAACCTGCACGGGGCATTTGCTGCGATGAGCGCTTTCAGCCGCGCGCTCTCCGCCGTACGCGGGGTAGCAAGCACAAGGACATCCCCGCAGCTCCGCGCGGCCGCCCTGAGCGCCGGTTCCGTCCCGACGATCGGGAAGGAAAACCTTCTCCGCATTTCCCCGATACAGACCGCTGTAGCGGTATTGCAGGCGAGAACGGCGGCATCGACGCCGAGCGAGCGGAAGCGTTCCAGCGCTTCCTGCACGAAGGAGGTAATTTCCTCCCCGCTCCTGCTGCCGTACGGGGCACGGCCGTTGTCGCCGTAATAATAAAATTTTACCTGCGGGAGCGACGCGACGCATTCGGCGAGGACGGTAAGTCCCCCTGCTCCGCTGTCGAACACCCCCACTTTCGGCGTGCATTTCACCCCTTTTCCCCTCCCAAAACAGAAAAATTGCGAAAAATTTTTTCTCAGGCGTGAAAAAACAGTTTACAAGCAATGTATTTTATGCTAAAATAATCAAGATTTATCAAGATAAAGTACCTTCAAAGGAGTAATACCGTGCCCAACATCAAATCCGCAAAAAAGCGTGTTCTCGTCACCGAAAAGAAGAACCTTGAAAACAAGGCAGTCAAGTCTGCTTTGAAGACGCAGATCAAGAAGTTCCTTGCCGCCGTCAACGCGGGCGACAAAGCACAGGCGACCGCTCTCTATCCCGAAACGGTCTCCGCGATCGATTCTGCCGTTTCCAAGGGGATCCTTCACAAGAACAACGCCGCCAACAAAAAGGCAAAGCTGGCAAAGAAGTTGAACGCCTTAGACGCGTAACCAGAACACAGGAACGTATTGTCCCCCGACGCCGTCGGGGGATTTTTTCATGCCCTCTTCCCCTCTCTCCTATCGCGCACGCGCGACATATTTTTATATTTCTTCCCGATTTCCGAAAAAATAACTTAAAATCCACTGCGAAACAGTTGACATTCCGCCGCGAAAAGAATATACTCATCGGCGGTATGTGTTTATTTTTATTAAACTTTCAGTTTATTTTTGCGAGAGTTTGATAAAAAGAGGCAAAAAGTTTAATAATACTAAACTCAACAAGGAGGAACCATGGAACTCGGCGCAAAGCTCAAGGATATGCGGCAACAAAAAAATCTTACGCAGGAGGAGCTTGCCGACCGCTGCGAACTCACAAAAGGGTATATTTCGCAGCTTGAAAACGATCTCACGAGCCCCTCGATCGCAACGCTCGTCGACATTCTCAACGCGCTCGGCAGTAATCTTTCCGACTTTTTTCATGAAGAGACCGAGGAGAAGATCGTCTTTTCCGAAGCCGAATACATCGAAAAGCAGTCCGAAGGCATGACCCTCAACTGGGTGATCCCGAACGCGCAGAAGAATATGATGGAGCCCGTCCTCGTGGAGCTCGAACCCTCCGCGCAGACGGAGCCCGATATCCCCCATGAGGGCGAGGAATTCGGCTATGTGCTCGAAGGGAAAGTCGATATCGTCATCGCAGGCAAGCATTACCCCGCAAAGAAGGGCGAAAGTTTTTATTACACGGCGGGAAAGGAACATTACCTCATCAATCGCGGAAAAAAGCGGGCAAAGGTCATCTGGATCTCCACCCCGCCCAATTTCTGAACAGATAACACACCAAAGGAGAAAGTTTTATGGCTGATAACATCATCGAACTTCAGGACGTAACGAAGTACTTCGGCGACAATCTTGTCATCGACCACATGAGCTTCAGTATCAGAAAGGGAGAATTCATGACCTTTCTGGGCCCCTCGGGCTGCGGGAAGACGACGACACTGCGCATGATCGCAGGGTTCGACCTCCCCACGAGCGGGAAGATCCTCCTCGACGGGAAGGATATATCCCTCCTTCCCCCCAACAAGAGGCCTGTGAACACCGTCTTCCAGCGGTATGCACTCTTCCCCCATCTCAATGTCTATGAGAACATCGCGTTCGGACTCAAGTGCAAGCGGGTCATGAATACCTACCGCAATGAGCACGGCGAGGAGTACACAAAGAAGGAAAAACTGACAAAGAAGGAGATCGAATCCAAGGTCAAAAAGGCGCTCGCGCTCGTCGACCTCGAAGGCTTCGAAAAGCGGTCCATCTCCACCCTCTCGGGCGGCCAGCAGCAGCGCGTCGCGATCGCCCGCGCCATCGTCAATGAACCCGAGATCCTTCTCCTCGACGAGCCCCTCGGCGCCCTCGACCTCAAAATGAGAAAGGAGATGCAGATCGAGCTCAAAAAGATGCACGACAGGCTCGGCATCACCTTTATCTATGTCACCCACGATCAGGAGGAAGCGCTCACGATGTCGGACACCATCGTCATCATGGCGGACGGCGTCGTCCAGCAGATCGGCACCCCCACCGATATCTATAACGAGCCCTCGAATACCTTCGTCGCGGACTTCATCGGGGAAAGCAACATCATGAACGGCACCGTCGTGGGAAAGCACAAGGTCAAGTTCTGCGGCAAGATCTTCGATTGCGTGGACAACTTCGAGGAAGGAGAACCCGTCGACGTCGTCGTCCGCCCTGAGGACATCAAAATGTGCAAGCCCGAGGACGGAACGCTGCACGGCGAGGTGATCTCCGTCGTCTTCAAGGGAATCCACTATGAGATCA
Organism: uncultured Clostridia bacterium; assembly: GCA_947624805.1. Lineage (GTDB taxonomy): Bacteria > Bacillota > Clostridia > Christensenellales > Borkfalkiaceae > Gallimonas. The sequence continues at coordinate 12,201 of CANQLW010000004.1, read as the reverse complement.
CCGTGCAGGTCGGAAAATTCGAGCTCGTCATTCAGAGCACGGAGAGCCGCAAGGTCGGAGAGGCCATCGGGCTCACCGTTGCCCCCGACGGCATCCACCTCATGAAGCCCCGCTATACGTCCAACGTCTTCGACGGCGTCATCAACAAGGCAAACAACGTGGAATTTGCGGGCGGCGAGTTCGAATGCGACGTCACCCAGCTCTACCCCGGGAGCCACCTCGACGAGGAGGGCTATCTCATCACCGCCGCGGGCGAAAAGCTCGATCTCACCGATACCGAAGTCAGGGTCGAGGTCGGGCTCAACGACATCGAGATCAGCGACGACGAGGACGCGGGCGGCACGACGGGACACATCATCTCGATCATCTACAAGGGCGACCACTACCGCGTCATCGTGCGTACGGGGGACAGCGACGAGGACGAAGATTTCGTCTTTGCGACTGAGGATCTCTGGAACGAGAACGACTATGTCTCGGTCATCATTCCCAAGGAGAAGATCAGGCTGGCGTTAAAGCATAAAGAGAAGGAGGACAAAGCATGAAGCTCCCCCGCTTTTCACGCAAGACGCTGTGCATCCCCTACGCGGTCTTTTTGATCTTCTTCGTGATCATTCCGATGCTCGTCATCCTCGTCTACGCGTTCACGGACAGGAGTATGCACTTCTCATTCGGCAACTTCGTCAAATTTTTCTCGGATCCGACGAAGCTCTCCACGATTGCCTACTCCATCGTCATCGCGCTGATCACGACGGCGGCGTGTCTTTTGATCGCCTATCCCGTCGCCTACATTCTTGCACGGAGCAAAATGAAGAAAAAATATGTCGTTCTCATGCTCTTCGTGCTCCCCATGTGGATCAACTTCGTGCTCCGCGTCAATGCCATCCGTGAACTCTTCAACTGGATCGGACTGCTCGGCGAGACAAACTACTTCAATACCGTATTCGGCATGGTGTACGATTTCCTCCCCTTCATGATCCTTCCTCTCTACACGACGCTCATGAAGATCGACCCCGCCCTCTATGAGGCGAGCGCGGATCTCGGCGGGAACGGCTTCACCGCCTTTACAAGGGTCACCCTTCCCCTCTCTCTCCCCGGGGTCATGAGCGGCGTCACGATGGTCTTCCTGCCCTCCATGACGAACTACGTCGTCTCGGATATGCTCGGCAACTCCATGGTGACGATCATCGGGAAGTTCATCTATGAGTACTTCGGCACCGACTGGCATATGGGCTCGATGGTCGCCCTCATCCTCCTCATCGTCGTCTTTGTCTCGACGTGGCTGACGGGCGGATTCAGTTCAGAAGAAAACGTAAGGGGGGCGAATCTATGAAAAAGCAAATCGCCATAAAATGCCTGAAAGTCGGCTTTGTGGGGCTCGTTCTGCTCCTCCTCTACACTCCCATCCTGCTCCTCGCCGTCTACTCCTTCATCTCGACGGACATCATCGGCACGACGGGACAATTCTCCTTTGAACACTATGCAAAGCTCTTCGGCGATCCCGCGATCCTCGGAATGATCGGCAATACCCTGCTCCTCGCCTTCCTCGCCGCGCTCCTGTCGACGATCCTCGGGACCCTTGGGGCGCTCGGTATGTTCTACTGTAAAAAACGTTCCAAGGCGCTCCTGCACGGCGCTTCGCAGATCCCCGTCATCAACGCCGAGATCGTGACCGCGCTCTCGCTCGCCATTACCTTTGTGGCGGTCGGGATCGGGAAATCCTACTTCACGATGCTCATCGGACACATGGTGATCTGCACGCCCTTTGTCGTGCTCTCCGTCATGCCGAAGCTCAAACAGATGGACAACTCCCTCTATGAGGCGGCGCTCGATCTGGGTGCAAGTCCCTTTAAGGCGCTCATGAAGGTCGTCCTGCCCCAGATCATCCCCGGGGTACTCTCGGGCTTCATGCTCGCCGTTACGCTGTCGCTTGACGACTATATCGTCACCGTCTACACCCGCCCGAACGGGTTTGAAACGATCTCCACCTATGTCTTCAACGCGACGATGCGCGGCAATGCACACACGGCGGAGACGCTCTCCTCCTTCTGGGCGCTCACGACGATCATCTTCATCGTCATCGTCCTGTTCGTCGTGCTCTCCAATCTTCCCGCCATGCGGAAAAAGGAGGAAAACCAATGAAAAAACGTGTTTTGAGTATCTTAACCGCGGCGCTTCTCCTCCTCCCCACCCTTGCCGCCCTCAGCGGATGCGGCGGGAAAAACGCCGAGATCGTTCTCAAAGTGTACAGCTGGGAGGAATACATCGACGACGGCGGAGAGGGATCCTATCAGAACGACATCGAGGGTCTGGACAAGGAGGATGCCCACTACATCATCGACGATTTCGAGACATGGTACGAGGAGACCTACGGCGTCTCCATTCACGTCGACTACGCGACCTTCGGCACCAACGAAGATATGTACAACGAGATCGTGCTCGGCAATGAATACGATCTCCTGTGTCCCTCCGACTACATGATCATGAAACTTGCCGCCGAAGACCTCATCGTGCCCTACGACGAGAGCTTTTTCGACGAGAGCGATCCCAATAACTACTATGTGAGAAACGTCTCCCCCTACATCAAAAATATCTTCGAAAGCGGCACGGTCAGCATCACGAAAGACGGGCAGCCCGAACAGCACAGCTGGAGCGAATACGCCGCAGGCTATATGTGGGGCACGACGGGGTTTGTGTACAATCCCGATTACGTCGACATCGCCGATCTCGACGAACTCGGCTGGAAGGCCTTTACGAGCGACAAATATACCAATAAGATCACGGCAAAGGACAACGTCCGCGACACCTACTTTGCCGCGCTCGGGGTCACCTATCAGGATGAGCTCCTCGCCCTTGCAGAAAACAAGGAGGAAAGCTACAACCAGACGCTCACGGAAATCTTCAACCGCACTGCACCCGAGTACACGGACGTCGTCGGAAATACCCTCCTCTCCATGAAGGATAACATCTACGGCTTCGAGACGGACACGGGCAAACAGGATATGGTGAGCGGAAAGATCTGGCTCAACTATGCGTGGAGCGGTGACGCAGTCTATGCGCTCGACGAGGCAGAGGAGAAAAACGACCTGATGCTCGAATACTATGTTCCCCAAGCGGGCTCCAATCTTTGGTTCGACGGCTGGGTGCTCACCAAGGGCATCGAGGAGCGCGGCACCAAACAGGCCGCAGAGGCGTTTGTAAACTTTATGTCCATGCCCGAGAGCGCCAAGCGCAACAGCTATTACATCGGCTACACTTCCGTCATCGCGGGCGAGGAGAACGAAATGCTCGAATTCCTCCGCGACGATCTCGAATACGGCGAAGAGGAGGGAGAACCTGAGGACTTCTACGACCTCTCGTGGTTCTTTGGGACAGATGCTCATGTCTATGCCGATGAAGAGCAGCGCACGCGCCGCCAGCTCTATGCACAGTTCCCTCCGCAGGACGTCATTGAACGCTGTGCCGTCATGAACTACTTCAACGCCGATACGAGCGAGCGTATCAACGAACTCTGGACGCACGTCAAGGCAGAAGATCTCGACGCATGGGCGATCGCCGTCCTCTGCGTCGCCGCTGCCGTGATCGTCCTCTTCGTGCTCTACCTCAAGTTCGGCAACAAGATCGACTTCTTCCGCAAAAAGCCCAAGAAGGGCTACGAACTCGTCGACCAGAAGCCCGTCCGCTATGAAAGTCGGAATGCATAATCCGACCCACGCTCTGCATTGTTGATAAGTGTTCCATATGCTCAAAAGGCCTTCCCGTGAAAGGGAAGGCCTTCTTTTCTACAAAAAGTCAATATTATGTCTGACATAGTACATCGCAAAAGTGCCGTAAACAAAAGGTTTCTCACGAATCTGTGGGATTCCCCTTTGCGCTCTCTTCTTTTTTGCCGTCAGGCGTCCCCCCCCGCCTCTTTTTGACGCAGAGGGTGAGGAGATATTCGATCTGGCCGTTGAGGGAGCGGAAATCTTCATCCGCCCAGCGCGAGAGCTCAGCATACAGGGAGAGAGAGAGCCGAAGCGGCACTTGTTTTTTGCTTTCGTTATCCTTCATACTTCCTCCTCCCCTCTTTCAAGCGTCTTTAATTGCAATTCGAGCGGGCGCACTTTTTTACGGTAGACCGCGAAGACGATAAACCAGATGACAATGGAAATGAGCGCCGCGGGGAGCAAAAAATACATGATACAGCTCCCGACCGACTCGGCGAGATTCAACCCGTCCACCATGAAGTACCCGATCAGCCCCATTGTGGCCCCGCAGACGATCGACCCGACAAAGAAGCACAGGAACATGGTATTTCCGATCTTTTGCAGGCGTACCCAAGCGCTCTGCAAATGCATACGGATACTATCGGGCTCCCCCGACCCGAGTTTCTCGGCATTCCGCCTGTAAATCGCCCTCTTCTTTGCCTCGATCGGGATGAGGAAGGCAATCATCGTCCCGAACACCACGACGAGGAGCACCTCGCCGAGCGTCCATGTGAGCGTTGAGCCGAGCCGATCCATGATGATTGACAGCCAGACGGGCGACAACATGACGAAGATTCCAAACAAAAAGCCGATGAGAAAGGACAAGATCCCGCTCCGCTTCGAAAGGGCGCGAAATTCTTCCCTTTCGACGTCCTCTTTCAGGAACATCGCCACGGACACGGGCAAAGAGGAGAACCCGCGGGCGTTTTCGGACTCCTCAAAGATTTTCTTCTCGGATTTCCCGAACTTTGTCCGCTTGATCGTATCGATCTCCTGTCCCGCCGTTTCATACAGCTTCGCACGGGCTGTGCCCTCTATGGAGACACGCATCGCGATCGGGATCATGAGGATCCCCGTCGAAAGGATGCCCGCGGCAAGCAAAACGATTTCCCTGAGATGCAAGAATGTGACGAGGATCACGGCAAGAACGAGCGTCGTGTACCCGATCGCCGCGATGATGTTCGAGATGAGAAAACGGACATCAGGCTTTCCGAGCGTCTCCTTCCATGCCTCATAGAGTTTTTGGTGGATCTCACGCTCCCTGCCCGATTTCCCGAGGAGCGACGCTGAATATTCGAGTTCGACGAGCTCCCCCGCATATTTTTTCTTGTGAAGGGAGAGAAAGGATGCCGTGAGCTCAAACAAAAGTCCGAGGACGCTGAGGGAGATGTTGAGCGGCAGATTTCCTGCACCGAAGAGATGCAAAAACACGGGGATAAGGGTGAGTACCCCTCCGATGATCCCGAGGATGCTGCGGATACGGTCGAAGCGTTCGAGCTCCTCCGCCCTTTTTCCCGTCAGATATAGTCTGAGAAATTCGTCCATATCACTTCCCAAACATGATTTTCTCGCTCGAAAGCATCCTCGTCATGAGATAGACGAGCGCCGCAGTATAGAGCAGATTCGCCCCCACGCTGACAAGGGCTTGCCAGACGGGAAGTCCTCCCGCGAGGATCTCCTGTATGAAGACGACGGCATTCAGAACGGGGATCGCGACCGCCCAATTCCCGATGGCGGGCAAAAACGCCGTCACAAGCGAGATGACCATGACGAAGATCATGAGCACGCTCGTATAGGCGGAAGCCTCCTTCACCGAACGGGCGGCAGTCGAAACCGTCGAGATCAGAGCGACGATGAGCGGCACAAAGCTGATGATGAGAAGGAACACCAAAAGATAGCTCCCGATGCTGTACTTGCCCAAGAACCCCATGGAGATCCCCATGAGCTTGGGCATGGACAGGGCGACGCCGAGGAAACTCGAGATCGCGCCAAGCATGGAGATACAGGAGAGCGGCAAGATCTTCCCGAGGGCGATATCCGACCGCTTCGCAGATGTGACGAGAATGGTTGAGAGCGTTCCCCGCTCCTTCTCGCCCGCCACCGACTCGAGCGTCACGCTCATACAGGCCGAGAAGACGAAGCATACGATGATAAAAGGCAAGATCTGTTGCATCACCTCTCTGCCGATATTGGCCTCCGTGGCGACGCTCTCGGCGTGGATCTCAAACCGTCTCCCCACCTGTTGCAGGATCGCGTCGGAGAGTGCATAAAAACTCGTTCCCGCGTCTTCCAAGGGATCGTAGACGATCGATACGACGCTGTCCGCGGGAGAGCCGCCCTCGAGAAAATTGTCGAATCCGTCCGAAAAGATGAGGAGCGCAGACGCCTCGCCGTCCTCCACCGCCTTTTTCGCCGCGTCCATATCCTCGACGGAAAGCCATTCCACGGTATTGCCGCTCTCTTCGGCCGCTACGCCGATGAGCGAAGTTACAAAGGACTCCCCCTGCAGATATACTTTGTAGTCATATGTTTCGGGCTCGGCGTGGATCATCTCTCCCATAATGGTATAGAGCAAAAAGATGACGATCCCGGGGAGGAGCATCGTGACGATCAGTCTCGGGTCGTGAAAGAAACGGTGAAATTCTTTCTTCATGAGCGCAAGCAGTTTCATATCACATCCCCCTTAACGCCGCGGTAAAGTTCAAAGAAGGATTTTTCGAGATCCCCCTTTGCGATCTCCTCCAGCGGGCCCTCGGCGGCCATTTTCCCGTCGAAGATGATCCCGACACGGTCGCAGAGCTTTTCGACGAGTGAGAAAATATGGGTGGAAAGCAGAATGCTCTTCCCCATCGCCTTGAGTTCGGCGAGGAAATCGGTGACGACCTTTGCCGTCAGGACGTCGAGTCCGTTGGTCGGCTCGTCGAAGATGACGACGGCGGGATCGTGCACGATAGAGATGACGAGGGACACCTTTTGCAGCATCCCCGTCGACAGATCCTTGACGGAGACTTCGGCGAATTTATCGATGCCGAACTTTGAAAAGAGCATTCTCTTCCGTGCTGAAAGGACGTCTTTTTCCACGCCGTGCATCGCGCCGAAGAAATCGAAGAGATAATCTGGCGTGAAAAATCCCTCGAGCTTGAGCTCGCTCGTCATGAATCCGATGCTGTCACGCACCTTCCGAGGCTCTTTCAGGACAGAATAGCCATTGATGACGGCATCTCCGCCGTCAGGCTTGATGAGCGTCGCAAGCATCCTGAGCGTCGTCGTCTTCCCCGCGCCGTTCGGCCCGAGCAGGCCGTAGATCTCCCCGCGGTAAGCGGAAAAGGAGAGCCCGTTGACAGCAACACGGCGGGTCTCCCCCGTGCGTTCGATCTTTTGCTGTTTCCTCGAGAGAGTAAACGTCTTTTTAAGATCCGTCGCCCGAACGATCTCTTCCTTTACCATATCATCTACCATATCATCCATTGAGCTTTTTGACCTCCTCCACCGAAAATGCTTTGCTCCCGAGAAGGGGCGCGAGCACATCATATTCATAGGGCGGGAAGGCGAGCGCATACGGCTCGGCGCCCGCGATCTCCGCGACATAGAACGGGTTCACGAGCAAGATCCCCTGCTCGTTGGTCCTGATCTTATAGGGAGCATACTTCCCTTTCCTGATCCCCTCGGGCTTGTTCCAGCCGCAGAAGGAGATCCCTCTCATCACGCGTACGATCCTTACGATCTTCTCAAACGGGATCCGCATGACACAGGTCTCGTCCGCAATGCACAGTGCATCCCCGTCCCGAAAGACGTGAAAGTTCTCATTGAGGCACGCCGAGCCGAATAAAGAGACTGTTTTCTCGAATTTTGCCTTTGCGGGCGCAATGAAGATGTCCACGCCGACCGCCGTCTCGGGGACGAGAAGATTTTCAAGGCTCTCCTTTTTCAGCTTCTCCGAGCGCTCCATAAAATCGGCGACATCGGGAGAGCTCATCACGTTGCGCCGTCTCCTCGACCGGATGAGATAGTATATCCCGCAGAGGAGCGCTACCCCGCCTCCCGAGCCGACAAAATACCATAAACCGTTATGGACCATCGTCTCATACGGGGCATCCCCCTCCGCCCATGCACTGAGCGCCGCCGCGCATACGCCGATACCGAGGAGCATGATGACGCCGACGACGGTATTCAGCCATTGCGGGAACTCCGCTCCCCTTTGAATTTTCTTTGCCTGTTCGAAAAGCTCCGCCTGCTTTGCCGCAAGGGGCGGATCGACGCGGCGTACGATAAACTCCTCCCCCGCATACTCGTTTGCAAAGCGGTAGCCCGCCACCTTTTTCGTGGTCTGAAAGCCAAAGAGATTTTTCATAACAATTGATCAGTAGATGCTCCCTGTGCCGACAACGGGCTGTGCGTCGCGGTTGCCGCAGAGCACGACGAGAAGATTGGAGACCATCTGTGCCTTTCTCTCGTCGTCGAGTTCGACAATCTCCTCCTCGGAGAGCTTGTTGAGTGCCATCTGCACCATAGAAACGGCGCCTTCGACGATCTTCTGCCTCGCCGCAATGATCGCAGACGCCTGCTGGCGCTGTAACATCGCCGCGGCGATCTCGGGCGCATAGGCAAGGTGGGAAATCCGCGCTTCGAGGATCTCGATGCCCGCCATCTCCGTCCGCTGCTGAAGCTCGGCGCGGAGCACTTCCGCGATCTCCTGTGCACTGCCGCGGAGCGAGGTCTCATCCCCGTTCGTGGAGACGTCGTAGGGATATTGACGGGCGACCTGACGGATCGCCGCATCGCACTGCGTCGAGAGATATGCCATATAATTTTCGACGTTGAACACCGCCTTCGCCGTGTTCGTGATACGCCAGATGACGACGACGGAGATCTCGATGGGATTCCCCTCTTCATCGTTGACCTTTTGTTTGTCATTATTGAGCGTCATCGCCTTCAGCGAGAGCTTCCGCGCGAAGCCCGCCGTCGACATACGGGCGGGATTGACCGCCGCGCAGAAGGGATTCACCCAAAAGAACCCGTCCCGCTTGATCGTGCCGTAGTAACGCCCGAAGAGCGTGAGGACAAATGCCTCGTTTGGCTGCAATACTTTGAATCCGCTGCACAAAAAGATCCAGCAGACCAAAGTAACGACCCCTGCGACCATGAGAACGACAAAGGCGGGATGTTCATCCAAGAACGCCGCGCCCGTCGCAAACAGCCCGACCGAGCACAGGATCAGAAGGATAATGATCGCAAGCATCATCCATCCGCTCTTCTCATGTGCAGATCTTTCCGTGATTTCGTCAAATTTTTTGTTTTCCATATTCTGCCTCCGTTCAGATACCGTTATATGATATCATTTTGATATCACCATGATAACACCAAATTCTGTGATTGTCAATATTTCCCGAAAAAAATTTTTGAAAAACCGTAAAAATACGGCGGGAGACGGGGACAGGCCTTGCCAATCCTTCAAATTTATGTTATGATAGAGAAAAGCAACTTTTTTTCCGACGGAGGAGGGTATGAAAAACGTCTTTATCTTCAATCATCCACTCATCAACCACAAGATCGCGATCCTGCGCGACAAAAACACGGGGATGAAGGAATTCCGTGAACTCATCGAGGAGATCACGACGATCATGACCTACGAGAGTATGCGGGACGTTCCGCTCGTTCCCGTACAGGTCGAGACCCCTCTCGAAGTCACGACGCAATACCGTGTCCCCGAGGAGAGCATCGCGATCGTCCCCATTTTAAGGGCGGGGCTGGGCATGGTGAACGGCGTGCATCGGGTATTCCCCACCGCACGCGTCGGCCATATCGGAATGTATCGCGACGAAGAGACCCTGCAGCCTCGGGAATATTACTGTAAATTGCCCGAGGGGATCGAGGACAAGATGGTGCTCCTCGTCGATCCCATGCTTGCGACGGGCGGATCTGCCTGTGACGCACTCGCCGCACTCAAAAAGCGGGGCTGCAAGAACATCAAACTCATGTCCATCATCGCCGCGCCCGACGGGATCGAAAAGGTCTCTCGGGAACATCCCGACGTCTCCGTCTACGTCGCCACGGAGGACCGTTGCCTCAATGAAAACGGCTACATTCTCCCCGGCCTCGGCGACGCCGGCGACAGATTATTCGGAACCAAATAAAAAAATCGCTCTCCCGAAGAAAGGGAGAGCGATTTTTTCAGTATTTACCCCAATAGCCTCTTTAAGATCGCGCGGCAGGCGAGAACGCAGTGCTCGTAGGTAAGCCCGCCCTGAAAATAGGCGGTGTATGGCTCCCTGATGGGCGCGTCGGCGGAGAGCTCGATGCTGGCGCCCGCCACAAAGGTCCCCGCAGCCATGATGACTTTATCGTCATACCCGGGCATATCCCACGGCTCGAGTTTGACGAAGGAATCGACGGGAGAGACGTCCTGCACGGACTGGATAAACCCGCAGAGTTCTTCCTTGGTATGAAAACGGATCGCGCGGGTGATGTCTACGAGCGGCTTTTCCGTCGAGGGGAAATTTTCATAGCCGAGCATCTCCATGCACTTGCCGATGAGAAGTCCCCCCTTGAGCGCCTGTGCAACGACGTGCGGCGCAAGGAAAAACCCCTGAAAGAAGGGCTGATACCCATAGGCATAGGAGCCGATCTCCCCGCCCACCGAGGGCGCCGTGAGACGGTATTCGCACATCTCGATATATTTTTCCCGCCCTGCGATATAGCCTCCCGTCGGAGCAAGCCCGCCCCCCGGGTTCTTGATGAGGCTGCCGACGATAAGATCGGCACCGAGCTGCGTCGGCTCCTCCCTTTCGACAAATTCTCCGTAGCAGTTATCAACGAAAATACAGCCCTCAAAGCCGTTTTCCCGTGCGAGCGTGCAAATCTTGCCGATTTCGGCGACTGGGAAGGCGTCACGGAGTTCATATCCGCGCGAACGCTGGAGATAGATCATATCATAGTGCCCTTCCCGCAGTTTTCGGGAGAGTGCGGCGGCGTCCATTTTCCCGTCCTCAGTCAGGGGGAGCACCTCAAACGAGACGCCGAACTCCCCGAGCGAGCCGTTATTCTCCCCCCAAAGCACGGGACGGATGGTATCGTACGGGGTCCCGCTCACGATCAGAACCCGCATGGCGGGACGGAGAACACCAAAAAGGGCGACGGTGAGGGCGTGAGTCCCCGACAAAAGCGCGGGCGAGACGATCGCACGCTCTGCCCCGAAGGCACGGGCATAGACCCTTCCGAGGGCGTCCCGCCCTTCGTCCCCATAGCCGTACCCCGTCGAGGGCGCGAAATGACGGAGTGCGATCTGCTCCGCACGGAATGCCTCGAGAACTTTTTCCTGATTGTGAAGGGCGACCGCATCGATCGCCGCAAATTGTTTGCTGAGAGCGGCCTCCGCAGCCGCGATCCTTTCATCGACGTTCATAAATTTCTATGACCTCACTTGCCGCCCGTTCGATGGGGGCGGGCTCGACAAAATGTAAATTTTCCATTTTTTTGAAGAAAGTTTCCTGTCTCTTCGCGTAATTTCTCGTATTTTTCTTAATTATGTCTGACATAGTACTCTGCAAATCGCCTTTTTCCAAACTTTCGACGACTTCCTTGTAGCCGATTCCCTGCATACACTGGGCGTCCCTGCGAACACCGACGGACAGGAGCGCGCGGACTTCTTCCACGAGTCCCGCCCGCATCATTTCATCCACACGCGCTTCGATACGGCGGTAGAGCTCCTCGCGCGGATAGCGGAAGGAAAATGCCTCAAACGGATAGCGCGGCGTATTTCCATCGTGCTGTTCGGATTTCTTTCTCCCCGTCGTCTCAAAGATCTCGAGCGCGCGGATCACCCGTTTCACATCATTGACGTGCAAAATCTCTGCGCTCTCGGGGTCGACCGCGGCAAGACGGGCATGGAGCGCTTCCCGCCCCTCTTCACGGGCGATTTTTTCATATTTTTCCCGTACGGAAGCATCTGCGGGTGCGTTGCCGAAGCTGTGACGGTACAAGATCGCGTTGAGATAAAACCCCGTTCCGCCACAGAGGATCGGAAGTTTCTCGCGGGCGAGGATATCCTCAACGGCAGCGAGAGCGAGGCGCTCGAAATCGCTCACCGAAAACGTCTCCGCGGGGTCGGCGACGTCGATGAGATGATGCAAGATCCCGCCTTTCTCTTCCTCGGTCGGCTTTGCAGTGCCGATGTTCAGGCCGCGATAGACGAGGAGCGCGTCGCAGGAGACGATCTCCCCGCCAAGCCGCTTTGCACATTCGACCGCAAGCGCCGTCTTTCCGCTCGCCGTGGGGCCGCAGATGACCAAAAGTTTCCTCATACGATCCGTTTGAAGAGCTTTTCCATCTCGCTCTTTTTGATTTTGACGGCAACGGGCCTTCCGTGCGGGCACTTGAGCCCCATATCCCCGTCCATCCGTTTGAGAAGGGAGCGCACCTCTCCGTCGGTGAGCGTTTCTCCCCCTTTTACCGCCGC
>CANQLW010000003.1 GCA_947624805.1 uncultured Clostridia bacterium | reverse complement strand
CCTTAGGCGGAATTCACTTCCGCCGTGGGCGACTCAATTTGGTACCCTACGGGAACCATAATGTCGGGGAGAGCGATTTCGAGCCGCAACTCAATATCCCAGAGGGTGACATTCCTCGCTTGCATTTGTTTTTGAGCACGCGCCCGAAGGAGCGCGGACGATAAAACAAATCAAGCGAAAAAATAGTAGCGAAAAAAGAGAGGTTTCCCTCTCTTTTTCCGTTTGTGTGGAATTCAAAAATGATCTTGATGTGAGTTGTTTCAGGGCGATTAGTGCTTGTCGCGCCAGAGCTCTATGCCCGAATAGAGCGAATACCAGAACTCTGTCACGGTCTCACTGCCTTTTTCGCCATTGTACCAGTAGTAGAAATTATGCTCCGCTTTCTCTTCACAGCCGGGATGATACTGCTGCATTTGCTCGACAGACACGCCTTCGGCATACCAACCGTCAACGCTGATCTTGTAATTGTCCGGATGGATGATCATCACATAATTGTAAATGTTATAACCGTCCCCTCTCACAGTTTCCCTGGAATTTTCACATTCCAATCCCGTTGCGAAATTATAAGATCTTTCCACGATGACCGTGAAGGCATTTGTGCCGATGTGCTCTACACTGTCGGGAATGTTCATCTTGTCGATCTTCACCGAGTAGCTCGAGAAGGCATATGCGCCGATCGACTTGAGCACAGAGGGATGCTCTTCCGTGTCCTCGATTTCGATCTCGGACAGATAGACCACCTTCCCGGGGCGCAAATTGGGATCTGTGCCGGAACCGAACGCGAAATCGCAGATATATTCCACGGTGTAGGGAATGATGACCTTTGCATAGGATTTCGTTGCATCCTTCTTGGTTGTGTCGCTTCCGCTCCCGCTATTGGAAAAACTTTCAGCAATCAGCCGCAGTCCCTCGGGAAGTTTCACCGTGTATTCTCCGCTCTCCACAAGCGCTTTGCGCAATTCGGAGGTTCCTGTCATAGGATTGGTAAGATCAGGCACGGTATCGCCAAGTTTTTTCATTGAAATCAGGCAGCCATCGACAACGAGACAGGTCCATTTCTCTACGCCCTTCCCATCGGAGATTTTCGTCCAATTGTCTTCGGTATTGTAGATCGCCGTATTGTTGAGAATGCCCGTGCTGATATGCTGCACGCTCGTCGGGATCTCCAAGGAAGCCAGATTCGCACAGTCGGCGAAGCACCCTGCCCCGATTTCGACGCATCGGCTGCCGTCTGCAAAGGTGACCGACGAAAGGCTCGCATTCTTGAATGCCTGCTCCCCGACCTTGAGTACGGACGCGGGGATCTCGATCGTTTCGATCAAAGTACCCCAAAAAACCATATCTCCGATCTCCTCGAGCTTGCTCTCGGGCGCAAAGGTAACAGAAGCCAACTTGGAAACCTTACCGGAGATGTTGGTACAGAAGGCTCGCGACTCGATCGTCTTGACATTTGCGGGAATGGCGATCGACTCCAGCCCGGAATTGCCGAATGCGCTCACCCCGATCACGGTGACGCTCTCAGGGATCTCAAACGATGTGAGTTGCTCGCACTGAGAGACGAAGTAGTCCGGGATCCTGTCGATCTGCGTCCCCGGTGCGAAAGATATGCTTGTAAGCGCACTGCAAGAACTGAATGCTCTGCTTCCGAGCTCGGTGACGCTCTCCGGGATCACGACATTGTCAAGCGCCTCACAGGCGGCGAAGGCACTGGCCCTGATGGAAACAAGTCCCTCGGGCAATTCAATATCTTCGAGTTTTTTGCAATAACTGAACGCAAATTCGCCGATTTCCTTGAGATTACCGTTTGGTTCAAATGTGACAGAAGTCAGATGAGAGGGTTCGTCAGTCCGAAGGACGCCGCCGCGGAAGGCCTCTGCCCCGATTGACTCCACACCTGCGGGGATCACGACATTGTCCACGGCCGTATAGCGGAAGGCGTTGTCGCCGATCGAAGTGACGCTTTCGGGGATCGTGACCGTTGTGAGGCTGCCGCAGCCGTCGCACATACCCGCGGGGATCTCGGTGACCCCCTCTTCGATCGTCACAGACTCCAGTGTCTTATTGCCTTTGAAGGCCTCTTCCTTGATTTCGACGGGCTTGCCTTCGAGTTGGCCGGGAATGGTGAGTTCGGTCGCCCCTGCGGCGGCTTTTTCGACCACGACTGTCGTGCCGTTGTCCTTGAAATACTCCTCATTGTCGGCGCCGAAGAGCGCATCGTCGATCTTCTGGACCATGACCGTCGTCTTGACCGCCCATGCGCCGCTCTCATAGCGATAGATGCGATAATTCTCGGTATGCGCCACGTCGTCGATATAGGTACGATAGTAGAAATCCCCTTCATAGACGTCTTCGAGCGCGGCGTCCTCGGGCGCAACGGTGCCGTAGAACCATGCCGTCCCGCGCTGGGGCGTCTGTCCTTTGATGCTCCCCAGCTCGACCCACTTGTCTTCCGTGCCGAGCTGGTAGACCGTCCATGTGTCGGTGTCGATGTAGAAATCGCCCTGCTTCTTGACCTTGCCTGCAAGATCGAGCGAAGTATCGGGATGCCCTTTCCCCGAGAACCAGATGACGCCGTCACGGCCGTCATTTCCCTTGAGCGTGCAGACGTGCTCCCAATCCTCCGCGCCCTTCTGGTAGAGATCGGACGTGTCTGTCTTGAGATAGAAATCCCCCGCCGTGCCGAACTCCCCGGGTTCCTCGGTACCGTAGTACCATTTACCGGCTTCACCCGGCGCCGCACTGCGCCAGACGTTGGACTCCTTGACGTAACTCGTCAGGGTCTCGGTGTTGAGATAGTGATCGCCGTTCTCACCGAGGGTGTCGGACGGGATCGCCGTACCGTAGTACCATGCGCCGCCCGCCGATTGCGCCGTGTCTGCCGATTCGTTCCCGCACGCCGACATCATGCCGAGCGAGAAGACGAGGACGAACGCACAGATGAGGGCAAACAGCGCTGCAACAAACGAGCGCCTTTTTGTCTTGTTCATAGCTCCTTTTCTCCTTATACTGCTTGGAGAATTCCCGACCGATAGGAGCTTTGAGTTTGTCATGAAATGACAAACTGCCCCCATGGGGGCAGGAATCCCGCAATGATTTGTGGATAGTGTAACATATCCGTTAACAATTGTCAAGATTTTTTGTCAACTTTATGAAAAATTTTTTGAACTTGTCTACGGTCATCCTGAGCCGTTTCTTACGGTCATCCTTATCACAACCTCAAAGCAGGAAGAATGAGCGGAGCATGATGGGGACATAGGCGGTCGGGTTATAATCCGTACTGCTCGAGAGCGAGCCGCCGCCCGTGATGTTGCCGAACATCTCTCCCCAGCCGCCCTGATAATTCAGGTATTCCTGAAAATCATTATAATGGTTATAGGTATAGAACAGATATTTCTCGTTGACGCTCGTGAAAGCGTCCATGTTTGCATTGTATCGCGTATAGACGATCCGTGCCGCGCCCCTCGTGATCGTTCTCCCGTTGTTATAGGGCCTTATCGAGTATGACGGATCGCAGTCCGTGCCCGTCGTACCGATGTCAATCTCATAATAGTAGAGCTTCCCGCCCGCCCCTCTGATATCTGGCAGAACGGGCTCATACGGGTATCTGCTCGTATCGCCGCTGAAGGAGGAATGGTTGAGCCTGAGATATTCTCCCCACGGACTCGAAGACGGTTTCCCCGATTTGTCCTCCGTGTAATTGGGGGGAATGTCGCCGAAGGCGAAAAGATATGCCGCAACGTCTTCAAGCGTGACGTATGCCCCATCCCGATAGATCTTGCTCGCAAGATTGCCCTGAGGGTCGATCACAAAGTAGGTGTCCCCGTCCTCGGAGTAAATCGACGCGCTGTTGCGTACATACAGTCCCCCCATCATCGGACGGTTCGCCGTCGTCGGCGCCTGATCCTGATCGGAGATGTCGCCCGACATCAGATAGTGATCGCTGCGGTAGGCGGCGTCCTCTGCACTCTCCGCGGGGGAATAGTCGCTATAAAAACTGCTCTCCGAGACATTCATATAGGGATCCGAGGACAATGTTATAGGGTTGAGCGTCACGGCATTGCTCGCGACGCCGCCGATGATCCCGATCACGGAAACGGGCTCCCCGCTCTGCGGGATGACCTTGTTCCCTATGACCTCGGCGTCCCCCTCGAGCACACGGAAAGCGATATTTCTCGCCGCCGACGTCGGCGTTACGGCAAAGGACAGCGCAGCGGTCTCCCCGACGGAGACGGTCGTCCTGTCCGAGGTGAGCGTGATGCTCTTCGGGGTGGTCCCGTCCGCCACGACGGTAAGCGTGATCGCATTGCTGACCACCTCCCCTGCTTTAGCGACGAGAGACGTCTCGCCGACCGCACGGCCCGTGACAGTATTGCCGCTCAACGTGATACAGGAGGCATTCTGCACCGCCTCGTACGTGACGCCCTCTCCCCATGAGGTGTGGAGCAGCGTGCTCTCCCCCTCTGCAAGATAATACTTATCCGCCCACAGACGGATCTCGCCGCCGCGCTCTATCACCTGTATGGAGAGGACATTGCTCTCGGCGCCGCCCGATTCGGCGATTACTTTTACTGTCCCGACGGCACAGCCCGTCAGAATATCGTCATCGAGCTCGGCATAGTCGCTCCCGTCGATGATCCGATAGGAAAAATCCGTGTCCTGTTCGACGAGATCCTCCCCCGTGAAGCGGGCAAAGAGCCGCGTGCTCTCGCCGACAAGGATCTCTTGTTTTTCCGCCGTCAGGGCGATGCCGCCCGTCGAGGAGCCGACGACGGTGACTGTGAGCGGATCGCTCTGCAGTGTCCCGTCGCCCGCGACGACTTCGACACTTCCCGCCGATACCCCATGCAGGATGTTCCCCTCAAGCGTCGCCGCATCTCCCTTGATAATCTCATAAGAAAAGACGCCGTTTTGCTCTCCGACCCCGCCGTCATAGCGGTAATTTGCAGATAAAACGGCATTTTCGCCCACGGAAATAACAGTCCGATCTGCCGAGAGGCCGATGCCGCACGGCGCAGACGAACGATTGACATAGATCAGGACGGAGTCGCTGTATATCCCCGCAGAAGCCTTGACGACGGAGGCGCCCAAGGCTGTTGCGGTCACGAGCCCGTTTGCATCGACGCTGACGCATTTGCCCGATGCACTCCATGTGATCTCCCCGTCGATATGCTCGGTCCTGCATTCGAGCTGCAAAGTGTCGCCGATGTCCATCGAGCGTTCGCTCTCCCCCAAGATCGTGAGAGAGCCCTGCACGGGTGTACACGCGGTGAGCAGGAAGAGCAATACGACGAGGATGACCGTAAATTTTCCTCTTTTCATGAACGAGATCCCTCCGTACGGCTCATTCGTCGAGCAAACGGAGCTGTTTTTCGATCTTATCCCTCATGTCGAGGTATTTTTCTTTTTTGGCACGTTCGTCGTCCACGAGCTTTTTCGGCGCCTTGGCGACAAAATTCTTATTGAGGAGCTTGCTGTCCGCACGGGCAATCTCCGCCATCACGCGCTCGAGTTCCCGCCTGAGACGCTCCTTTTCTTTCTCGATATCCACAAGTTCCCCGAGCGGGACGAACAGGTGTCCGATCTCGCAGACATGGGAAACGGTCTTCCCGCCGACCGCCGCGGCACCGTTGACAAATTCAATCTCGCTCGCCCCTGCAAGGCGGAGAATGGACTGTTTGTTGACTGCAACGAGCCGCTTCTGCTCCGTCACGAGGAACAGATGGACTTTGCGGGAAGGCGGGCAGTTGACTTCGACCTTCATGGCACGGACGGCTTTGATGAGATCGATCACGCCCTCAAACGCCTTCGCTTCCTTTTTATAGGAGAGCTTGGTGTTGTATCTCGGATAATCCTCCGTCATGATATGTCCGCTCTTGCCGGGCAGATAGCCGTAGATCTCCTCCGTTACAAAGGGAATGAACGGATGCAGCAGTTTGAGGGTATTTTCGAGGACGAAGAGCAGAACGCCGAGCGCCGAACGCTTCTTATCGGGATCGCCGCCGTAGAGCGCAGGCTTTGAAAGCTCGATGTACCAATCGCAGAAGTCGCTCCATGCAAAATCGGTGAGCTTGTCCGCCGCAATGCCGAGATCGTACTTCTGAAGGGAGAGCGTGACCTCGCGGATCGTCGTCATGAGACGGGAGATGATCCAGCGGTCGGCGGGCTGGAGACGGATCTCCGAGATCGGCGGAACGTCGCAATCGGTATTCATGAGCACAAAACGGGAAGCGTTCCAGATCTTATTGATGAAGTTCCGTGCCGCCTCGACTTTTGCCTCGGTAAAGCGGGTATCGTTCCCGGGCGCGACGCCCGTCACAAGGGAGAGACGCAGAGAATCGGCGCCGTATTTTTCAATGACTTCGAGCGGGTCGATGCCGTTCCCGAGGGATTTCGACATCTTTCTCCCCTGCTCGTCGCGTACAAGGCCGTGGATGAGTACATCCGAGAAGGGCGCCTTGCCCGTATATTCGATCCCCGAGAACATCATGCGCATGACCCAGAAGGGGATGATGTCGTAGCCCGTGACGAGCGCGTCGGTCGGGTAGAAATATTTATATTCCGGGGTATTGTCGGGCCAGCCGAGCGTGGAGAACGGCCAGAGCGCCGAGGAGAACCATGTGTCGAGGCAATCCTCTTCCTGCACGAGATGGGTCCCGCCGCACTTGGGACAGACGGTCGGCTCCTCTCTCGAACAGATGACTTCGCCGCAATCGCAATACCAGACGGGGATGCGATGTCCCCACCAAAGCTGGCGGGAGATGCACCAGTCACGGATATTTTCCAGCCAGTTAAAATAGATTTTGGCAAATCTGTCGGGCACGAACTTGGTCTTGTTCTTGACGACGGCGTCGATCGCGGGCTTTGCAAGGGGCGCCATCCTGACAAACCACTGTTTGGAGACGATGGGCTCCACCGCCGCATGGCATCTGTGGCAATGCCCGACGTTGTGCGTATGGGGCTCGATCCTGACGAGGAGCCCGAGCTCTTTCATCTTTTCAACGATACGTTTGCGTGCTTCATAGCGGTCAAGTCCCGCAAATTCCCCGCAAAGCTCGTTCATGGTGCCGTCATCCCCCATCACTCTGATCATGGGAAGACTGTGTCTCAGCCCGACCTCGAAGTCGTTGGGGTCGTGGGCGGGAGTGATCTTCACGGCGCCCGTCCCGAAGGCGGGGTCGACGTATTCATCCGCGATCACGGGAATCTTTCTGTCCGTGAGGGGGAGCAAAAGCGTCTTTCCGACAAAGGAAGCATACCTTTCATCGGCGGGATTGACGGCAACGGCGGTATCGCCGAGCATGGTCTCGGGACGGGTCGTCGCAATGACGAGTTTCTCGTCCGAGCCCTCCACGGGATAGGCAAAATGCCAGAAGAACCCCGCATCTTCGGTATGCTCGACCTCCTCATCCGAGAGCGCGGTCTTACAGTCGGGGCACCAGTTGATGATACGGCTCCCGCGATAGATGAGCCCCTTTTCGTAGAGGCGGCAGAAGGCCTCGCGCACCGCGCGGGAGCACTTTTCATCCATCGTAAAGGCGAGTCGAGACCAGTCACAGGAGCAGCCGATCTTTTTCAGCTGTCCGATAATCTTGCCGCCGTATTGCTCCTTCCACGCCCAAGCGCGGCGGAGAAATTCCTCCCTGCCGAGCGATTCCTTTGTCGTCCCCTCCTCGCGGAGCTTTTCGACGATCTTATGCTCGGTCGCGAGAGACGCGTGATCCGTCCCCGGGAGCCACAGCGCCGAATACCCCTGCATCCGCTTGAAACGGATGACGATATCCTGCATCGTCTCGTCCATCGCGTGCCCCATATGGAGCTGCCCCGTGATATTGGGGGGCGGCATCATAACGGTAAACGGCACCTTTGCGGGATCGATCTCCGCACGGAAACAGCCGTCTTCCGTCCAGCGTGCATAGATGCGGTCCTCGAAGTCCTTCGGATCATACGTTGTCTTCATTTCTTTCATAAAATTCACCGACGTCCGCAGAGCGCGGACATCTTTGATTATACCGCATATTTTCTCCGTTGTCAACAAAAGCGGGCGGGGCATACAATGTATTATCCTAAATTTTCACGGAGTGAAATATGAAAAAAACATTGGCAATTCTCTCTGCGGCGCTTTTCGCGCTGCTTCCGCTCTCCGCCTGCGGCGGAGAAACAGACGACGGGCTCGTCACCGTACACCTCAACGAAGTGACGCATTCCGTCTTTTATGCTCCCATGTACCTCGCCGACTCCCTCGGCTATTTCGCGGAAGAAGGCATCAAAATAGAATTTACGAACGGCGGCGGAGCCGATAAAGTCATGACGGCGGTCCTCTCGGGGGATGCAGAGATCGGATTCTGCGGCCCCGAAGCGGCGTTCTACGTTGCAACGGGCGGCACGAGCGACGTCCCCACCGTGTTCGGACAGCTCACCATGCGGGACGGCTCCTTCCTTGTCGGAAGAACCCCCGAGCCCGATTTCAAGTGGGAAGATCTCTCGGGCAAGGAGATCCTTGCGGGAAGACAGGGCGGCGTCCCCGCGATGACGTTTGAATACATCCTCAAGGAACACAACGTCACCGACTACAAGCTCAACTTCGACGTCTCTTTCAACAACATGACGGCGGCCTTCCTCGAAGGGACGGCGAACTACTGCACGATGTTCGAACCCATCGCTTCGGATGCGCAGGCGGCGGGGAACGGTTACATCGTCGCAGCGGTCGGCGCTGCGAGCGGCGAAGTCCCCTATACGAGCTATATCGCAAAGCGTTCATGGCTCACTTCCCACCGCGACACGGCAAAGGGATTCCTCCGTGCAATGCTCAAAGCTGTGAAATACGCCCGTGAGGAGACCCCCGAAAAGATCGCAGAGGGGCTCAAAAAAGCCTTCCCCGACACCTCCGCCGAGTCTCTCGCGACGAGCGTCAGAAGCTATCAGGGCATCGACGCGTGGGCGGCGGATATGCAGATGACGAAACAGAGCTTTGAACGGCTCCTCGACATCATCGACGCCGCGGGTGAACTCACCGAGCGCATCCCCTTTGAGCGGATCGCAGACAACACGCTCGCCGCGGAAGTCTATGAAGAACTGAAATAATCATTCCCCAAGAAGGCACACCCATGAAAAACGAAATCCTGCGCTTTGAAGACGTAACTTATACCTATCACACAAGGCGCGGAGAGACGACTGCGGCGGCGGATCTCACCTTCTCGGTTCGGGAAGGTGAATTTGTTGCCGTGATCGGGCCCTCCGGCTGCGGGAAAACTACCTTGCTCTCCCTTGCGGCGGGACTGCTTACCCCCTCTTCGGGGAAGGTGACGCGGCAAGGGAGCTGCGGCTATATGCTGCAAAAGGACGAACTCTTCCCGTGGAGAACAATCGAAAAGAACATCTGCCTGCCCCTCGAGATCAAGCGGCAGAATACGGCCGAAAGAAGGCAACAGGCGATCGCCTTAGCACAAAAATACGGGCTCGGCGATTTCCTCGGGAGCTATCCCGCCCAGCTTTCGGGGGGAATGCGGCAGCGGGCGGCGCTCATCCGCACACTGGCGACGGAACCCGACATCCTTCTTCTCGACGAGCCGTTTTCCGCCCTCGACTATCAGACCCGTCTCAATGTCTGCGAGGACGTGTCCTCCATCATCCGCAGCGAGGAAAAGACGGCGCTCCTCATCACGCACGATATCTCCGAGGCGATCTCGCTTGCAGACAGGGTGTTTGTCCTCACCAAAAGACCTGCGTCCGTCGCCTACGGGCACACGCTCGATTTCGGAGACGAGACGCGCCCCATCAAGCGGCGGGAAATGCCGCAGTTCTCCGCTTGGTTCGAATTGCTTTGGAAGGAGCTCAACAAATGAAACACGAATATTCCGCGGAACACAGAAAATTTCTCGCAAAGAGAAAGCGAAACCTTGCCCTCGTATGGGCGCTTCGCCTCGGGCTTCTCGCCCTCATTCTCGGCCTGTGGGAGCTCATCACGGCGTGCGGCGCCGTCGACCCGTTCCTGACGAGTTCCCCCTCCCGCATCGCAAAGACGATCGCCTCGCTCTATCTCGACGGCTCGCTCTTCTACCATATCGGCGTGACCCTTCTCGAGACCGTGGTGGGCTTTGCGATCGCCGTCATCCTCGGCTGTGCGGTCGCCCTTGCGCTCTGGTGGAGCGAGACGCTCAGAAAGGTTCTGGAGCCCTACATCGTCGTGCTCAACGCCCTCCCGAAGATCGCCTTGGGGCCGCTCATCATCATCTGGTTCGGCACGGGGAGCGAGGCGATCGTCTTCATGACCGTCCTCGTCGGCATCATCGTCGCGACGCTCCATATGCTCTCCGCGTTCATTGCGACGGATACGAACAAGATCCTTCTGCTCCGTTCGATGGGTGCGACGAAGTTCCAGATCCTGAGAAAACTCGTGATCCCCTCCTCGCTCGCCTCCTTCATCTCCATGCTGAAAGTCAACGTCGGGATGGCTTGGATCGGCTCGATCATGGGCGAATACATCGTCTCGCGGGCAGGACTCGGCTATCTTATCGTCTACGGCGGGCAGGTGTTCAAGCTCGACCTCGTGATGAGCGCGACCTGCATCCTATGCGTGCTCGCCGCGGGGATGTACTTTCTCGTGGTGCTTCTTGAAAAGCTGATCGTAAAGAATGCAGAGAGCTGAAAAGAAGAGCCCCGCCCCGCCGATCAGGGGATAAAACACGGATATCACCTCGGTAAGTCCCATGCGGGACAGCAAAAATGCCGTAAGGAGCACACCGCCCTTTGCGGCATATTTCTTTTTGCCGCGGAGCCCCCCGCACGCCGAGAGCGGCGTATAGAGCGAGGAGACGAGAGAAGTCATGATCGCGAGCGCGACCGCAATCGGAAAAAATCTCCCGCCCGCGGCATACAGGAAGGGCATGGGTGCATTCAAAGCGCCCGCCCCTTCATAGACGATGCGTGCAAGGACGAGAAGAGACGATCCGCCAATCACCGCTGCGGCGAGCGCAGACGACAAAGCGGGACACTTCATCTTCTCTCCTGCGTCCATGAGCACGGGGGCGAGGAACAGGACATTCATTCCCGCATAGAGTGCTCCCCCCGCGCCGTGACGGGCAGACGGATAGGAAAAAGAAAGTTTCCCCGCCGCATAGAAAAACAGAAAACAAAGCAGGAGGGGAACGAGCACGAAATTGAATTTGGAAATGGCATCCGTCCCCCGTTCCACGAAGATTACGGCGACGAAAAGTCCCAAAAGAGACAAGAGCGGGGCAAAGCGCGGCAGGAGTCCGTCGAGCCCCGCCAGCATCCCCGCCGCGGAAACGAGCGCACACAGAGAAAAGAGCAGACGCACAAAACACGCCCCTCTTCCGAAGAGCCGAAGGACCCCCGCCGTTCCCCCGTACTTTTTTCCGAGGTTCAGGAACAAAAGGGTCAGAAAAAAGAAGAGGACGGCGGACAGGACGACCGAAATCACAAACCTTTCTCCCCCGAAAAAACGGACGAGTTCAGCCCCCGTGATAAAGCCCGCCCCGATCGCTCCCCCTATGATAAACATTGCCCCGCGCAGGATCCCCATCGTAGATTTTTATGCCGAAAACCAAAAAATTATGAAAATTTCCATAAATTGCAAAAAATTATGTCTGACATAGTACTCTTCTATTGACAGAAAAACAAAAATATGATATGATTATGTCAAACATAAAGGAGGAATTTGCATGGACGACGAAATCATCCCCGCAGGATCCGACGAAGAGGACAAGTCCGACAAAGGCGTCAGTTCCGATCTCATCCGCGGGCATATCAATACCATCATCTTGCGTTCCCTCTACGACGGCGATAAATACGGCTACGAGATCATCGCCGAGATAGAACGTAAGAGCTCAGGGCAGTATTCGCTCAAACAGCCCTCCCTCTATTCCGCGCTCAAACGCCTCGAAAAGGACGGTTACATCACCTCCTACTGGGGCGGTTCCGTGGGCGGCGGCAGGAGAAAATATTTCTCCCTCACCGACGAGGGCAAGGCTGTTTCCGAGCAAAATCAGGCAGAGTGGGAATACTCGAGGACGATCATCGACTCGCTCATCTCCGACCGTGACTTCGATTTCAACCAACCCGCCCCCACCCCCGTGGATATGCGGGTCCTGAAGCGTTCGACCTCCCGCGTCCCCTCTTCACGGGACGACGAGGAGCCCTCCGAGGATTTCGACTTCGAGCCGAGTTTCGACGATACCGCTCTCCGCGACAAGCTCGAGGAGGAATACCGCAACAAAGAGGCTGCGCTCGAGAAGGAATACGAGGAAAAACGTCTCGCTCTCGAAGAGGAGTACGCGAAAAAGAACGCCGAACTCGATGCTGAGCGTGCCGATTTCGAGGCGGAGAAGGCACAGCTCGACGCCGAACGGACCGAGCGTGAGGACGCCCTCGCCGAGGAGCGCAACCAATTGCTCAAGGAGCTCGAAGCCGAGTTCCAAGCGAAATGGGATGAGCGCGAGGCGGAACTTCAATCAAAACGTGAGGAACAGGAAGCCGAACTTCAGGCAAAACGCGAGGAACAGGAAGCCGAACTTCAGGTAAAACGCGAGGCGCTGGAGGCAGAGCTTCAGGCAAAGCGGGAAGAACTGGAAACCGAGCTTCAGGAAAAACGTGAGGAAAAAGTTGCCGAGGACGAGACGCTGAAGACGGAGCTCGAGCTTCAGAAGAAGAAATACGATGAAATGTGCGCCGCGCATGAGCAAGAGCTCGAGGCATCGCGGGAAGCGGGCCGCCAAGCCCTCTCCGAGCAGCGTGAGGCGTCCGAGGCGAGCCTTCGCGTCGAGCGCGAACTGCACGCACAGGCCCTCCGTGAACTCACAGAAGTCCATAAACAGGAATTGAAGGCCGCGAGTGAGACGGCAGAACAGCAGCGCGAGGACGCGCTCCGCACCGCCAAAGAGGAGAGCGATGAGGCGTTTGCGGAAGGCATCCGTAAGGAGCGTGAACGCTACGATACCCTCCTCGCACAGGAGCGTGAGCGGCACGACACCGCCCTTGCGGAGGAGCGTGAACGCCATGCGGCGCAGATCAAGGACGACCGTCTCCGCTACGAGGAGGCCCTCGCCGAGCACGACGAAGCGCTTCGGCAACAGATGGAATATGAGCTGCGCGAGCGCGAAAGAGAGTTCAAGCACAGAAATTATCTCTCCCTCGTCGCAACGCCCCCTGCCGAGACGGCAGAATCCCGTCCCGAAGCGGTAAAAGATCCCCCGAAAGGCGATGAGAGTTCCTCTGACTATCGCAGTGTCGTGGAAAGGCTGTATGACAATGCCGTCCGCCCCACCTCATCCAAGCCCGCCGAGGCATCCGAGCCGACGCCTGTCACGGGGATCGACTTCCGCGACATCAAATCGCGTGCATCGCGCGACGGACTCCGAGTCACGACCGCGGGCGGTGCCGAGATTGCCCCCTCTTCTGCCGCTCCCGACCGTGAAAATACCGTCCACAGAGGCAAAGCGCTCTTCCTGAGTGCGATCGTTGCATTCTTCTGGTGCGTCATCGTAGGAGGGATCGCGATGGGTCTGAGAGACCGTCTCAGCATCCCCGTCTATTACCCCTGCATCATGTGGGCGCTCGGATTTGCCGCCCTCCTCGTCACGGGTCTGCTTTACGCCAATCATTACGGCGAAAATTACCTCAGGCGGAAAGTCCCCGTCATGGTGAATGCCGTCGTCGTCTATGCCCTGCTCGTGATCATAGCGCTCATCATCGACCTGTCCTTCCGTGCCTATACGACGACATCCGAGATCATGCTCTTTATCGGATTCCCCGCGATCTATTTTGTAGGCGTCCTCATCTTCGGCGTCTGCTACTATCTCCAGACCCGCTCAAGCAAAGAATAATTCCAAGACATATGAAAAGGCAAGGATGTCTTCCTTGCCTTTTCGCTTATAATCGGCTTTTATAGTCTGTCCCCCAGTCCGACATGGCATCGAGAATGGGTTTTAAGGTCATCCCGAGCGGCGTCAGCGAGTACTCCACCCGCGGCGGCACCTCCGCAAAGACTTCCCGGTCGATTAGCCCGTCCCCCTCGAGCGCCCGAAGGTTGTCTGTCAAAACTTTTTTACTGATTGAGGGGATTGTTTTGATAAAATCACTGAAACGCTGTTTGCCATTGTAGACCAAATTTCGGATCATTAACAGTTTCCACTTGTTGCCGATGAGTTGTACAGTCGTCGCAACGGGGCATTCGGGCAATTCCTTTTTCGTCAACATGATGCTTTCCTGCCTTTTTTGAAGTGGTATGATTGTATCATAAAGAAAGAAATCTGTCAATAGTTCAAATTAGAAACTTTGTATCCAATTTATTACCGAATAATCAATTTGTAACATTCGGGAAAAATCTTTTTATATGTGCTATCCTGAAAGCATGATCCGAAGGGGTCGAAAAAATATTTTATCGGAGGTATTTCAAATGGCAAATTTCAACAAAGTCAGCGTCAAAGAAGGGGCGCGCGTCGAATTGCACGATGCGCTTCACCTTACGGGTGCGGAAATCAGTATCAACGAGCTCCCGAAGGGCGCGAGCGTTCCTTTCGTGCATTCGCACAAACAAAATGAGGAGATCTACGGGATCCTCGAGGGGGAAGGGGTCGCGGTGATCGACGGAGAGAGCGTTCCGCTTGCCGCGGGCGACTGGCTGCGCATTTCTCCCGCCGCCAAACGCAGATTTTTCGCAGCCGAAACGAGCGCGATCAAATATATCTGCGTGCAGGTAAAGACGAACTCGCTCGAAAATTACACGGCGTCGGACGCAGAGATCGGATGACTCCCGATCTGAAAGAAATCATCGCTTCTGCCGACGCCGTTGTGATCGGCGCGGGGGCGGGACTCTCGACGGCGGCGGGGTTTACCTATTCGGGCGAACGCTTTGAGCGGTATTTTTCCGACTTCGGGGAAAAGTACGGCTTTTCCGATATGTATGCGGGCGGATTTTATCCCTATGATACGCCCGAGGAACATTGGGCGTATTGGTCAAGGTACATCCTCGTCAATCGCTATATGGACCCGCCCAAGCCCGTCTATCAAAGACTTCTCGGCCTTGTGAAGGACAAGGACTATTTTGTCATCACCACCAATGTCGACCACTGCTTTCAGAAGGCGGGATTCGATAAGAAACGCTTGTTTTATACACAGGGCGACTACGGGCTCTTTCAATGCTCCGAGCCCTGCCATCACAAGACGTATGACAACGAGGAAGCCGTCCGCCGCATGATAAAGGAGCAAAAAGGCATGAAGATCCCGAGCGGACTCATCCCCCATTGCCCCGTCTGCGGCAAGCCGATGACAATGAATCTGCGTGCCGACGACAAGTTTGTCGAGGACGAGGGCTGGAACGCGGCCTGTGAACGGTATGAAGCATTTATCAACGCACACAAACAGGGCAAAGTGCTCTATCTCGAACTCGGCGTCGGGTACAATACGCCCGTCATCATCAAATATCCGTTCTGGCGTTTGACTGCACAAAACGGGCGGGCGGTCTACGCCTGTATCAACTACGGCGAAGCCTTCTGCCCCGAGCAGATCCAAAAGCAGGCCATCTGCCTCAGCGCCGATATCGCCGAAGTCCTCGAGCTGTTATGATGACACAAATCATCATATCGATATACAGCAAGACCTCTTGCTCACAGCAACAGCCCTCCCCTTTCTCGGGGAGGGCTGTAAATATTCATCGGAAACAGACCGTGGCGGCGCTCAGATCGCCTTGAAAATCCTCAGCCATTCGGGAAGCCGCGCTACAAATTCCTCATTGGAAGCCGTACGCTTCATCATATCGAAGAGCCCGAGGGCGTTTTCCGTGAGTCCCCTCTCTCTCATCTTATAGACGGCGTTCAGCTCGTCGCGGGTGAGGAGCAGCTCCTCTTTTCTCGTCCCCGAACGCCTGATATCGATCGCGGGGAAGATCCGCCGCTCTGCCAGTTCACGGGAGAGGAAAATATCTGCATTGCCCGTCCCCTTGAACTCCTCATAGATGATATCATCCATACGGCTGCCCGTATCGACGAGCACGGTCGCGAGGATGGTGAGGCTCCCCTTTTCGACGGTATTTCTCGCCGCGCCGAAGAAGCGCTTGGGTTCGGCGAGTGCGCCTGCATCGAGACCGCCCGAGAGCGTTTTCCCCGTGCTCTCCGTGATATAGTTATACGCACGGGTGAGTTTTGTCAGGGAATCGAGCAGGATCACGACGTCTTTCCCCATTTCGGTGAGCCGCTTGGCGTGTTCAACGGTGAGCGATGCCGCCCGAACGTGATGGTCGGCGCCCTCGTCGAATGTCGAATAGACGACCTTTGCCCCGGGGACACTGGTCCTGAAATCCGTGACCTCCTCGGGACGCTCGTCGATCAGGAGGACGATCAGCGAGATGTCGGGGTGCGACGCATTGATCGCATGAGCGATATTTTTGAGGAGCGTCGTCTTACCTGCCTTCGGGGGGGCGATGATGAGTCCGCGCTGCCCCTTTCCGATGGGAATAAAGAGATCGAGGACGCGAAGAGAGAGCTCGGAATTTCCCTCCGAGAGCTTGATCTTCTCGCTTGCATACTGTGCCGTGAGCGAGTCGAACTGCGGACGCTGCTCATACATCCCTCCGGGCATCCCGTTGACGGAGCCGAGCACGTCCATAGCGGGCGAATCGTTCTTTTGACGGGGTTTTGCGGTACAGGTGACGAAATCCCCTTCCCTCAGGCGCAACGAATGGATCACAGGCGCAGGGATGAAGACGTCATTCCCGCTGTTCGAGGGCTGGCAGTTCTTGGCACGCAGGAAGCCATACCCCGCCCCCGTGATCTCGAGGATCCCGCTGTAGACGGTCGAATCGACAGGTTGGCGCGGGGTATATTCGGGAGCCGCGACTTCGTACGGCGCAGCCTCGGCGGCACATTGCCGCTTGATCTCGGAGAGTTTCGTCTCAATCGCGGGATCAAGATAGTTCTGTTTGGGCGGAGCGCCGCGGTTGGAACGGGGCGCAGGTTTCACCGCCCCCGTCAGAATGCCGATGATCGCCTCGACAAGCTGTTCCTTATTGGTCGCCGAGGCCTGAGGGACGCCGTTGTTTCTGCCCAAGACGCGCAATGTCACGATCGGCAACGTATCAAGGTATTCACGGTAACAATCTTCGAGTTTTTTTGTTTCTTTTACTGCCATGATTCCATTCTCTCCATAACGATCGATTTTTTGCCTTCGACGGGCGAAGGGACCTCATAGGTACATCCGACGGTCTGTATCGGGTATTCCGTTGCGGAAAGGAACTGTTCAACGCCGCCGATATCGATTGTAAGTCCCTCCACAAAATAGTGCATGGGGATGACGACGGAAGGCGAAATCGCCCGCACATACTTCGCGGCTTCCATGCCGTCTATCGTGTAATTCCCTCCGACGGGGATCATCAGAATGTCAGTTTTGCCGATCTTTTTGACAAGGTCTGCATCGAACGGCTGGCCGAGGTCGCCCAGATGGCAGACCGTCACGCCGTCCATTTCGATCTTAAAGATCACATTCCTCCCCCGCTTTACGCCGCGGCAGTCGTCGTGGAAGCTCTCGATCCCCTCGATAAGGAGATCGCGGAAGCGATATATCCCCGCGCGGTCAAAGACCGTGGGAGAACCTTTGACAGCGGCAACATTACAATGGTCATAATGGGCATGGCTCACCGTCACGGCGTCGCAGCAAACATCAGGCAAACGAAACCCGACGTCCCCGTAGGGATCGGTCAACAGACGTGCCGACTTGCCCGAAAGCAAGAAACACGAATGCCCGAGATATTGGATCGTCATCATTCCTCCGAAATTTTGATAAAAATTTGCAAATAAAATCTTTGAAGTTCCGTAAAAGCAAGATCGTACACAAGGCGGGCGTTCAGCTCTCCCTCGCCGAAGCGGCAACGGAGAACACGGGTCACGAGCGGGATCTCCGTCCTCTCGCCGCCAAGCGTTATCCTGAGTGAAAATTTTTGTTCCTCGGAAAATTCGGCAAACAGCTCGCTCATACCCGACCGACGCATGATGATGCGATCGGCGAAAAGATCGAGCGACGCCTCGTCCCCCTCGATGAGATAGCACATCCGAAAACCGTCGCCGATCCTGTCGAGCTCACCCTCCCCCTCGAAGAGAGACTTTCGGCCGAGCGTTTGCGTAAGGATCTTTATCCGTGCTTTCATCTGTTCTATTATATCTGATTTCCACGCGTTTGTAAACCTTTTTTCGTATGGGGACAGATAAAAATTCTATCACATATTTCATGGAGAAAAATGCGATAATTTGGCGATAAATGAAGTATTATGTCAGGCATAATACTATGAAAACGCAGAATTTTCGGGTTTTACAGCCATTTCATCGCCCATGTGTTGTGCTTGAGCTTTTTTCTGATCGCGAGATAGTTGGGCAAAATTTTTCCGACTTCTCGCCAGAACGCGGGGCTGTGATCCATATGTTTTGTATGGCAAAGTTCGTGAACGGCGAGATAATACGCCTCCTCCGCAGACAAAAAGACGCAACGGAAGGTATATGCGATCCTCCCGTCCGAAGTGCAGGTGCCCCACCGCGTCCGCGCAGAGCCGATGCGGACGCCCGTGTAATGGAGCCCGTACTTTGCCGCGATCTCCGCCGTCAATTTAGACATATACTCCCTTGCAAGGAGTGTGCAGAGCGATATGGCGGACTGCTCCCTCCGCTCCGCGGGAAGCCGCAGGAAGTCGTCGCCGAGAAGCGGATAGCCCTCCAGAATCCGGTAAGGCTTTCCGAACAGCACAACCTCCGCCCCGTTCGAGAGATCGAGTCTCTTCGGCGGAACGCAATGCGCTTCGATCCACCGCCTGTGACGGGAAATAAATTGATCGATCGCCTCCTGTTTCATCCCGAGCGGCGCATGGACGACGAGTTCCCCGTCACGAACGGAGATAGAAATCGTCTTTCGGTTGCTACGAATGATTGACATTTTTCCCGTGAAATGATATAGTGTCTTCATGCAATCTTATCTTGTCGAAAAACTGAACCGCAGAGAGTTCAGTGTGAAGGTCCCCGCTTCGAAGAGCATCCTCAACCGTACGCTCATTCTTGCGGCTTTCAGCGAAGGAGATACGCTGTTGCGCTGTAATTACTTCGGGGAAGACACCGAGGCGCTTCTTGCCTGCCTCAAGGCGCTTCGGATCGGAACAGAATGCACGGAGAACGGCATTCTGGTCCATGGAACAAAGGATTTTTCCAAAAAAGCGACTCTGAACGTGGGAAGCGCGGGGACTGCCGCCCGCTTTTTAACGGCCGTGCTCGCCTTTCTCGGGGGAGAATACGAACTCCGCGCCTCCGAACAAATGGAACGCCGCCCGATGGATCTGCTCTCCGTCCTGCAAAAGCTCGGCACAAAGATCGAGTTTCTGAAGGAAGAAGGACATTTCCCCTTCCGCATCTCCTCGCAGGGCGTCAACGCCGCAAAGGCAGAGGTCGGTACGGACGTGAGCACACAATATGCGAGCGGGCTCATGCTCGCCGCCGCGCTCTCCGATCATCCCTTCAACGTGGAGCTCACCGGTGCACGCACAGGCGGGAGCTATCTCATCATGACTGCGCGGCTCATCGAACAGTTCTCGGGGAAGTGTGAGCGCATACAAAACGGCTATGCGGTCGGGCCGATCGTGCACGCTCCCCCCGTCTTCGAGGTCGAACCGGACATCTCGGGCGCCTGCTACTTCTATGCCTTATCCCTCCTGTGCGGCGCAAAAGTCACCGTCGAAGGGGTCCATACAGACACGTTACAGGGCGACATCCGATTTTTGAAGCTGATCGGCAGGAGAGGCGTCCGTCTCCACGATACGGAGGAAGGCATCGTCGCGGACGGGAGCCGTATTCCCTTCTACCACGGATTCGATGAGGATATGCGGGACTATGCCGACCAGACACTGACGCTCGCCGTTCTCGCCGCCTTTGCGCAGACCCCGTCCATCCTTCGGAACATTGCCCACATCCGATCGCAGGAGTGTGACCGCGTCGAAGCTGCGATCGCCAATTTGAGTGCGCTCGGCGTACGCGCCTTCACGAACGGAGAAGATCTCTTCATTGAGCCCTCTCCCGTCCATCGGGCGCGCCTTAAAACCTACCAAGACCACCGCGTCGCCATGGCATTCTCCCTCGTCGGGCTCAAAATCGGGGGGGTCGAGATCGAAGATCCCGACTGTTGCAAGAAGACTTTCCCCAGTTATTTTGAGATCCTCGATACTCTCACCGAATAGAACGATTTGAAAAAACCGTCGGCTCAGCCGACGGTTCCGTTATTTTCCAGATATTTTTTCAGGATCTCAAACAGATCATCGGAAATAACGTGCTCGACGCGGCAAGCGTTGTCCTCGGCGAGCTGCCTGTCTGCGCCCATACGGATGAAAACTTCCGTAAAGACGCGGTGCTTTTCATAGACATCCTCCGCCTTCTTCTGTCCCTTCTGCGTGAGTGAGATCTCCCCGTTTGCATCAATTTGGATGAGCCCCTTTTTGACGAGCAGATTGACGGCACGCGAAACGGAAGACTTCGCATAACCGAGTTCTTCGACGATGTCTACCGAACGGACGCTTGTCCGATGCATCTTCAAAAGTAAAATTGTCTCGAGGTACATCTCCTCCGATTCGTGCGTTTTCATGGATCGCTCCGTGTTCTTTTCTTCCATTATACTATCATTTTTTGCATTTGTAAAGAGCCAAATGAAAAAAATTAAATCTTTTCATCTGTATAAATGTGCAAAAAACCACATATCCGCGCACTCGCACGCCCGTTGAGCCCGCGGAAACATACTCTGACGACAGAGTACTCTCTCCCGTTTGCACTTTTCTTCCGTGCCGCCGCGACGACGGGGGGCGGAAGGACGACCTCTTTGCGGTAGGTCTTCTCCCCCATATGATAGAACAGGGTCTCCTCGTGGATGATCTCCCCCGCCGCCGTGATCTGAAGCGTCTTGCCGTTCTCGGCGCCGCTCAGCTCAAAGGAGAGCACGTTCTTTTTGGTCGGATCGACCGCGAGATCGTAGGAAAACCACCCCTTTTGCCCCGCGACGCGGTAGGAGACTCCATCCGTCCCCGCACGGGAGCCGCATTCCGAAAGTGCATGGAGCTCGTCCGATTCATACTGCCCGTAGCCGCACTGGACGGTATCGAAGGGAACCCTCTGTACGGCTTCCTCGCCGCGTTCCCCCTCCCGAAGTTGCAGATAGATCGCATATCTGCCGAAATTTCTTTGGTAATGCGGAACAAGCCGCAATCTGCGGTCCCCGCCCTCGAGATAGTAGCAGTCCTTCTCCCGTTTCAAAAACTTTTTTGGCTCTTCCAGCACGGCGGCAAGATCGGGGAAATAGACGCTGTCCGACATTTTTCCGCGCCTCTCGGGGATCCTCACATCCACGCCCGTGAATGTCTCTTTCATATCGTCCTCGCCGAGATCTGCAGAGAGCACGACGCCGCCGTGACGGAACGCGAGCGCCCCGCCGTCGGGGAGTCCCTTCAGGGTAACGGAAACGGGAATCGCAAAGAGAACGACATCCCCTTCCCGCGCCTGAAAGAGGATGTGCCCCTCTTCCGTCTTCGGGGAGATACGGACGCCGTTGATGCCCACGGCGGGCTCCCCGTCCGCCCAATCGGGAATACGGAGGCGGAACATAAGGGGCGATTTTGCCCTCTTGATCCTGAGGATCCCCCGCTCGTGCGTCGGGAAATCACAGGAGAGCGTGAAAGACACATCCTCGTTTTCAAACGCACAGGACAGATATTGCTCGATCGCGATCTCCTCCGCACGCAGATAGACGACGCTGTCGCCGAGTTTGGAGAGACTCTCCATGCCGCTCCCCGTACAGCACCAGAAGCTGTCATAGGGCGACGAATAGACCTTGAAAAAGCCGCTCGCCATGGGCTGGAAATAGGTCGTCATGCCCGTCTCGGCGTTCTGCGAGGAGAGAATGGAGTTTGTGAAGGCGTTATCGTAGTAATCCGTATAGCGCTTGTCGCCCGTAATACTGAAAAGACGTCGGGCGAGCTTCAACATATTGTAGACATTGCAGGTCTCGCAGTTGCAGTTTGTTCTCTCGGCGTCGAGCACATAATCTTTGCCGAAACGCTCCCACTCGGAATTTCCGCCCGTCACATAGGTATGCCGCTCTGTCACGATACGGAAAAAGGCCTCCGCGACATGAAGATAGCGTTCGGCATCGATTGTCTGCCCGCCGACGGTCCTGCCGTGCATCACGAGATAACGGTTGAGTGCGCCGAGCACCTTCGGGATCGTCGTATTTGCATGGACACCGTCGAGAAGATCCCGCCCTTCGCTCAGGATCCCGTCAAACAGTTCCTCCTCATCGAAGAAATGCGCCGCTTCGGCGTGTTCAGTCTTCCCCGTTAAGGCATAGAGGGAATAGAGACAGTCGTTCATGCCGCCATATTCGACGGAAAGGAGCTTATTCCGCATCCTCTTATTGAGCCGCGATATGCGTGCATATACCCAATCGCCGAGGCGCGAGGCAATGCCGAGGGCATCCCCGATCCCTCCCACCGTACAGGCGTCGATCAGCCCCGCGAGCAGTTTGTGCATCGTGTACCACGGGACCCACGCCTGCGTGGTAATATCGAGCTTCCCCTTTTCAACATTGTCGAACTGTGACTCGGGGAAATCGCCGCGCGGGATCGGAGCTCCCCACAAAAAACCGTTCTCAAACTGGCATTCCTTGAGCGCCGCGACGCACGCGCCGAGCTTTTTGAGGAGTTTTTCACGCTTTTCGCCCGCAATCCCCCCATTGGTAGCGGCAAGGGAGAGCGCGGAGAGATAGTGCCCGAGCGTATGCCCGCCGATCAGATGGCTCTCCCAGCCGCCGTAACGGACAAAGGGTGTTTTTCGCCCCGCATTTTCGTAAAATCCGGCAAGGAGCCTACCATTCTCGAGAGACAGGAGATAATCCGCCTCCTTATCGAGGGCGTTGAGGCACCAAGGGTCTTTGAGTGTCACCCGATCGGGCGTAAAGTTGCATTCCATCATATCCTTGATTGTATCACAGACGCTTTCCGCAGTCAATCGCAAAAGGGAAGGCTACGGTTGCAAAAAGTCACAGAACGCCGCAAGATCCGAGGTAGCGCAGGAGCCCCTCGCATCCTTCGGCGATGTCGCGATAAGTCTCATCGAAATTCCCCGTGTACCACGGGTCGGCGATCGGACGGGGCCTCGGAGAGAAATCGAGGAGCAGGCGGACCTTATGTGCATTCTTCGCCCCGACGACAGATTTCATATCCTCGACGTTCCATCTGTCCATGCCGATGAGCAGATCGTACAAATCGCCGTCCCCCCTCGTCATGAGGCGGGCGGTATGCGGCACAAGCGGAATCCCGCGCGCGACAAGGCATTCCACAGTGCCGCGGTGCGGGGTGCATCCGATCGCATCGGTATGTGCCGCAGCGGATGAAACGGCGACTTTTTTCTCTGCTCCGCATCTGACAAGCAGATCGTGCATGACGCTCTCCGCCATCGGAGACCGACAGATATTCCCGTGACAAACGAACAAAATTCTGTACATTTTATGACCTAAAATTAAAATATCGTTCAATTCATATCAAAAATCGTTGTGAATTTGAAAAAATAGCAAAAATTTTTGTTAAAATTGAAAATTTTTTCTCAAAAACTGTTGCTTTTCTTCCCTGTGTCTGTTATAATACAAGCATGAAAATATTTTCAGAAAGACTTATGGAACTCAGAAAGGAACGGGGCCTTTCGCAGGCAACCGTGGCAAGAGATCTGAGCGTCAGTCTTGGCATCGTCTGCTACTGGGAGACGAACAAGTCTGATCCGACGGCTTCGAACATTGCAAAACTTGCACGCTATTTCAATGTGACGAGCGACTATCTGCTTGGACTCACAGACTGATTTTTTCTCAACGTTATTGCGAGCCGTACGTTCCTACGCAATCGCTGTTGAAGGGAGACGATTCCGTAAAAAAATCCAACCGAGATCCGCCGCGAGGCGGATTTTTCATGCCGTTTTTAACTTCTCCTCGAGGCAATTCACGCCATAGAATTTCCCTTCCGCAGGCTGAAACTCTCCTTCAAAGTACTGTGCATACCTGTCAAGTTCCTCCGCTTCCTCCTCGGTGAGATAATCGGAGAGCGACTCAAGACGGTCGAGGAGCTCCTTTGCGGCCTCGTTTTCTCCCCTGCTGAGCCGCCATTGCATCTCGAGAAAGGAAAGAGAAAGACGGGCGGGAAGGTCCTCCCGCACGACGGGCGCCGAAAAGAGCGCTTCGGGGATCTCCTCGAAGGTTCCGCAGTAGAGGATCCCCTGTGCTTGGAGCACGCGGAGGGCGACATCCTCCTCCGCTCTCCCCTTCAGGAGCCCGAGGAGCACCGCACCGTCCGTCTTTCCCGCGGAAAGCTCGGCGGGAATGAGAGCGCGGACCCCCTCATAGACCATAAACCCCGACATGACACCGCAGCTCACGGGCCGTGCGGGCAACAGGAGCCACAGGAGAAAGAGCGCGATGCCGACCGCGAGATTGACGGCCGCTCCGCCGATGGTGAGCGCAAAGAACTTCCCCTTGACGTGTTTGCCGTTTTTGGGGTACATCGCCGTCTCCCCTGCGGCGCCGTGCCGCGTATAGGGGTGAAATCCGAAGCGTGCGAGCTTCATTCCCGCAAGCACGCCAAACAGCAAGTGCCCGCATTCGTGCACCAGCACGGGGATGCCCACATCCGCGACCGCGACTGCAAGAATGAACAGTGCGAGCTCTGAATCGTCACGCTCCCTCAACGGCGGTACAAAGGCCGCGAGGAGCAACATACCAAGCCCTAACACCACAAAGAGGACGACGTCCGCGACATGATATAAAATTCTCTTCGTCCGTCCGCTCATCCGAGTTCCCTCATCTTAAGATATCCTTCCAGATTGTCCCTGTCCGAGGCAAGGACAGTGCGGAGGGATGTTTTTTTCATGATTTCGGCGAGCAACAGCGCGCCCCCGCCGATGATGTCTGCACGGTGAATGTCCATGCCGCGGATCCCCCTTCTCTCTTCCGCGGACATCGAAAGCAGCCGCTCTGCAAGGGATGAGATTTCCCTTTCCGTCATGGAAAAATTCTGGATCCTTTCGGCGTCGTAACTGTCAAGCCCGAGCAGGACGGAAGCGAGCGTGCTGCCCGTACCGCCGATACAGTACATTTTCTGTCCCGCGAGCACCGGAAGCGAAGCGATGTGCATCTGAATTTCCCGCGACAGCGCCTCTTTGTCCTCTCCGCACTTGTCAAACAGGCGGACCGCGCCGACGGGAAGGCTCACGGAGAACAGAATCCTGCCGTCCCTCTGCACGCAGACCTCGGTGCTCGCCCCGCCGATATCGATGATACCGCCGTTCTCCGCCCCGAGTGCGCCGAAGAGTCCGAGTTTTGCCTCGTCTTCCCCCGAAACGATATCTATGGAGACGCCGCAGGCAGAAAAAACCCTGTCGCAAAACGTGCGGCCGTTCTCGGCGGAACGTACGGCGGCCGTCGCAAAGGCGTAAACTGCTGCGTCCTGCTCCCTTCCCTCGTCGGCAAGATCGCAGACGGCACGGGCGCTGCGGAGCATCGCCGCCTCAGACAGACGATTCTTTAAGGCAAGCCCTTCGCCGAGACGGGTCGTTACGACTTTTTTATATAAAGATTTTCCGTCCGCCCAAAGCATGAGGCGAACGGAATTGGAACCGATATCGATGATCGCGTACTTCACTATGATTTCCAGCCCCGCATGACAGCCTGACGGTAGAGTGTCTTCGCGTCGCTGTATTCCTCCAATATATTCTCCTCGTACTGCGTCTGGGTGCGGTATTCGTCGATCCTCCTCGTGAGGTCGTCACGCTCCGCAACATCGACGCCGATCTGAACGAATTGAATGATCAGCACGACGAACAGGAATGCGAAAAGGAGCACGCCGCCGACCGTCGCACCGACCGCGATCCGTTTCATTTTTGCAGTTGCAGTCTCTCTTTCGTCCATCGTTTTCCTTTCCTCGGATGTTTTCTTCTATTATATACCCTTTCCGAGAAAAAAGCAACGATTTTATGGAAACTTTTCAGATACAGGAAAAATCCCAAGAGGCATCCCGCGATATGATACCCCCTGAGTGCGGGAAATGATAAAAAGACGGCGCAGCACAGATACAGCCCCGCAAAGGCGAGGCAGAAGAGAAAATCCGTTATAAATCTGAGCCATTTCCACCCGAACGGACGGCGCAGGCAATCAAAAAGATCGTAGACGGGTCCTGCGGCGACGCCGACCGCCGTACAGATGAGAAAAATATGCAACTGGCTCATCGGAGAAGTCGGGACAGGAATTTCCCCTTGCTCTCGCCGTACCGCACGGACAAAAACTCCCCGCTCGCCGCAAAGTTGCCGCTTCCCTCCGAAAAAGAGAGCACTCTGAGCCCCTTTCCGTCGATTTTTACCCGCTTTCCGTTGACGGTGAGCAGGATTTGTGTGTCCGAAAAAGCGTCTACGCTCTTTACGCCGCTCATCGTGAGCTTCTTCTGCTGTTCGATTGTGAGAATACTCTCTCTGATCTCTTCCTTCATGTTTCAAAATATGAAGAAAGATTTCATTCTATGCTTGAAATTTGTCAAAGAATGTTGTACAATATAGATAAGGAAGCTAAAATACAACGAAGGGAGGGAATCATGAAATATAGCGCTTATCGTTGGATCAGAAACTACATTTTCACGATACGGGAAGCGGAGCGGTACAAAGAGTGCCAGACGCTCCCCGAGGAAGAGCGGGAAAAGATCACGAAATACGGACGGAAAGCGATCGTCAATTCCATCGTCGCCCTCGTTCTGCCCATTCTGACCTTTGCTCTGCTCTATCTGTTCTTCAAATTGGTATTCAGCAAAGAGGCTATCATTTCGGGCGTGTTCATCCTTTGGCTGTTCGGGGTCGCGACCGTGCTCGCGCTTGTGCTCTTTTCGCTCTTCTTCCCCGTCACCGCGATCGCACGGGCGATAAAATTCACCGTCTGGCAGAATAAACTCAACAAACGGACGATCGGAAAGGTCGCGATCGCATTCACCGTCATTTGCTCCGTCGCCGCAGTCGCCGCAGACATCTTTTCAACGCTGTTCGTTCTCGGTCTCTTCAACGGGTAAAACCCCTCTCTTCCGCTAAGCGGTCAAAAAAAGATCGGGAGCAGCTGTGTTCTCTGCAAAAAAACGCCCCGAACGGGGCGTTTTTCATACATTTGCTACGATTTATATGCCGAGCTTTGCCTTTGCGCGTGCCTTGGCGCGGAGCTCGGAATCGAGGATCCGCTTTCTCAGTCTGATGCTGAGCGGCGTCACTTCCAAAAGTTCGTCGTCGGCGATAAACTCGAGCGCTTCCTCCAAGGAAAGTTTCTTGGGCGGAATGAGGCGGAGCGCGTCGTCCGAAGCGGAGGAACGGGTATTCGTGAGGTGCTTTGTCTTGCAGACGTTGACGTTGATATCTTCGTCCTTGGGAGAATATCCGACAACCATGCCCTCATAGACGGGCGTCCCGGGGCCGATGAAGAGAGGTCCCCTCCCCTGTGCATTGAAGAGCCCGTAGGTGACCGCCTCGCCCGCCTCGAATGCGACGAGCGATCCCGTCTTTCTGCGTTCGATCTCACCCTTATAGGGCTGGTATTCGAAGAAGACGGAGCTCATGACGCCCTCCCCCTTCGTATCCGTCAAAAACTCGCTCTTATAGCCGAAAAGCCCTCTTGCAGGGACCAGAAATTCGAGCCGCATTCTCGAGCCCATAGCGCTCATGTGAACGAGCTCTCCCTTTCTCTGTCCCATACTCTGAAAGACGGGCCCCGTCATATCCTCGGGAACATCCACGATGAGCCGCTCAACGGGTTCGTACCTCTCCCCGTCGATGATCTTATAGAGGACCTTCGGAGAGCTGACCTGAAATTCATAGCCCTCGCGCCGCATCGTCTCGATGAGGATGGAAAGGTGCATCTCCCCTCTGCCGCTGACACGGAAGGAGTCCGTCGAATCGGTATCTTCCACCTTGAGGGAGACATCCCTGAGCAGTTCTCTGTACAATCTCTCGCGGAGGTGCCGCGTCGTGACGAATTTCCCCTCCTTCCCCGCGAACGGAGAGTCGTTGACGGAAAAGATCATTTCCACGGTCGGCTCCGAGATCTTGACAAAGGCCACGGGCTCCACGCAGTCGAAAGCGCAAACGGTATCGCCGATATTGATCTTCTCGAGCCCCGAGAAACAGACGATATCGCCCGCCCTCGCGCTCTCGCAGGGGACACGGTCGAGCCCTTCGATCTCATAGAGATTGACGAGCTTGCCGCGGAGGTTCACATCCTTGTGATTGTAGTTGCAAACGACGACGTCCGCATTCTGTCTCGCGACGCCGCGCTCGATCCTGCCGATCCCGATCCTGCCGACATAGTCATTATAGTCGATAGAGGAAACAAGGAGCTGGAGGGGCCCCTCATCGTCCATCTCGAGCGGAGGAAAATGGGACAGGATCGTATCGAACAGCGGCGTGAGATCCTTCCCC
This sequence comes from uncultured Clostridia bacterium, assembly GCA_947624805.1. GTDB lineage: Bacteria > Bacillota > Clostridia > Christensenellales > Borkfalkiaceae > Gallimonas. The sequence continues at coordinate 33,361 of CANQLW010000003.1, read as the reverse complement.
GGGGAAGCGGGGTCTGTCGTCGACGTCCCCGCCCTACCCGAGCAGTAAAGAATGGGGCTGTCGAGCTGTTCGTCGGAGGCGTTGAGGTCCATGAGGAGCTCGAGGACTTCATCTTCGACTTCGCCGAGACGGGCATCGGGACGGTCGACTTTATTCACCACGATGATGAGTCTGAGCCCGAGTTCGAGCGCCTTCTGGGTCACAAAACGGGTCTGCGGCATGGGGCCCTCCGCTGCATCCACGAGGATGAGCACGCCCGATACCATTTTGAGGGAACGCTCCACCTCGCCCGAGAAATCGGCGTGTCCGGGCGTGTCGACAATGTTGATCTTCACGCCCTTATAGTGGATGGAAGTGTTCTTGGCGAGTATGGTGATGCCGCGCTCACGCTCGAGATCGCCCGAGTCCATGACGCGTTCTTCGACGACTTGGTTCTCGCGGAAAGTGCCTGCCTGTTTGAGCATCTGGTCGACCAGCGTCGTCTTGCCGTGGTCGACGTGTGCGATGATTGCAATGTTCCGTAAATCTTCTCTGATCATAGTGTCCTCTTGATTTCCACAGGCAATTATAATACATCCGCCCGAAAAAAACAACAAAAAAAGAGCAGGATTCGTAAATTTCCGCCGAATTGCCTCTCCCGAAAAATTTCACAAACTCCTGCCCCGCGCCCCATATCTCAGGACACAACCGAACGGGTCCCCTTGCCGCAAAGAAAAAGACGGGTGTGAACGCCCCGTCCGTTATGATATCTCAAAATTCTGAAATGAAAAGCCTCAGTCTGCATCGATCTCCGTTGCCTCGAGCAGAAAACTCACGGGGCGGAACCCGTCGTTGCAGGAAATCATCGCCGATTTCGGGTTCTTCATCCACCCCCGATAGATGTCCGTGCCGCCGCAGGCGAGCGTCATCACAAAGGGAGATAAAGTCTCCCATGCGCTGTCGCAAAGGCCCTTTGGTTTTTCCCATCCGTTTGCAAGGAAAGATTGTCCCACCTGCATATCACAGGCGTTCTGGATAGGATTTTCATATTGACCGATCAGATCGTCATGCCGTGCGATCTTCATCACGGTGATCGCTACTTTCTTCATATTCTCCCTTGATTCCCCGCGGGGACTTTCAAGCGTCCTTTGACGGTCAGAACTCGTTTCTCAGGCTCTTGGAAATATAGCCAAGGGCAAATGCCCCGGGGCCGACATGAGCACCGATGACGGGCCCCATGATGCTGACATAGGGTTCGATCCCGAAGGTCTCCCGAACATACTCCGCAAGTTCCTCTGCGGCGGGCTCATTGTCCGTATGGACGACAAACACATAGTTGAATGCAGGGTCGGGGCCTTCCGTCTCCATCTTCTTTTTTATGTAAGAGATTGCTTTTCTCGTCCCCATGACCTTATCGATGACGCCGAGTTTGCCTTCATGGTCGAAGGAGATGATGGGTTTCACCTTCAGCATCCCCCCCACAGCGGCGGCAGTTGCGGAGATCCTTCCCCCGCGCTTGAGAAATTGCAGATCGTCTGCCACGATGAAGTGCTGGATGTGCAGACGGACGGATTTGACGAATTCTGCCGTTTCTTCCACGCCCATACCCCTGTTGCGGCATTCCACGGCGAGCCGCACGAGCGCCCCCTGCCCGACCGTCGCCGTGAGCGGGTCGATGACAAGGACGCGGAATGCAGGATAGAGTTTATGGACATCCGCTGCGGCCTGCTCGGCATTTTCCCACGTATTGGCGAGCCCCGAAGAGATCGTAAAATGAACGACATCCTGTGCCCCCTCTTCGGCAAGTTTCAGGAAGTGGGAATAGTGGGCTTCATAGTTGAGCTTGCTCGTCTTGGGCATACAGCCCGCACGAAGTTTCTGATAAAACTCGACATACTGTCCGTATTCGGTAAAGTTGTCGAGATATTCCTCCATGGTTCCATCGTGCTCGAGCATAAATGTAAGCGGCGCAAGTTTTATATCATTTGCGACGACGAAGTCATGATAAAGATCGCAGGTCGAGTCGGTAGAAACTGTAAATCGATACATTTCCTTTTTCCTCTCCGTATAGTTATGTTTATTATACCATATGAAGAACTTTTAAGCAAGATTATTTTGGGAAAATGTTTTCTTTTTTCGGTGAATCACTTGAAAAAAGACTCGATCCCCTGTATAATATTGCCGTGACGGCTTGATGCCGTCCAAGGGGGAATGATTCTTGAAGGATTATATGTCACTGAAAAACGGGACGGACGTGAGGGGCACCGCAATCGCGGGTGTCAGGGACGATCCCGTAACGCTGACGGAAGAGGCGATCAAAGACATCGCCCGCGCTTTCTATCTGTGGCTTCTCAGAAAGGGGCACGCTGCGCCGCGGGCGGTCGCGATCGGGCACGATTCACGGCTTTCCGCGGGAGATCTCGAAAAATGGATGACGGACGGGCTCACCGCGTGCGGCTGCGACGTCATTCTCACGGGGCTCTCCTCTACGCCTTCCATGTTTATGCTGCTGCAGGAGGATTTCGGCGCGGATGCCTCCGTCATGATCACCGCGAGCCACCTCCCCTATCAGAAAAACGGTCTCAAGTTTTTTGTAAAAGAGGGCGGGCTCGAGGGAGAGGACATCCGTGAGATCCTCACCATCGCGGGGGAGGAGACCTGCCCCGACTGCCACCGAACGGGAACCGTCAGTAAAAAGAGCTACATCGAAAAATACGCCTCCGATCTCGTGGAGAAGGTCCGCCGCGAGACGGGGAAGCAAAGGCCCCTCGAAGGCAAAAAGATCCTCGTCGATGCAGGGAACGGCGCGGGGGGATTCTATGTCGACCTCGTATTAAAGCCGCTCGGCGCAGATACGGCAGGGTCACAGTTTTTGGAGCCGAACGGCGCTTTCCCCAACCATATCCCCAATCCCGAGAACGAAGAGGCGATGCGCTCCGTCTGCGCCGCGGTCAAACGCTATCATGCCGACTTCGGCATCATCTTCGATACGGATGTGGACAGGGCGGGGGCGGTCTCTCCCGACGGGGAAGAGATCAACCGCAACAGGCTCATCGCGCTCATCTCGGCGATCCTGCTCGAGGAGAAGCGCGGCGTCATCGTGACGGACTCCGTGACGAGCGACGGACTCACCGCCTTTATCGAACGCCGCGGCGGCGTACATCACCGTTTCAAACGGGGATATAAAAACGTCATCAACGAGAGCAAGCGTCTGAACGCGGAGGGGCAATACTCCCCTCTCGCCATCGAAACGAGCGGGCACGCCGCGCTCATGGAGAACTATTTCCTCGACGACGGCGCATATCTCGTCACCCGCCTCCTCATCGCGCTCGCGAAAAAGGGAGATCTGGAAAGCCTCATCGAGGATCTTCCCGAGCCCCTCGAGGCGGAGGAGATACGGCTCAGATTCGACCCGCACAGCGACTTCAAAGCGTTCGGCAACACTCTGCTCGAAGCGTTCAAACAGCACGCCGAGGCAACCCCTTACATCACCCTCGCGCCGAACAGCTACGAGGGCGTCAGAGTCAACTTCGACAAGGAGCACGGCGACGGGTGGACGCTTCTCAGAATGAGTCTGCACGAGCCCATCATGCCCATAAACCTCGAGAGTAATTCAGAGGGCGGCGTCGCGAACATGAAGGCGGAGCTCTACGCTTTCTTCCAAAAATTCAACTTCCCCGACGCGGAAAAACTCAGGTGAAAACGGGACGCCGCGGAGGCGGGGTCACGTTCCCATAGCAAAACGAAAACCATAAAAACAATCATAAGGAGAGAATGAACATGAAACAGACAACGATCAATGCAATCCGCATCCTTTCTGCGGAAGCGATCCAGAAGGCAAATTCGGGCCATCCCGGGCTCCCGCTCGGCTCCGCCCCCATCGCGTACACGCTTTGGCAGAACTTTTTGAAGTTCAACAACAAGGATCCCAAATGGGACAACCGTGACCGCTTCGTACTCTCTGCAGGGCACGGGTCCATGCTGAACTATTCCCTGCTCTATCTCTATGGATTCGGGCTCACGGTGGAAGATCTTCAGAACTTCCGCCAGCTCGGGAGCAAGACCCCCGGTCATCCCGAATACGGCCACACGAAGGGCATCGAGACGACGACGGGCCCCCTCGGGCAGGGCATCGCAAACGCCGTCGGTATGGCGGTCGCCGAGGCTCACCTCGCCGCAAAATTCAACCGTGAAGGTTTCCCCGTCGTCGATCACTATACCTATGCGCTCTGCGGGGACGGCTGTCTCGAGGAGGGGATCTCCTATGAGGCGTGCTCCTTTGCGGGAACCCACGAGCTCGGCAAACTCATCCTCTTCTACGATGACAACGATATCACGATCGAAGGGAACACCGACATCACCTTCAAAGAGGACGTCGCGGCACGCTTCAAGGCACAGAACTGGCAGGTTATCAAGGTAGACCTCGTCGCAAATCCCGACAATGTTCTGATGATCGCAAACGCCATCAGAAAGGCACAGAAAGATCTGAAACACCCCTCGATCATCATCTGCAAGACGAAGATCGGCTACGGCACGCCGCTCGAGGGTAGCCACAAGTGCCACGGATCCCCTCTCGGCGCCGAGAATCTGCAAAAGACAAAGGAAAAACTCGGCTGGACGAGCGCACCCTTTGAAGTCCCCGAAGAAGTGTTACAGCATTGCAAGACGGCGGGAAGGCGCGGCGCGAAAAAAGAGCGTGCATGGAAGGCGATGTTTGCGGAATATGAAAGGGCATATCCCGAGCTTGCAGCGGAATATAAGGCGGCGATGAAGGGCGAACTCCCCGATTATGCCGCTATGGAAGATCTTTTCAGATTTGAAAAACCCATGGCGACCCGCCAGACCTCCGCACAGGTGCTCCAGAAGATCGCAGCCGTCACCCCGACCCTCATGGGCGGCTCGGCGGACCTTGCCCCCTCCAATCTCTCCGACATGAAGAACACGGACGCCGTCACCTACGGCGACTTCGCACCGGGCAGCTACGAGGGCAGAAATATGCACTTCGGCATCCGTGAGCACGCCATGGCGGCAATCGCAAACGGGATGCAGCTCCACGGCGGGATCCATGCCTACTGCTCGACATTCTTTATTTTCTCAGATTATTGCAAGCACGCAATGCGGCTCTCCGCGCTCATGAACATCCCCGTCATCTATATCCTGACGCACGACTCGATCGGCGTCGGCGAGGACGGCCCCACCCATGAGCCCGTCGAGCAGCTCATCGCCCTGCGCTCCATTCCCAATATGAAAGTTTACCGTCCCGCAGACGGCAAAGAGACCGCGGCGGCATGGATCTCCGCGCTCACGGGAACGGCGCCTACCGCCCTTGTGCTCACACGGCAGAATCTGCCCCAATATGAAAACAGCGGGCTGAATGCCCTCAAAGGCGGCTATATCCTTGAAGATTGTGACGGAAAGCCCGATATTCTCCTCATCGCGAGCGGCTCCGAAGTCGAGCTTTGCGTCAAGGCAAAGGCTGTCCTTGCAGAGGAAGGGATCAAGGCACGCGTCGTCTCCATGCCCTGCTTCGAAGAATTTGAAAAACAGGGCACGAGATACAAGGAGAGCGTGATCCCCTCTTCCGTCAAGGCACGCGTTTGCGTGGAGGCGGGCAGCCCGTACAGCTGGTATAAGTACGCGGGCGACAAGGGCGAGATCGTCGCAATGACGACCTTCGGCGCAAGCGGCCCCGCCCCCAAGCTCTTCGAAAAATTCGGCTTCACCGTTGAAAACGTCGTCGAAAAGGCGAAAATCTCTCTCGCAAAGTAAAAGTTCGGGCACGCCGTCACGGCGTGCCCCAATTTTTATCTGACCCCTCAGCCCGATGACCTCTACGATTACAATCTGCTTGCCAAAATCAAGCAACTTAGCCCGCCGCAACGGGCCGCGTTGAGTGCCTTTCTCGCGGCGTTCTGTTGACAATCCGCACATCATGTGCTATAATCGCAGAGAAGATTATTCTGCGACTGTGAAACGGGACCGCAAAGATATGCACGGTCCCTTTTTTGCAAAACCCTGTCCTGCCCCACGGATGTTTGGGGCGTAAAGACATCGCCGAGAGACCCGAGAAAACGATATGCAGACAAAATACCCCATTGTTCTCGTGCACGGGATCATCCTGAAAGATATCTTCTTCGTACGGGCGTTCGGACGGATCCAAAAGATCCTCGAGCGCGAGGGGCACCTTGCCTATACGGCGGATATCGACGGATTCGGCACCGTAGAGACCAACGCCGAACAGCTCAAAGGTGAGATCCTCCGTATCCTCGGGGAGACGGGCGCGGAGAAGGTCAACCTCATCGCCCATTCCAAGGGCGGGATCGACAGCAAATATATGCTGCAAAGACTCGGTATGGAGGAGCACGTCGCCTCTCTCACGACGCTCGCCACCCCCCACCGCGGGGCAAAAATTGCGACCACGCTCGGACATCTCCCCCGTCCCCTTGCAAAATTCATCGCCTTCTGGATCAACTTCTGGTATCGTCTCTTCCGCGACAAACATCCCGACGCGCTCGCAGTCTGTCATGAGCTCAGCGCATCGCCGAACGAACTGCTCGACAGTCTCACCGTTCCTCAAACGGTCTACTGTCAAAGTTACTCTGTCGCCATGGAGCGCGGGCGGGACGATTTCATCATGAGCATCCCCTATGCCTTCACCAAGCACTGCGAGGGAGCCCCCTCGGACGGCATTGTCTCGGTGGAATCATCGCAATTTGCCAATTATCGCGGGAATGCGGTCGAGGGCTCTGTCTCGCATTCCGAGATCGTCGGTTACAGTCTGAAAAAGAAAAAGCGGGAACGTGTCTACTCCTTTTACCGTGACCTCGCGCAGGAGCTCGCTTCCCTCGGATTTTGATCATCGGGAGTACCTATGAAATTCTTACAGAGCAGGGCATGGAGCTACGTCATCCTTTTCTTCGTCTATCTCGTGGCGGGAGCGGCGGGGATCTTGTGTTATCTTGCACTTCCCCTCCCCTTTTGGGCGTCTCTTTTTATCGCAGACGTCCTTTCCACCGTCGCGGTTTTCCTCTTCAGCCTGATCTTTCGGAACGCCTCCGTCTATGATCCCTACTGGAGCGTCCAGCCCATCGTCATTGTCATCGCCTATTTCCTCTTCGCGGAGCACACCGCCGCGACGATCCTCCCCCTCATCGTGATTCTGATCTGGGGTTTACGGCTCACGGCGAACTGGGCGTACACCTTCCACGGGCTCGAGCATCAGGACTGGCGGTACACGATGCTCAAAGAGAAAACGGGGAAGTGGTATTTCTTCATCAACCTGATCGGAATCCACCTCGTGCCGACGCTCGTCGTCTACGGCTGTGTGCTTCCCGCTGTCTTCACCATGGTCGAAGCGCCCGCCTTCAACGCGGGGAGCGCCGTCTTCTTTGCCGTCTCCCTCCTCGCCGTACTCTTGCAGGGGAGCGCAGATGTGCAAATGCACATTTTTCGGAGAGCAAAGACGGGCGGATTTATCCGTGCGGGGCTTTGGAAGTATGCACGGCACCCGAACTATCTCGGGGAAATCGTCATGTGGTGGGGCGTCGGGCTCGCCGCCCTCTGTCTCATGCCCGAGCGGTGGTATCTGCTCGCAGGCGCCCTTGCAAATACCCTCCTCTTCTGCTTTGTCAGCGTTCCGCTCGCCGACGGGCACCAAGCGCGGAAGGAAGGCTTTGAGGCATATAAAAAGAACACCCGCATCTTTCTGCCGATCTATAAAAGGCAAAAATGATGACAGGCGGCGTTTGTTAAGGGGCGAAACATGAAATTCGAAGTCATCGGCTGGACACATTACGAAGACGATACCTACCCCATCCACCGCGGGGATTACGGCGCCGTCGATCTTGCCGTGGAAGAGGCGGTCAGGGCGGGCGGTTACCGCTTCGGCGGAGATACCCATCAGGGCGGCGAGACGTGCACGCCCGTCTTAAACGACGGCACCCGCGTGCTGTACTCCTTCCGTGAATGGGGATATGTCATGGCCGAGGCGCTCTCCCTCTACACCGATAACGGCCTCAATTATATGGAATGGTACATGGACATCGAGAAGACGCTCATCGAAGGGGTCGAACTCGTGCTCCCGCCCGCGGGGGTGGACCGCAGCCGTATCAAAAAACGTGCGGAGCTCGCCGAAACCTTCTCCCTCCACGTCTCCCCCGCCGTGTTCGCAGCCGTTGCCGCGGGGAAAAAGACGGTGGAGATCTGCACCAAAGAGGAGGAGCTCGAGCGGCTCTGCAAGGGTGATTTTCTGCTCTATGTCTGCGGCGAAAAGCAGTGCCGCGTCAAAGTCAAAATGGCTGAGAGCTTCGCATCCTTCGACGCCCTCTTCATGATGTCGGAAGAAATCAGCGAGAGCGAGCGGCGGCACCGCAGAGCTCTGGTCCAATCTGCCCTGTATGAGGGCTGTAGCCCTGAAGCGCTCTATGAAGCGCTCAAGGCGCGTTACCCGAAGGGCAACAGTGAACTATATTCCGTGCAAGCGATCACATTCGGGCGTATTCCCGAAAAAGGAGAAAAAGCATGAAATTTGAAGTTATCGGCTGGACATACGATACAGACAGACGTTTTCCCGACCATAAAGGCGATTCGGGCGCCGTTCTGCGTGCCGTGGTGAATGCACTCCGTGCGGGCGGGTATAAGTTCGGCGGAAATTCCCATCAGGACGCGCTCACGGGAACGCCCGTCTTAAACGACGGCACCAAGGCTTGCTACTCGTGGCGGGGCTGGGGCGGCGTCATGGCGGAGGCGCTGGAGCTGAAAAACGACAACGGCTATGCCTATATGGTGTGGTATATGGACAGGCTCGAGGCGTATATGGGAGCGCCGCGACGCGAGATCATTCTCCCCCCGCGCGGCGTGGATGAAAAGCGGATCGTCAAGCGTGAGGCGCTTGCAGAAGTCTTTGAAATGCACCTCTGCCCCGCCGCGTTCGAAGCGGTCGCCGCGGGCAAAAAAACGGTGGAACTTCGGCAAAACGATGAGAAGCGCAAATGTATCTGCCGCGGGGATTTTATCGATTTCCTCTGCGGAGAGAAACGTTGCCGCGTCCGCGTGACCAAGGCGGAGACGTTCGAGAACTTCGACGCGCTCTTCCGCACGGAACAGGCCTCTTATGAAACCGACAGAGCCTACTCGCACAGGCAATCCCTCGTGCGGCGTGCCCGTTTTGAGGGATATAAGACCCCGCAGGCGCTGTATGATTTTCTCCGTTCGATCTATCCCGAAAACACGGAAAAACGAGGCTCCGCGCTTGCGCTCTCGATCAAACTTGTATAGAAACTGCCCCTTTGGTCGGACTTCGTTTGAGGGGGTCCTTCACCCCCTTCGGGGGTTCAGGATGACGCGAAGGACGGGGCAGGATGACCGCGGAACGAGGCAGGATGATGCGAACGGGACCGGATGATGCGGACGGGACCGGATGATGCGGACGGGACCGGATGATCGTGAACAGTACAGGGTGACTGTAGAACAGTACAGGCAAGAGGGAGCCGAAAATACGGCAAAACAAAAAGGAGGAAGAAGCAAAACTTCTTCCTCCTTTTTGTACTTTTTTTATTCCTGCGGGAATACACGCAGATCGTTGATCGCGTCGTCCGTGAACCAACCCAAGTGATCGTTCGCGTTCCCTTTTCCCGGATAACCTTCATCAATCTTCGCAAATGCACCGACGCCCTTTTTCGCCTCAACGCCGTCCAATGTAATCAAAGCGCCATTCTCGATAAAGACGGAGTAAAACGCATCGTCCGTTTCCAATTCCAAATCACTGTAACCCAATACATCTCCCTCGGAATCAAAATACACTCTTTCCGTTCCGTTTCTCTGGACTGCAAAGAATCTCACTCCGCCGCCCCCTTCTGTGCTGCCGATGATCTTCGCCTTTTCGCCGATCGTGCAACGAGCGTCAAGGAAGATATGTGACGGGAGCTCTGCTTCGGGATTATCAAAATACCCGTAATTGTTGAGGATAAAGAAACCGTACGCCATGCCGAGATCCAAACCGAGATCGATCTCTCCATTGAAATTCACTTCGCCGCCGCCGATCACCACAAACGCCATTGCATTGGAATAGTTGGAGCCTTCCGCCTTATCCGGATCCAAAGACTTCCCGTCAATAACGATTTTAGAACCCTCCTCCATATTCACGACCCCATTCGGATAGACATCAATGGCGCCGTAACTGCAAGCGGAATTGTGGTAGAGGATCTTCGTCCCCGCTTTGATATTCAGAACCGTTTTTTCTTCACTCTTGACGTTGTTTCCGACGACAAACGGGAAGATCGGGCCTTCCGACTCCACCGTCGCAGCGTTCAGGTTCATCTCGGCGCCTTCGCTGATGTAAATGCCATAGCCGCCTTCGGTCTGATGTCCGTCAGCATTTTCGCCTTGCTTTACGATGATCTTTGCGTCACTTTGAACGTCGATCTTCCCGCCCGTCACATACATCGCATGACTGTTGTTTTCGGTGCTGTTGATGATCTCAAAATCGACGTTCCTAATCGTCAGATCCGTATTGTTGATCCGCAACGCATAAGTGCCTTCGTCGCGGGCGCTTTGATTGTCAGCTTCCGTCACTTGGAGCGTGAACTTGCCGCGCTCTGTGGATTCGGGCGTTGCGCTTGAATCGGTGATCGTGAGCGAGCCGCCGTCAAAGCAAAGGCCCGTGCTCTCCTCTTGATTTTTTTGGATCGCAACATCATTTCCCTTGACGTCCAAAGTGATTTCCTTATCTGAAACATTCAGATCGGAGGAATCGGTGATCGTGAGATCGCTGTCCAGGACGATCGTATCACCGTTCTCGACCTGCCCGAACACCTCTTCGAGCTGTTCACTCTCTTTGACCTCAAACCCGGGGATGGGTTCGCCGCCATGGGCATCGATCAGGCCGCAGTGGGCACATTTGCCGTAATTCTTCTCGATAAAGTCATGTGCATTGGGATTGGGCGCAATGGAGACCATGACGGATTCGCCGCAAGCGGTGCATTTTTGTACGCCGATCCCGGGGACGATGCATTTCGGCTCATAGATCGTAAAGACGGTCCCGCCCGGCGTATGGATGTGCTCTTCCCCCGCCTCTGCCGCCATTGCATATGTAACCGTGCTTCCGTCCGTAAAGTTTACGGTGATATTGTTCCCCGCAATGGAATAATCCTGAAACGATGCAGCGAGCCAGCCTGCCGCAGACTTACGGTAGATCTCCCCCGTCGAAGCGACGAGGCACATATCGCCCTCTTTGCCGAGCGATGCAGCGGGCTCCCCCGATTCGAGAACATGGACGACGCCGCCCGATACATTCTGCGTTACATCCTGCGGTTCATCGACAGAATTTGTCCTGCTCTTCCCGCACGCAGCGCCGCCGATCATGAGTCCGAGGCAGAGAACACCTGCCGCCGCGGACAAGACGATTTTTGTTTTTTTCCTCATTTTTTATCCTCCTATTAACAATGGACTATGGTAATACACAACGCTTAATATTTTACCCCTCCCCTGTAAAATCTTGTCAAGCGTTTGACGATAAAAAACCGATTTTTTTTTGAAATTTTTTCTCTCCTGATTTTCGAAGTTATCCACAGCCGTCATATTGCGGCAACGGAGTAAAAATCCTCTGCGTCCTGTCCAAAGAGGAATAAAAAAACAAGGCGGTCAGGCCTTGCTCTTTACTTTCATCAGGCGCACCATTGCGGCGCGTTCGTTTTCGTCCAGTTTGTTGCGGATGTACTTGATCGTCTCCTCGAGCTGCGGGATCATGATATACTCGAGCGCATTGACGCGGCGTTTGTTGCGTTCGATCTCATCGGCGAGGAGCCGCACCGCCTTTTCGACCTCTGCAAGCCGTATGAGCTTTGGCAGGAGTGCCGAGACCATCTGCACGGAGCCGTCCGCCTCGCTCGTGATCTCCGAGTAGGCATACGGCAGTCGTGCCGCCGATCTCTCGCCCGAGAGAGTGATCTTCGGCACATCGACCCCCATGACGCTCTCCGTTTCGCAATTCGCTTCGACGCTGACGGTCGGCATGGAGAATGCCGTCTCCTGTGCATAGGCGGGCGTCAGTGCACCTGCGAGGGCGAACTGTTTCAGCGCGGCGGAAAGACCCGTCTCCACTTCATCGCGGAGCCGTTTGTCCTCGCGCAACAGCACGGTAAAGCGGCGCACCATTTCGTCCGACTTGTCCTTGAGGAGCTTGTGTCCGCGGACGGCGGTCGAAAGGCGCGCTTTGAGCTTCTTCAGCTCCATGCGTGTCGGGTTTACATTCAGTCTTGCCATAGTGATTATGATCGATGAAGGTGTTTTATGGGCGAACCCCCTCCCCTACCCCTCCCCCTGACGCAGGGGGAGGGCAAGTGAGGAAATACCCCGTCCCTGACGCAGGGGGAGGGCAGGGAAGCGGAAAATCAGTCCTTCATATATTTTTCGATATATTCCTCGCGGATACGCTTGAGTTCGGACTTCGGGAGGATCTTCAAAAGTTTCCAGCCGAGGTCAAGGGTCTCCTCGATCGTCCTGTCCGTTTCAAATCCCTGATTGACGTATTCCTTTTCAAAGGCGTCCGCGAACTTTGCATACAGCTTGTCGACGTCCGAGAGCGCCGCCTCGCCGAGAATCGCAGAGAGCTCTTTGCTCTCCTTCCCCCTTGCATATGCGGCGAAGAGCTGGTTCATGGTGTCGGCATGGTCCTCTCTCGTCTTATCTCTTCCAATGCCCTTATCCTTGAGTCGTGAGAGGGACGGGAGCACGTCGATGGGCGGGTTCAGCCCCTTCTTATACAGATCTCTCGAGAGAATGATCTGCCCTTCGGTGATATATCCCGTGAGGTCGGGAATGGGATGCGTCTTGTCGTCCTCGGGCATGGTGAGGATGGGGATCTGGGTAATGGAACCCTTGGAGCCGCGGACCCGTCCTGCACGCTCATAGAGGGTTGCAAGGTCGGTATAGAGATAACCGGGGTAGCCGCGGCGGCCGGGGATCTCGCGGCGGGCCGCAGAGACCTCACGGAGCGCCTCGGCGTAGTTGGTGATGTCCGTCATGATGACGAGGACGTGCATATCGCAGGTGAAGGCGAGATATTCGGCACAGGTGAGTGCAATCCTCGGCGTTGCGATACGTTCGACGGCGGGGTCGTTTGCAAGGTTGGTGAAGAGCACGGTCCTCTCGATCGCGCCCGTGCGCTTGAAGTCCTCGACGAAGTACTGCGCCTCTTCGAAGGTAATGCCGATCGCGGCGAAGACGACAGCGAAGTTACTGTCGCTCCCCCTCACCTTTGCCTGACGTGCGATCTGTGCGGCGAGCTCGGCGTGCGGGAGACCGCTCATCGAGAAGACGGGAAGTTTCTGCCCTCTGACAAGGGTATTCAGCCCGTCGATCGCGGAGACGCCCGTCTGGATAAATTCATTGGGATAGTCGCGGGCAGCGGGATTGATGGGCTCGCCGTTGATATCCATCATCTTTTCGGGTATGACGGGGGCGCCGCCGTCACGGGGATTTCCCATGCCGTCGAATACTCTCCCGAGCATATCGCGGGAGACCGCGAGCTCCTGTGCGTGCCCCAAAAAGCGTGCTTTTGCCTGTGAGATCTGCAATCCCTGCGAGTTCTCAAAGAGCTGGACGACCGCCTTGTCGCGGTTGACCTCGAGAACCTTGCCCCGCCGCAATTCCCCGTTATGGCAGAGAATGTCGACGAGTTCGTTGTATTTGACGCCCTCGACGCCCTCGACGAGCATCAGGGGGCCGACGACTTCCTTGATCGTCTTATATTCCTTATACATCTTCGCTCCCCCCTTCTTCCAGCGCCTTGATCTGTGCGCTCATCTCGCCGATGATCTTGTCGAATTCGTCGAGCGAGCCCTCCTCGATATACTTTGCACGTCCGATCTTCTCTTTGAAGGGACAATTCAGGATGTCGTCGAGGGAAACGTAATTTTGGACAGCCTCCTCGGAGAGCGTATAGAACTCATAGATGAGAAGGAGCATGAGGAGCTGTTTGTGCATGGAGGTATAGGTATCGACCTCATGGAAAGCGTTCTGGTGAAGGTAGTCCTCGCGGATCATCTTCGCCGTCTCCATGACGAGGCGGTCCTTGGAAGAGAGCGCGTCCATGCCGACGAGACGGACAATCTCATCGAGCGCTGCCTCCTCCTGAAGCGTCGTCATGACGAACTGGCGATATTTGAGGAAGCCCTTGCCGACGTTTTCGTCGTACCATGTCTTCATCTTGTCTGCATAGAGCGAATAACTGATGAGCCAGTCGATCGCAGGGAAATGCCGTTTGTAGGCGAGAGAGGCGGAAAGGCCCCAGAACACCTTGACGATACGGAGCGTTGCCTGAGATACGGGCTCGGAGAGGTCACCTCCGGGGGGCGAGACGGCGCCGATTGCCGTGACGGAACCCGTCTTCTCCCCGCTGCCGAGGAGTTTTACAACGCCCGCCCGCTCGTAAAACTCGGCAAGGCGGCTTGCAAGATAGGCGGGATAGCCTTCATCGCCCGGCATCTCCTCGAGACGGCCGCTCATCTCACGGAGCGCCTCTGCCCAGCGGGAGGTCGAATCCGCCATGATCGCGACGTTATAGCCCATATCACGGAAGTACTCTGCGATCGTGATCCCCGTGTAAATGGACGCCTCACGCGCCGCGACGGGCATATCCGAAGTGTTCGCGATGAGCACTGTACGCTTCATGAGGGGCTCCCCCGTCTTGGGGTCCTTGAGGGCGGGGAACTCGTTGAGCACGTCCGTCATCTCGTTGCCGCGCTCGCCGCAGCCGATGTAGACGATGATGTCGGCGTCCGCCCACTTGGCGAGCTGGTGCTGGACGACCGTCTTCCCGCTTCCGAAGGGACCGGGGACGGCCGCGACGCCGCCGCGGGCGATCGGGAAGAGGGTATCGATGACACGCTGTCCCGTCACCATGGGGCGGTCGGGCGTGAGTTTTTCACGGTACGGTCTGCCCTTCCGCACGGGCCATTTCTGCAACATACAGACCGCTCTGTCGCCGTTTTTCGTCTTGATATGGGCGATGGTCTCCTCAATGGTGAAATCGCCCTCTTCGATGGAGACGAGCGTCCCCTCGACGCCGAAGGGCACCATGATGCGATGCTCGACGGTCTCCGTCTCCTGCACGACGCCGAGAATGTCCCCTGCGGTGAGCGTGTCGCCAACCTTTGCCGTCGGCGTGAAATGCCATTTCTTCTCTCTGTCGAGCTTATTGACGGAGACGCCGCGGGAGATACGGCTGCCGTATTTGAAATAGAGGGTCGTGAGCGGGCGCTGAATGCCGTCGAAAATGCCCGTGATGAGCCCCGGGGCAAGTTCCGCGGAGAGCGGTTCGCCCGTGGAAATCACATCCTCCCCCACACCGAGTCCCGATGTCTCCTCATAGACCTGAATGGAGGCCTTATCCCCTCTCAGTTCGATGATCTCGCCGATGAGCTTCATGTCGGACACCTGCACGACGTCGTACATCTTCGCATCCGCCATATTTTCCGCTACGATCAGCGGTCCCGATACTTTGACTGTTTTACCTGTCATAATGTCTCCTATATTCACGCGATCCCAAGCCTGTGCGGGATTGCCGCGGGCAACGCTCCTCCATGGAGCTTACTTGTCGAACAAGATGTCCACGCCGAGCGCACGCTCCATCGCGCTCTTCAAAAAGGCTTCCCCATAGCCCGTATCCTTCCCCGAGGGGATGGGTAGCACGACGGGATATGCCTCTTCGTCGAACCGTTTCAAAAAGTCCTTCAAAAGCAGTGCATAGTCCTCCGTCAGAAAGATGACGGCATACTCGCGCGCCGCCTTTCTCAGCGTCTCGCGTGCACTCTTTTCGTCTTTGACGGGAAAGGTATCGACCCCTGCCGCCTTAAATACCGTGATCGTCTCGGCATTGCCGACGATCGCCATTTTTCCTTGCATCATTGTACCCCGACAAGCCGTTTTTTGATTTCTTTCGCCTCGACACCTGCATTCAGGCAGACGAGTATGGTCCTTATATTCCTGATCTCACTGCGGCGGCGCAACACATAATAGAGAAAAGGCTCCTTATCGCAAAGCGCGAAGCGGCGTTCAAAGAAATATTCCTCTTCGAACGTCTCCGCGATGCGCTCTGCTTCCGTAAACGGAAGTCCCTTTCCGCGCGCCTCTCTCGCCGCCGTGAGCACTTGGACGATCTCTTTCCCGCCGACCGTTTGCTCCGAAGCCGTCAGGGCAAAAATGTCCTCTGTTCTGAGGGTACCGCCCTTGAGGTAGAGACCCTCCGCCTCCGTTTCATCCGCCGCACGAAACGCCGTGAGAAGATTCAGAAGGTCCACGCGGACGGAGAGAAGTTTTTTGAGGATCCTGCGCCCGCGGCAGACGCGGAAGAGTTCTTCGAACATCGCCCTGTCGAACGCCGCGCCGATCTCCGCCCCCGTTGCTCCCTCTTCGATCTCGGGAAGGAGCGGATTTCCGTTTTCGAGCATCTCCCTCAGCTCCGCGACGGTATGCAATCCCTCGGGCGCGAGCATGGGTTCTGGCTCCAAGGAAAGCAGGGTTGCTTTATAGAGCGCTTTCAGGTTATGAAAGTCTCGCGGCAACAAAAAGTATGCCTTGTCCGCTTCCGTGGGCGCATAGGTACGGATGAATGTGTCGAGCGCACGCTCCTCGTTCTCGAGAAGGGCGTTTGTGTCACGGGGATCCGCCCCGCCGCCGAAGTTGCTTTCAGAGAGGGCACGAAGAACCTCCTGCACCGTCATTTCGGGAAAGCGCAGGATTTTTTCGCCCAGCAGAGCCTTTTCTTTGACGGCAATGACGCCGTTTGTGAAGAGCGTATCGAGTGCCATGATGTTTATTCTGCGCCGAAGAGCTCCGCGGCGATCTCCGCCTGATGTTCCTCTCTGTCCGCCGCAAGGAGCGCCGCAAAGGTCAGATCTTTATCGCAATCTTTTCCGCGAAGCAAAAACCCGCCGCTGAGCTTAGGTCTTTCCGCGCTCACGGAAAGATGCCGCTCACCGAACACGGGGAGCGCGGAGACTTCCTCTGCATAGGCAAAATTCTCGGAGAAGACGACTTCGTCCCCCTCTTCGGCATTCTCCGTCAGGAGTTTTTCGGCAAGAAGGACGCTGTCGTGCTCTTCAAGACACAAAAGAGCCGCAAGTGCACGGAAATACACCCCGTCGAGGACGCGGCGTTTTTCTGCAAGGAGGGCCTTACGGCTGTCGAGCCGTGCCGTTGCCGCCTTGCCGTCGAGGATGAACTTTGCACGGGCGGAAGCCTCCCGCTCTGCCTCGGCTCTCTCTGCCTCCGCTTCCTTCTCTGCGGCGGTCACGATCGCATCCGCGCGCTCTCTTGCCGCACGGACGATCTCCTGCGCTTCCGCCTCTGCATCAGAGACAATGCGCGCAACGATTTCTTCCTTTCCCATTTTCTTAAACAGCCATGAGGACCATGATCGAGATGACGAGCCCGAGAAGGGAGTAAAGCTCGATCATTGCGGGGCCCATTACGATCTTGAAGCCGATATTGCTCTGTTTGCCCGCTGCATAGATGCCGTTGACGGCAGCCTTGCCCTGAAAGAACGCCGAGACAAAGCCGGTGAGCGCCATGGGAAGGCAGGCGCCGAAGATCGCCCAGCCCTGCGCCGTCGTCGCAACTTCTGCGGCAAGGATAGCGCCGAGCTCATTGGATGCCATGATGGCGATGACGAATCCGTACAGACCTTGGGTTGCGGGAAGCAGCATCAGCATGGTGAGAATGCCGTTGAACTTCTTGGGGTCCTCGCCTGCGACCCCTGCCGCCGCGCTCGACGTCTTGTAAAGCCCGATCGCGGATCCCACGCCGCACAGAAGCACGCAGAGCGCGATCCCGATGACGGCAATGACAAACCCTGTTGAGAACATAGTAACAAACCTCCGATATATTCGGCTTTTAAGCCGCGTTTTCCAGATAAATATGTTTCTTCTCCGAGCCGAGCGGGACAAAGAGCTCCCCGTCTCCCTCGTAGAATTTTCCAAAGAATTCAATATACTGCAATCTCGCAGTGTGGATGTATGCCCCGAGGAGCCCGATGGCGAGGTTAAAGATGTGCCCTACGACCATGAGGATCGCCCCTACGGCTACGAGGAAAGAGCCCGATGTGAGCATCTGGATCGCATACTGCGAGACGACTTGTGCGATGATCGCCCCCGTGAGCATGAGCGCGTAGAGGCGGAGATAGCTGAGCACATCCGAAAAGTAGCTGATGAGCCCATAGAGCGAGCCGAAGCCCTTGGTGATCTTGCCCAAGAATTTCTGCTTTCTGCCCGCCGTACAGACGGCAACGAGGAGCGAGACGCCTGCGATGATGCCGCCCGCCGTCGTCATAAAGGGAATGCCGAAGTCCTCGACGAGCCCCAAGAGGGCAAACTCAACGCCGAGGGAGAAGACTGCCCAGACGACGCCGTCGAAGATGCCGTCCCAGATACTCCCCCGCCGCCACGACTGCACAGCCTTGCACAGATACCCCGCCATAAGCTGGATGACGCCGAGCATGAGCGAGACGACGAGCACGGCGGGAAGCCCGATGCCCATGACCTGATACATCCTCGTCTGCGGGTCGGGCATGACGGTGTACGGCAAAATGGGGATGCCGAAGAGAGAGTTGAATAAAAATCCCCAGACGATCGTAAAGATGCCGCAGAAGGAAAAGACGCCCGAGAGGGATTTCAGTCCCCCCTTCCGCGATTTGAAATAGATAATCCCGCCGCCGATGAGCATCATGAGCCCATAGCCGATGTCCGCCATGATGAAGCCCAAAAAGAGGCTGTAAAAGAAGGACATGACCGTGTTGGGGTCAAATTCCCGTGCGCTCGGCGGGGAATACATATTGGTGATGAGTTCGAAATTCTCGACGACCTTGTTATTCTTTGCAAGCGTGGGGACAAATTCGTCCTCGGCGGGATCTGAAAATTCGTAGAAGACGGGGAGTTCTCTCCCATCGAGCGCCGCCCTGACGTTTTCCTCTTCGTCCGCGGGCACGAACGCCTCCAAAAAGAAAGCGTGCTCGGTCGTCCTCATCTTTTCGGACGCTTTCGCCTTCTCGAGGCGGAATCCCACATAATCGCAATAAATTTTGAGAGAGCGGACCTCGGACGAGAGCTCCGTCAATTCTTTTTCGATGCTCTGCATCCTGCTTTGCACGGCGGAGAGCTGTGCGTTGAGCTCCGCCAGAAGGCCGCCGCCCGTCTGCGCCCCCGTATAGGGACAGGGCGAGAAATTGTTTGCGGAAAGAACGCTTTCAAGCTCATCCGCAACGCTCTTATGGCAGAGAGCGGTCAAGAGGACGCCGTCCTCCGTCGCCGTCTCCTCATATGCCGCAAGAGGCAGCTCACCGAGACGCTGTTTCAGGTTCTCCCATGCCGAAGACGGGACATAGCCGAAGCGCACGGCGACGCTTTTCCCGTCGCAATAATGATCAAAGGGTCGCTTGGCGGGAGCATACGGCTTTGCCGCGGCAATCGCGCGGGTGAGGCGTATCTCCTCCGATGCGGCAGAGAGTTTCTCCTCTGTCAGGGCTGCCGTCCGTTCGACGAGAAGATCTGCCCGAGGACGGTACTCCTTTGCCGCCATGAACTCCGAATAGCTCACCGAAAAACCGTCCTTGACGGGCGCTGCGGTCTTATCCGCCTGCGCGGCGAGCTCGGCATACGATAAAAGCGTCCCGAGCGCCGTCTCGAGCGACGCAAGGTAGGAGGAGAGATCCTCGGCGTCCGATTTGAGCGGCGCAGTCCCCTCTGTATCGGCGTACTCCTTGACTTCGACGGCGTGCGTCCTCTCAAGGGCGTCCAGAATGCCGTCGCGGTCATAGGAGAGTGCCGCCAAATGAAGTTTTCGCATCTTTACGATCACTTCACGATCCTCCCGACGATTGCGGCGACCTGCGGTTCGACGTGTTGCAGAAGATCATCCGCATAGGCTTTGGCAGAGGCGCGGCGTTCGGAAAGCGCGCGGTCGTAAGCGGCCTGAGCCTCGGCCGATGCCTCCCGCACGATCTTGTCGCGAAGCGCGGCGCATTCCTCTTCGGCGGCCTTTGCGATCTCCATGGACCGCTTCTCCGCTTCCGTAACGATTCCGAGCGCTTGCTCCTTCGCTTTTTCCTTGATGTCGGCGGCGCGCTGCTCCGCTTTTCCGATTACGCTGATGATGTCCTCTTCCATGTCCGTCGCTCCCGCGGAGCTTCCTCCGCAATATGCGTATATTGTAATCTTTTCGAGAAAGTTTGTCAAGGGAATTTTTATTTCTTCCGAAAAAACGGACCCGACCGTGCGTTGCAGCGGGCCCGCTGTCCTGTCAAAGGGAATGTTACAATTTCTTTTTGCGCAGTATCACGGCTGCGACGGCTGCGGCGGCGACCAGTACGGCGGCGGGGATCGTGATCCCGAGGATGAGCTCGAGCTTACTTGCCTTCGGCGCGGCTTCGAACACGACATCGAGGTAGACGATGTCGTAGTTCTCGCTCGAGAACCCGCTCGGGTGAGCGGTGCGCGTGCCGTCTGCTTTCTCCTCATAGCCGACATGGAATTCGCCCGAGAGAACTTGCTCGGTTTCGCCGTTGACGAACCCGTCGAAGACAGGTTTCCCCTCCCGATCCACCGAGACGGTGAGACGCGCCCTGAAGATCTCCGATTCAATCACGATCTGCGTTGCGTCGAGCACGAAGCCGTCGGCATTCTCGAGCGAGAGGGTGACAAGGATCGTTCTGCTCCCCGCGTTCGGGCTGTCGTATCTCCCCTCTGCCGTAAGGACGAACTCCGCCGCCCGCTGGGCAGAGATGACAAGATTCGTCTCCTTGTCGATGAATACAACGCCCGAGAGGTCAAGTTCCGCGCTGTCCGTTCCGTCGTATGTCTTTGTCTTCGCCGTGATGCCGCTGACGAGCAGGCGGATCTCCACCCCCGCGATACGGGACGCCTCCTCTTCGATCGCTTCGAGATCTTCCTGAAGGGCGGCGATGATCTCATCCATCTCCGCGGCGGTCGTCTTCCCGTCGATGGCAGATACCGCCTCCTGCAATGCGAGACGGATCTTTGTGACGTACTCGGCCTGTTGCTCGGCGGTGAGTTTGAAATCGTTTGCACTCACTCTCCGTACGAGCGCCGAGGCGAGAGCATCCGCCTGTTGTTTGTACTCTGCACGAAGACGGGGCAGTTCATCGGTGACGTCGGGATCGGGTTCCGCCTCGGGCGCAGACGCTTCCTCCTCGATATAGACGAGGATATTGACCGTGACTTCCTCCGTGATCGTAAGTTCCGACCCGAGCGTCATGTCGATCTGCTGCGTCCTCTCGGGCGACTCGGGATCCGCCATGGGGTCGACGGTGGTGAGCTGATAGCTCATGAAGGAATACTTCTTGTCGCCGAGCGCTTCCTTGAGAAGGGTATCGGAGGGATCCTCGAATCTGAGCGTGCTGCCGTACTCCATCGTCACCGTCTTGAAGTAGTTCCCGTTATACTCATAATTGACGTTATAGTTGTTCTTCTCGAGCTCGACGTCGATGATCACAAAATATACACCGTTGAGTTCGATCTCGAATCCTTTCTCTGCACTTACTTGATAGACATCGTGGTTGATGCTGATCTTTGCCGAGATGGCATGATACCCCGTGGGGACCGTGCGATAGGTGACGGTGTATTTGCCGCCCGCGGGCACCTGCTCTGTAACGACCGTATCGTCGAAGATATTTGTCCCTTCCGAGAAGGAATACATGATATAGACGGAGAGCTCCACGACGTCTGCGACCAGCGTGATGTTATCGTTGATGACCGTATAGGTATCAAAATTGATGTAGTCGGAAAGCGACCCGTCCGCGTTCCTGAGTCTGAATCCGTTGATATACCCGTCTTGGGGGACGAGCGTCTCGTCCTTGCAGGCGACAGAGGCGGGTTTGGTCCCGTATGCATAATAGCGCGTCGCGTAGACCCGATCCCCGCTGTCGGTGGGAACGGCGTAATGAACGGCAAGTTTGGGGATGAGCCGCGACGTGTAGACGAGATCGCTCTCCCCCGCCTCCGCAGAATCGTACGGCAGATAGAACGCCTCGCCGCACTCCCAGCCAGAAAGCACATATTTCTCGAGATCGTAACGGGGCATGAAATAGCTCTCACCGGGGATGAGGTACAGAGCGACGTCCTCCACTTCCGTTTCGGCGGTAAATCTGAACTCGATCTTGCTCTTTTGCGCCGTCTCGCCGAGGAATACCATATCGCGATCGACCGTGACGCTCTCCCCGAACGCAAAGACTTCACTGTCGTCCTCTCTCGTCCAGTTCTTGACATAAGTCAGTTCGTCGCCGCTCTCCGAGGGAAGGGTGATGACCTGCCCCTGCAGATAATGGCGCTCCACATCCTCGCCGTTTGCGCGGAATTGCACGACATACGAATCCATGTTGATCCAGAGCGTCTTCGGATCCTCTCCCCGCACAACGAGGCCGCGGTCCGCCTTCAGGGTGGCGGAATATTCCTCGGGAATCTCCTTGTCGAAGGTAAGGAGTAGCAGGCTCGTCACCTCCGTATCGGTATAGATACAGACTTCTCCGTCCGCTTCGGGCAGGGCGCCCTGTACGCTGAGCGGCAATTCCGCCTCTTTGAAGATGTCCCCGCCGTACACCCCTCCGCTGAGCACGGCGGAAACACCGCCCAAGCAGAGGGCGTAGCGGGTCCGATTGTCCCTGATGTCCGCCGTGAACGCCGAGATGACGCCGTTCAAGTAAACTGCCGCCCCCTCTTTACAGATATTTCCGCTGAAGACGGGGGTCTTATCCGTCTCCTTCTCGCAATAGGCGTAGAAAAATCTCCCGCCATTTGTGGAACGGCGATACAGGACCGCCGCCCCCTCTTCTGTCGCCTCATTGCCCGTAAAACTGCCGCCGTAGAGGGTGACATTTCCGTCCGAGAAGATCGCCCCGCCGTTTTGTGCCTTGTTTGCCGTGAACGTACAGCTCTCCGCGGTCATGACGCCGCCCGACATATTTGCGATTGCCCCGCCGTACGTCTCCGCGACATCGTCACGGAAGGTGCACTTGGAGAAGGTGAGCGTGCCCCTGTTGTAGACGCTGCCTCCCTCGAGGGCGACGTCCCCGACAAATTCACACCCATCGAAGAGAACATCCCCTTCTCCCGTGTTCACGACAGAGACGCTGCCGCCCAGCCGCGCGGAGTTCTGCTCAAATTTACAATCGGTAACACGGACGATCCCGCCGTTGATGCGGAGTGCCCCGCCCGTATAACTACTTCCGCTGCGCTTGAGGATATTGTTGCGGAGCACGCAATGGGTGAGCGTCAGTGTTCCGCCCGTGAGGGAGATGAGCGATTCCGTCGTCTCGATCCCTCCGCCGTCGAGCGTAATGAGCGCCGAAGCGCTGCCCGTGAGGGTGAGTTTCCCGTCTCTGTGGATGTTGTTCTCCTCGTCGTCCCGCTTTTCGACGATGAAGATGGACTGCGGGCCGCCCTTGGTGACCGTGACGGCCTTCTCCGCCGTGATCGTGATCTCTTTGTCGATGAGGATGCCCGTCTCATAGGTATCTTTGAGCAGGACGATCGTCTGTCCGCCCTTTGCCGCGGCGACCGCCTCATAGAGCGATGCGAAATAATCTGTCCCGATCCTGCAAACGCCCTCGTCTGCCGTCGCCCGTGCGTACTGCTTCGGCGCGCTCTCCGCAGATGTTTGCAGGGCACGGTCGTATGCAACGACTTTGTAGGTGGGCGCATAGCCCGTTTCATAGGTATTTGTGTCGAGGAACATCCTGTCGTAGGTGAAGCCGATGACCTTCCAGTCCGTCCCCGAGCCCTCGAGGACTTCGTAGCCGAGGTGTTCCTCTCTGCCGAAGCCTTCCCCGCTGATGATGAGATTGTACCCGTTCGCGCTCTTGGTCACGGCGTCCACCGTGGGCGTCTCCGCTCCCGTGTAGAGCTCGCTCTTGCCGTAATAGCGGATCAGCCACTGGGCGGCGTCAAGATACCAGAGTTTCGGCTTGTTTTCCTCGGAAATGCGATGCTTCTCCTTTGCGACCTGCATCGCCTTTTTGAATGCCTCGGAGGTATTTTCGCCGTCCGCTTCGAAGATGAAATCCTTCGTGCCGAGGTTATATCCCCAGCGTTCGAAATAGTACGAAAGATCGTCCCCCGTGACGAGCGAGGAGAGATAGACCTGCTTCTCCGTCGCATTCATCGTGCCGAGAGACTTCTTTTCCTCGTCCGAGAGCCCCTCATAGATATCTTGATAGACGTCCTCATAGCGGTATCTGTTGTCGAGCCGTGCCCAGAACCCCGGGTAATAGCTCTCGATGAGCCACCAGAAGATGAAATTCCCGCGGTTGGTGTTCCAATAGGAATCCATATGCGCATCGGGGGCAAGCGCGGCCGTTGTCTTTTCAAAGTCGCCGCGGGTCGCCGTCCTCTCGATCACCGTCTCGTGGAACTTGGAGATCATATTGTTGGAGCACTCCGAGACGGTACGCTCGCCGATGTCCAGCATATGCCCGAGCTCGTGCGTGTACCCCCAGCCGAACCCCGGGCCGCCCGTGATCGCCGTCGCTTCCCAGCTCACCTGAATGCCGACGTGCTCGATATGGGCATACGCCGCGCCGTAGGGCTGGGCGAGACGGATGTTGCAGTTGAGCCATTCGCAACGCTTGTCGTATCTGCCGCCGACGGCCTCCTCCGCCTCTTTTGTGTTCTCAAAGACAACGCCGTCGTATTTGAGGAGCTGTTCGACATAGGTATCCCAGTTTTTCGTCGCCTGAAGGGGGCTGTAACTTTCGCCGTTATAGAGCGCGTCCGCCCTCGTCGCCGTCACGGTGATGATGATGTGATCGCTGACGATCTCCGTCACGTCCACGACTTTGTATGCCTTGGACTCCGCGTTGTCTTCCCTGTCGCGGCGAACCGTATCGGCATAGTCGGCAAGGATCTTTTTGTAGGAATTTTCGTCGCCGTCTTCACGGTAAATGGGGAAAAGATCGCCGCCCTCGAGGTAGACCTTGACCTTGGAAGACTGTTTCCCGCTCTCATAGGGATTGACGATGTACACGGGCCCGCCCGCAGGGAGCGAATCTCCCGTATTGGTCGTATAGCCCTCCTGCAAATAGCTGTTGGGCTTGATGACGTTCTTCCCGAGGCGGAGTTTATATTCCCCGCTCCGCCAGCTCTTCCAGCTGCCCCAGTGCTGTGTCGTGACGATGCTCGGAAGCGGATCCCCCTCTTCGCCCGTGACATAGACGACGAGTTCGTCATCGGGCGAGACGCTCACACCCGTCGCCTGTCTGTTCGTCCCAAACCATGCAAATTTGAGCTCGCCGCGGGCATACCCCGCCACATCGCCGTGCTGCGTGATGACGTTCGCAGCCTTCGGATCCGTACTCATCTCGCGGCGGGCCTCGAAATAGACCGTCTTGTCGAGAACTTGCTCCGCCCGCGTCAGAAGATAGTTCAGCTCGCCGTCATAAGAGGCATAATCCTTGACTTTCTCGCGCAACGCCGCGACATCGGCCTTGCTCCTGATCTTCGTCTCGTCGAGGTGCAGCTGGGCGTAGTCGGTAAACATATTCTGGATCGCCTCGACGTCTGCGCTGTGCGGTTGCAGGAATATGATCTCGCTCGCCGCCGCCACCGTCCTGTGGTTGGTGGGCACTTTTGTCCATTCGAGTTTGATCTTCTTCGCGGTCACGCTCTCCCCGAGGGTCAGCAGGACGATGCTGTCCGTCTGCTTCGAGACGAGGGGCTGCAATTTCGTCTCGCCCTGCGTAGTCGTATAGGACAGGGTGAGCGTGTTGAAATAGCCGCGGTCGTACCAGCTGCTGTCCGCCTGATAGACGATACGGTCAATGCGCGTGGGCGTTTTGAATTCCACCTCGACATAATTGACCGTCTCGGGGTCGTTCTCCTTGGTTTGGGTGAGGGAACGCCAGACGGAGCCGAAATTTCTGTCAAAGGCATAGGAAAGCGGCGCACCGTTCTCTGCACCGCCGTTGTTTTTATAGGTAAACTTCTCTATCGGGACGCCGTAGCGCTCGAGATAGCCGTTTTTCAGATACTCGCTGTCTTCGCCGAGCGCTTCAAGGCGCAGCGTCATGTCGCTGTTTACGGCAGGTTCCGCGTGCACAAAGAGCTTTGCGCCCCATGCAAACAAAATGCCGAGGACGAGGCAGAGTACAGCAGCGGCTGCTGTCAGAGCTGTGAGGATCTTTTTCTTTCCCATACTTGTTATCTCCCGTTTTCTCTCCTGTTGCGATCGTATCATATCATATACGGGACGGCGCTTGCAATCACTCTACATTAAATTGAATGTGCGATCGGGTGAATGAAAAAACTGAACACCCCGCCGCGTGCGATCCATAGAAAAAGAGGGAAAACTTGTTCGTTTCCCTCTCTTTTTCAAAATCAAACGTTAAAGCAGCTTCCGCCGATGAACTCTCTTAACAGGGAGTTGCACGGGATGATGGAATCGTCGTCGATCTGGCGGAAATATTTCAGCGTCTTGATGAGTCTGTTTGCGACGAGATACTGCGGATCCTGCGGGGTAATCTGCGTCAGGGCCTCCATGGCCTGTTTTTTCAGCACGCAGAGCTCATACCCGAGGCTGGAATTGAAGACATAATCGGCATTCTCCTGATTGGGATAGATCCAGCGGAATTCGCCGTTCCGCACAGATTGCCACATATCGATCGTCGCCGCCGCGGGACAGTTCCTGAACTTCATGTCGCGAACGATCCTGCGGATGAGCCGCGCGTTCGTGATGGACAGCGGCGAGTGGTTGTCGATGTTCATCTGTGCGTGCGGGGCGATATAGATCTTGAATTTCTGATGTTTCGGGATGGATTTCGTCAGCTTTTCGTTCAGGGCATGGATCCCCTCGATGATGATGGGAACATTCTGTTCGACCCTGATCGTCTTCCCCTCTTCCCGTCTGTCCGTCTTGAAATTGAAGCGCGGCAGGGTGACTTCCTCCCCGTTGATGAGGTCGAAGAGGTCCTTGTTGAACTGTTCGATGTCGAGGCAGTCGATGTGCTCGAGATCGAGCTTTTCGACGGGTTTGCCCTGCATTTCGCAGATCTTTTTCTTTTCGAAGTAATAATCATCCAAGGAGATGGTGACGGGATTGATCCCCCGCGAGAGGAGCTCGATCCTGAGACGGTTGCAGAAGGTCGTCTTCCCGCTCGAGCTGGGCCCCGCGATCGCGACGAGCCTGACGTCGTCGATCTCGTCCTCGATGAGGTCGCCGAGCTCTGCAAGCTGTTTGTTGTGATGCGCCTCGCACATCTGCACGAACTCAAGGACCTCGCCGCGGTCGATCTTACGGTTGATGTCCGTGACGGTCTGCGTCTTCGTCTTCACCGCCCAGTCGTATGCCCTCTGCAAGGTCTTACAGTAGGTCGCCTCCTCTTCGAACTCGGGGATGTTGGTGTCGAGATCGTGACGGGGATATTGGATGATGATGCCGGGGCTGTACGGCGTGATCGTATAATTGCGCACACATCCCGTGGAGGGCACCATGTAATTGTGGAGATAGTTATAGTAATCGCCGCACTTATACAGATGCACCGTGTTTTCGGGACGGTATTTGAGAATATCGATCTTGTCGTCGAGATGGAATCTCTTGTAGATCTCCGTCGCCTCCTCGATCGTGACCGTCACGCGCTCGATGGGAAGGTCTTCTTCGATGATCCGCTTGACCTCGGCAGAGATCGCATCGACCGCTCTCGACATATTAAAACTCTTGGTGACGGCCTGACAGGAGATCGAACGGGCGATATTGTACGAAAATCTGATCTTGACGTCGGGATAGATCCTGTAAAACGCCATTGCGACGATGTAGCGGAGGCTCGCGCTGTATGCCCTGCCCGCCTCGGCGTTGCTCAGGTTCAAAAGGCGGATGGTCATCCCATCGTTTTTCTCGGACAGGATGTAGTTGAGTTCCTTGACCTGTGCGCCCACCTGACACACGACCAGATTCTTCCTGTCCTTTTTTTCGACGAGTTCGAGGACTCTCGTCCCCGGGACGACTGACAGCTGTTGGTTGTTGAAATTGACTGTGATCATAATGTTTCCCCTCTTATTTCTTTCATGGAAACATCATTATACATCAAAAAATTTTATTTTGCAATAGTTTTTGAAAAATAATTTCTGTTTTTGTGAATTAGACTCATAGAATATCGAATTCATTGAATAGATGGGCAAAAACCGTCAATCGCCGTAGATACCGACGAGCGAGTAGCGCAGCTCCGTATCGTAACCGATCTCATAGGCGCCACCAAACCCGAGCTCCGCGCGGCGGGCGCACGCCCTGCCGCCGACGACTGCATAGATGACACAGCCCACCACCGCACGGACGGAGATCCCGAAGCATTCAAGGGGCGGTTTTCCCTCGAGCTCCGCGAGCGGATAAACGGTCACGCCGTCCGACGTATAGGGAGAATTGTTCGATCCGCCGAGTCCCCTCGTCCCGCTGCTCACCTGAAGCGCCGTTACGAGGCCGTTGTCCTTGATGACGATACGGTCCATGGACAGGATGTCGTCTCTCGTATAGGGCAGAAGGATGTCGGCGAGGTGGAGCTGTCTGCTCGCTTCGTCCTGTTCTTCACGGATCTCGAGGGAGAGATCGTATGCCTCCTGATCCCCCGCCTCTGCCGCACGGAAGATCATGCCAATCCCCTCTTCCTCGTTTTTTTCGACCCCCATCTCCCCGTTACGGGTATAACAGCCGAGGCGAAACAGGGAATGGGCGTCGCCCTGCGCGGCCGCGGCGCGGTAGAGCCTGACCGTCTCCTCGCACTGTTCGGGGGAGCACGTCGTATCTTTAGCATAGCTGTCTGCAAGGTCACGCTGTGCGGTCATGAACCCGAGCGATGCGGCCTTCCCGCAGAATTTGAGAAAAGTCTCCCTGTCGCGCGCGGCGACGGCAATCTCATAGAGCAGTTCGGCGATCTCCGCCTTCTCCGCCTCGGCCGCGATCCGCTCCGCCGCCTCGGCGTCATGAACGCCGCTCTTCTCGGCAAGACGGAGATAGCGCCACGCCTGAAGGAGATCTTGTTTGACGCCGATGCCCTGCTCCAAGCAGAGCGCATACGCACGGAGCGCCTCGGGCACATCATGCGCGGCGGCTTGCCGATAGTACTCCGCCGCCTTGCAAAGATCCTGTCCGACGCCGTCCCCTTGCTCATAGCAGAGTCCGAGTGCGTAGAGCGCGGTATGATATCCGAGGGAAACGGCCTGCCGATAGTACTCGGCCCCCTTTGCGGCATCCTTCTCGACGCCGATGCCCTTCATATAGCATCTTCCGAGGAGGTAGGCAGCCCTGTCGCCGCCCATTTCCGCCGCCTTTCTGTAATAATCGGCGGCCTTGGGAAGATTTTGTTCGATGGGGACCACCTTAGCCCCCGTATCGATGGAGCCGCCCGCCTCATAGAGACACCCAAACTCGGTGATCGAATCGGGATCCCCCGCCATGATGCCTACAATATTTGCCCAATATTCCTGTTGCGTCATTTCCATATTCTTTCCCTCCGTAAAGACATCCGATCATGCGAATGCTCTTTCCGTCCCTTTCACATCTCGCTTGTCAGGTAATAAATTTCCTCATCCGTCCAGCCCGCAGAGCCCTTATGCAGCGTCTGATGTATGGTCGCCTCGTGGACGAATCCGCAGCTCTCCACCGTCCTCTGCGACGCCGTGTTGTCCGACGAAATACGGGCGCGAATCGCGTTCAGACGGATGACCTTTTTCCCGTAGACGCCGAATTGCACCGTCTCAACGGGCATATAAAGTTTGCCCTTCAGGGTAACTTTGGTGAGCGCCCCGACTGCCTCCTTGCAATATCCCTTTCTCCGCTCCTCTTTGAAGAGATAGTATTCGATCAGACCCGTAGCGGACTCCCATTTGATGCTCAAACCGATGTAGCCGAGCAGTTTTTTATCGGCCCTCCGCTCGATCGCAAAATAGGTGTACCGTCTCAAAGGGATCGTGAACTCCCGTAAATTTTTATTTGTGGGTTCAGACCCCGTGAAGAGGACAAAATCGCCGTCATTTTTGAAATGTTCGGCAAGGATCTTTTGATCTTCCCGTTCGATCGGCCGCAGAAGGAGACGCTCTGTTACGATCGGCCTGTTGACATTTGCCTCGATCGGCGCCCAGTCCGCCTTCATGGCCGTTTGGAGGAAGGTATATTCTTCATCGGAAAAATCCCTCTTGCAGAACGTCGCGTCGGGTGCACAGTAATTTACGAGCATATTCCAGAGGGCAAGCCGATGCCCCTCCTCTCCCGTTGCAAACAGCGCCTTGAAACACGATATCCCCTTTTGGTATTCTTTCGGCCACCGCCTCTTGTCGCGCGCGGTGATCGAGAAATGCAAAAATTTGGGACAATCGTCGGGACGCCCGTCATACAGCGTGCTTCTCAGATATGCGATCGCCTCTTCTTCGATCCGATCTCTTTCCCTATCGATCCTCTTCATTACAATCTCCTCTTACGGTTTTTTCCGACACGGGAATGACAAAGTTTTCGGTGAGCCGCCGAAAGAATATGACGTTCTTTCCGGAAGTCCCCTACGCTTCGTCTGTCCCATATCATATCATAAACACCCGTCCTTTTCAAGTACTTCATATATTTTCATCAATTTATTTATCAAAGTAGCTATGGGGAACAGGGATGTTGCGTCAGAAATAAAGTTTTGTTTGACAAAATCACGGTTTGTGCTATAATTCCAATGTGCAATTTGTTTGGCCCAAAGGAGCAGATATGAAAGAACGTTTTAAGCAACTCAAAAGTTTCAATTAGCGATTGTTTGCGGCTCTGTGTGCACTGGCGCTGATTCCCGCGATTTATCAGACCGTTAAAACTTTTATTATCTCATCCAACAATCCAAGTGCGGCGTTCGATATCATCGGACAAATGGAATGGTTCGATTTGATCAATGAAACGCTGCAAGCATTTTTAATCGTTCCGCTTTATTCCGTACTCAATAAAATTTTCAAAAATGACAGTGAAAATTTTGCAAAACATACATTCAAAACGGGCTTTTTGACCTTTATTCTCTATGCTTTGTTTTCAATCGGCGTATTGATTTACGGAAATGTCTTACTGAAGGCAATGAACCCGAATGAAATCGACATTGCTACCGCAAATACATATTTGCAACTTGAAACGATCGCGTTTATGGTCGGCATACTCGTCAGTTTTATCAATGTCGTTTTCGTTGTCGTCGGCAAAGATAAAAACGTTTACATATTTTTGGCGGTACAGACGGCGCTGTCTTTGATCGCAGACTTTCTGTTTATACCCAATTTCGGTATATACGGGATCGCCATTTCAAATATCATCGTGAACGCCATTCTGTCGGTCTCCGGATTTTTGTTGCTCTATTTCCAGAAATGCGTTAAATTTTGTTGGTTCCACAGAAGTGATCTGGCCGTCCTGAAAGAATGGAGCAGGATCGGTGTTTTTTCGGGTTTACAACAATTCATAGATAACTTTATCTACGCGATCATGATTTGTAAAATGGTAAATATGGTTTCCGAGCAGGGAAACTACTGGATAGCGAACAATTTTATATGGGGTTGGCTGCTGATACCGGTTACCGCATTGAGCGAGGTGATCAAGCGCGATTGCAAAGACGGATATTTGCAATTGAAGCAATTTAATTACTATTTTATCGCAGTTTGCATCATTGTTGTCTGGGCGGTTACCGTTCCCCTTTGGACACCGTTTTTCAAATACGCCGAAGGACTGTCGAATGCAAATGAAATATTTTTGATCTGTATAAAACTCGCTCCGTTTTATATCGCCTATGCGGGTTGTGCGATCATCGATAACATCTTTATCGGCTTAGGCAAAACAATTTATAATGCGGTCAATTCCCTGATAATCAATATCGTTTATTATGGAATATTTTTTGTCCTCTATTTAACGAATACGCTGACTTTTACGATGGACACGATCATTTTGATGTTCGGCTTCGGCATGGTAGTGCATCTGGCGGTATCTCTGTGTGAAGAAAAATTATTTTTGCTGAAATTTGAGAAAAAACGGCAAACTGATCCAACGATACCTTCAGATTCCGATCAATAGGCATCGGCCGACCTCCATTTGTGCAAGGCAGGCCTTGCCGCCTGAAGGGATTCCCAAAGCCCAAGCGTCCGCAAAGGTATCATTCGCTTTTTGCCCCGCCCGCGCTTGATTTTGTCCTGTGTTTATGGTATATTGATATCAGAATAAACGATAATTCAGCGGAGAAGTGTATTATGAAAAAATTTGCAAGCGTGATCTTTACAACGGTAACATTGGTATTGTGTTTTACAATATCTGCTTGCGGAAATAAATATGTGAGCCATTATAGCGCAATGCTGATGGTAAGGGAAAATACCTCAAATCAAGCGTCGGTTTCCTTTGAAAGTTTTAGCGGAACATATGTAATAAAATTGCAAAACAATCGCGCAGACGAGGTTTTTATCACTTATGACGCGACGCTTCGGGAAGGCAATATAAAAGTTTATTATGATTATAATGATGAAAAACTGAACTTATTTGAAATTGCAACGGACGGCTCTGTTGATAGTAAAACCGAGACTTTTACAGGCAATAAAATAATTTATATCATCATTGAATCGGACGGTAAAAGCAACGGCGGCAGTTTTTCGTTTGTTTTGGAAAAAATCAGAGAAATAAATTTTAATTCGGCGGCTTATGAGCTGGTTTAATGATTACGGGCTGATCGCGGTTGCGATCATCATGATAATTGCTTAAAAAGTTGCGGACATAAAAATTTAATTGCGATACCGCTTATGGAAATGACTATCCACTGATTTATCATTATTGTAAAAATCTGCGGCGTTATATCTGATATGGTTATATTTATAAACAAAACTGCGGGGAAAGTTGTTATGTCCATTATTGTCATAGCTAAGCAGATAATGCTTGCAAAAATTATTTCTTTAACAGGAATTAAAGATTTTACCGTTTCATCTTGCATTAAATAGCCCTCGTTTAATTACTGTTTATCGTTCTAATATTATAGCATATAACTTCGCATCAATCAAGCCCGAAACTATGCTCGTAAAGAAAAAGGAAATCCGAACCACTCACCCATTGCGAGTATTCGGTTCGGATTATACTGACTTGGTGCGGATGACAGGACTTGCCGCTTGAGCGCGGCGCACGATCGACAATTATCAATTGTCGAGTCGGCGGTGGAATCCGCCGACCTGCGGCGTTTCTTGCGCGTGGAAGAGCGCAAGAAACGCCTTGTCTCCCCTCAAGTCCTGTCACCTTACTACAAATCAAAAAGGCGCAGGGTCTTCGACCCTTACGCCTTTTTGGTGCACCGAGGCAATTATAATCCGAACACGAAAGCTCGTCAAGGCTGACCGTTTGCGTTCCGTTTTTATAGTTA
>CANQLW010000002.1 GCA_947624805.1 uncultured Clostridia bacterium | reverse complement strand
GCAGAACATCCGCTTCCCGCTCGACAATATGCGCATCAAAAAGGAAGAGGGGAACGCCCGTGCACTCGATGCCGCACGGCTCGTCCAGATCGAGGATCTCATGACCCGTAAGCCGAACGAGCTCTCGGGCGGCCAGCAGCAGCGCGTCGCGATCGCCCGCGCCCTCGTCAAGATGCCCAACGTTCTGCTCCTCGACGAGCCGCTCTCCAACCTCGACGCCCGTCTCAGACTTCAGACGCGTGAGGAGATCAAGCGGATCCAGCGTACGACGGGGATCACGACGGTCTTCGTCACCCACGATCAGGAAGAGGCGATGAGCATCTGCGACACGATGGTCGTCATGAAGCTCGGCATCGTCCAGCAGATCGGTGCGCCGCAGCATATTTATGATGACCCCAACAACCTGTTCGTCGCAAACTTCCTCGGAACGCCTCCCATCAATATCTTCAAGGGAAGGATCGAGGGCGGAAAGGTCTACATCGGCGACGAGGTCGTCTGCGAAGCGCCCTTCGGGCAGGGCAGTACCTGCTCCGAATATGACGACCGCGAGATCTACGTCGGCATCCGTCCCGAAGGGTTCATCTATGACGCAAACGGGAAACTTACCCTCGCGGTCGACCATATCGAGGTCATGGGCAGAGACAAATCCGTCGTCTCCGTGCATGGGAGTTCGACCAAGCCGACCGTACGTTGTATCATCGACAGCGACGTCGTCCTTCCTCCCGATGCCGAGACGCTCAAATTCAATATCAAACCCAATAAGATGCTCTTCTTCGACGCAGAGACTGAGATCCGTCTGAGAGATCCGCTCAATGTCTTCAAGGGAAGAATCGAGGGAGGGAAGATCCTTATCGGCGAGGAAGCCGTGGGGGAGACCGAACTCGAGGACCGCGAAGTCATCGTCGGGATCGGGTCGGATTCCTTCGTGTACAGCGAGGAGGGGACGCTCACCCTCAAGGTGCAAAGCGCCGAGCAAAACGGGAAGACCGTGACGCTTACGGCGGCGCATGAGAGTTCCGTGAGAGAGAACGTTCGTTGCAATGTACAAATAGAGCTTCCTCAGGAAGCCGCCGAACTGAAATTCGCAATCAAACCCGACGGGATGCTCCTGTTCGATGCTGAGACGAAGGAGAGGTTGAAATGACGGAAGACGAGAAGGACATCATCGAAAACGAACCTCAGACCGAAGCGCCCAAGAAGAAACACAACAAGTTTACGCAGTACTTCATCAACCTCGGGGCACGGATCAAGGGGTGGTTTGTAGATAAGATCGAGGCGGTCAAGGACGTATTCAGGAAGAAACCTAAGGATGTGTATGCATACGACGGGCCGCAGCTGAGCAAGGGCGAAAAATTCCGCCGCGGGCTGAAATCCCAGAGCGGCTGGCTTTTCGTAGCTCCCGCGCTGGTTCTGATGGCGATCTTTACATTCTATCCCATCATTGCGGCGTTTATCGGCGCATTCAAGCAGGATTACGTTGCATCTGATAATATGGGGCAGGGCTCCTTTAACGGATGGGGCTTTGCAAACTTTGGCCACGTTTGGACGGGCGATACAGGCACAGGCGGTGCGGACTTTGTTCAATGTCTCGTGAACACTTTGGTCCTCACGTTCATTTCTGTGCCTTTATCTACGCTCCTCGCACTTCTCATCAGTGTCGCGCTCAATTCCATCAAACGGGTGCAGAAAGCCTACCAGACGATCTTTTTCCTGCCGTATCTGACGAACGCGCTCGCGATGGGCGCCGTGTTTGCGACATTCTTCAAGATCATCAGCCCGACGGGCACGGCGGAAAACGCCGAAACGGTAGGCCTTGTGAATATCGTGCTCGGATGGTTCGGGATCGAACCCGTCAACTGGGTCGGCGGACTTTCGCCGACTTGGCAGATCGGGAGCTTGACAATCCCGTGGGCGAAATACATCGTTGCGATCATCTACGAAGTATGGTCGGGGCTTCCCTTTAAGATCCTCATCCTGTTCAGTGCGATGCAGTCCATCAATAAGCAGTATTATGACGCCGCGAAGGTGGATGGGGCGAGCCGCTGGACCGTGCTCTGGAAGATCACTGCGCCGATGATCATGCCGCAGATCAGTTATTTGCTCGTCACGGGCATCATGGGCGGCATGAAGCAATATTCGGCAATCATCGGTCTGTTCGGGCCGTCGATGGGTTTGAACTACGATATGGGTACGATGGTCGGATATCTTTACAACTACATCTCACTCGGGCAGACGGGGTATGCGTTCGCGGGATCGTTGATGCTCTTCGTGATTATTATGATCATCACGTTCATCAACAACAAGATCACCAAGAAGCGTACGACGTACAGGTAAGGAGGAAGAGCATATGGCGAGAAATAGAAATTCCGTTTCCGCGGATACTGTCGTTGGGAAATGGGATCTCTCCGCGGGTGACGAAGGTTTCGATGCGGAGAAGGTCCAAAAAAGAGAAAAGACCAAACAAATCGTCAAAAATGTTCTTGTCTACATCTTTCTGACGATCTGCGCCCTCCTTGCATTTTTGCCCTTCTACTGGATGATCATATCCTCGATCAAGACGGAGGACGAGTTCCGTCAGACCGTCCCGACCTTCTTTCCGCATTCCTTTCAATGGAAAAACTACTGGATGATCTTCCATCAGGTGACAACGACGACGGGGTCGGCGGCGTCCTTCGGACAGATCCTTATCAACACGCTTGTTGTCGGCTTCCTCTCGACCTTTTTGGGCCTTGTCGTCATCGTCATCACGGCATATGCGTTGGCGCGTATGAAATTCAAGGGAAAGAACCTTCTCTTCGCCATCATGCTCGCGACGATGATGATCCCCGGGGAGCTTTTCACCGTCTCCAACTATATCACAGTCGCGAAACTGAACATGATGGACACTTACACCGTCCTCATTCTTCCCTTCCTCGTGAGCGTGTATTACATCTATCTGCTCAGGAACAATTTCATGCAGATACCTGACTCTCTGTATCAGGCGGCGAAGATAGACGGGCTGAGTGATATGGGGTATTTGCTGAAAGTCATGATCCCGCTCACCGCGCCCACGCTCATTTCCATTACCTTGCTCAAATTCATCGGTACATGGAATAGCTACATCTGGCCCCGTCTCGTCAATACGGAACCTTGGCAGATGATCACCAACTGGGTCTCGGGCGGATTTGTCGACAGAAGGCAGCCGACAAGTCCTTGGGGCGACAACTGGACGATTTACAGCGGTCAATACGGTTCCTCCGAGCCGCTCGACACATTGAAGATGGCGGCCGTCTGCATGGTCAGTCTTCCGCTCCTCATCCTCTTCCTCTTCTGCCGTAAATACATCATGCGCGGCGTTTCCAAGAGCGGAACGAAGGGTTGATTCCGTAACAAATTTCGGTTTCTATCGCGCCGCGATTACGGCGCGTCGGAGATAAAAATCTTATAAGGAGAACGACATGAAGAAACTTTTGACAGTTGCGTTGGCAGGATGCATTGTTGCATCGGGGTGTTTCGCCTTTGCCGGCTGCTCGAACCCTACGGATTATGAACATACCATCGTGTTCTATTCGTCACAGGGGCAGGATCTCGCCGTCGTAACAGATACGGCGATCGAGAACTTTCAGGAAAAATACCCCGGCTGGAAGGTTGAACACATTAAACCCGGCGGCTATAAGGAGCTTAAGGAAAAGGTAATTTCCGATCTCCAGACCAATATCCAGCCCGACGTCGCGTATTGCTACGCCGACCACGTCGCACAGTACCTTGGTTCCAAAACTGTTGTCAATATGAGCCAGTACTTCACGAACGCCAATTCCTTCACGTACACCTATACCGACGACGCAGGGAATAACCAGACCAAGACGGTCGACCGCATCGGCTTTACCCAGGCGGACGTCGACAGCTTTATCCC
This sequence comes from uncultured Clostridia bacterium, assembly GCA_947624805.1. Lineage (GTDB taxonomy): Bacteria > Bacillota > Clostridia > Christensenellales > Borkfalkiaceae > Gallimonas. The sequence continues at coordinate 74,333 of CANQLW010000002.1, read as the reverse complement.
GGGCTATCTTGAAGAGGGCTACGGTCGGAATTATTCGGGGATCGAAGAAGCAGGCTTTACTGCCGATACCCTGATCACCCTGCCGTTCGTCAAATCCACCGAGGCGCTGTATTATAATCCCAATGCCCTCAAAGAACTTGGCGAGGTGGATGACGCCGGCAATGCAAAACCCCCCGAAACATGGAAGGATCTTTGGAGGATCTGCGAAAAGGCGAAAACGAAGTGGCCGGGCTGCACGCCTCTCGGTTACGACAGCGAGGCGAACTGGTTCATCACGATGTCCCAGCAGCTTGAATTCGGCTATACGGATGTCGATCCCGCACATCACTTCCTTTTCAAAAACGATGGGGCGAAGGCATGGCTCAACGAGATCAAAGGCTATTTTGATAAACATTATTTCACCACCCAGCAGATCTACGGGAATTATACGAGCGGCCTGTTCACAAAGGGGCCCAATGACGGCGGTCTTATCTTCTGTATCGGTTCGACGGGCGGCGCGAAGAATCAGTCCGGCGGCACGTTGTTCACGACCGAAGTTGCTCCCATCCCTCAAGTCGATGAGACGCACAACCAGTGCATCAGCCAAGGGCCTTCCCTTGTCATGCTCGCAGGCGGTCACAACATCACGAACCTCGAAGAGAAGCAGATCATGACCTTCCAGTTCATCAAGGAACTCCTCAGCGTGAACTTCCAGGCGAAATTTGCCCGTGCGAGCGGCTATGCTCCCATGCGTACGGACGTCTATGACAATGAAGACTTCCAGCTCTTCGTCGACGGCAAGGACGAGGACGGCAAACCCCTCACGGGTACCGACCTCATCATCTCCAAGTGCGTAAAGGCGGGCAGCGGCGAAGAATTCAACAAGCGTCTGTTCACCTCGCCCGCATTCGTCGGCTCCTCTACCGCACGCGATCAGATGGATTTCGTTGTTGTATATGTCTTACAGGGACAGAAAGATCCCGACAGGGCGCTTTCCGATGCCTACAAGGCCTGCGGAGGCAAATAATTGTTTAAGAACATGAAAAAAATAATTGCAGTTCTTGTGATGAGTCTGCTCGTGGCGTGCTGTGCCCTCACGGGGTGCGGCAGCAAGATCGCCGACAATACCGAGCATTTCGACAAGATCACAAAGACCTTAAAACTCTCCAAACTCTATGAGGGCAAAAGGCTCATGGAAGCCGGCGGCGGGGGGATTGAGGAGGCCAAGCTCATCGGCGAAACGACCGACGGCGACACTTCCAACTTCTCCCTCGTAGGCGGTGGCAGCGTCACCGTCCGTTATCAGGGCGTCGACACGCCTGAAAGCACTGCAGACGTCCAGAAGTGGGGGAAGGCGGCAAGCAACTTCACCAACGAACGCCTTGCGGCCGCGACGACCATTGTCCTCGAATCGACAACCGGCGACGTTCCCAAAGTGGCCGTCGGCCAGCGTTCCCTTTGCTATGTCTGGTATAAGACCGAGACGGACGATTTCAAGTGCCTCAACGTCGAGCTCGTCGAAAACGGCTATTCCTACAACAAAGAGGACGCCACAAATTCGTATTACTCCTATTTCCAGAAGGCGGAAGAGTTCGCCCGCAGCATCGAGCTCCGTCTCTTCTCCAAACTTGACGACCCGCTGTTCGATACGGCGATCAGGCCGCTTTCGATCAAGGATCTCAAGGAGCATCCCGAGAATTACGAATCAAACATGAAGGTCAAGCTCGACGCCTATGTCTGCGACCGTTACGAGGCCAGCGGCGGCGCAGTGACCCTTACCGTCGCCCAGTACGACGAGGAGACGGGCAAGGCTTACGAGCTTGAGCTCTATGCCGGTTATGTAAGTTCCACGGGCAGAATGCAGGTCGGCGACTTGTACCACATCGTTGCCACGCTCGATAAGCACAATGGCAGCTGGCAGATCAAGGGTGTCAACATCGACAACGACAACGTGGGCAAGGACGATAAGGCATGGAGATCGCAGAAGGGGTATTACCTCATCTTCGACGCCTCCAACGATTTCTTTGTCAACTTTGTCACCGTCAATTGCTACGGCAACGTCACGGTGACCTCTGCAAACCTCGACGGCAAGACGCTCACCTTCACAGGCACGGCGCCCGAGCCCGGCGAAGAGGGGACGACGGACACCTTCACTTTCACGGTGACCGTGCCCGACTCCTACAACAACACAATCAAAGAGGGGAGCGTCCTCTCCATTTCGGGTTGCTACCAGTTCGAAGCAAAATCAGGCAAGCTCACAGTGCCCGATTTCAGCAAAATTACGATCAAAAAATAAAAAGGAGATAAAAAATGAGAAGCAAGAAAAGACTGACACTCATTGTGATGATGATCATGGCGATGGTCGCCTGCCTCATCGGTGCGGTGGCGTGCGGTGGTGCAGATGCAAAATCTGCAATTCAGATGTACATCTTCACGTTGGATCAGACGGTCGTAAGCGAAGACTTCTCTCTGCCTAAGTACATCGGCGTGAACGATGCCGTCAAGGTAGATTGGAAATCCAGCAATACGGACGCGATCGCGATCGAGGACGGCGGCACGCAGTACACAGCCAAAGTCACACTTCAGGACGAAATGACCGATGTCACGCTCACCATCTCTCATGGCAGCGCAAAGAAGGATTTCGTCGTCCGTGTCGATGAATTCAGCGTCTTCACCTTTAGCGATAACTACGTCTTCCCGCAGTTGAAGTCCACCGTGAGCGCAGACTTCGACCTTGATACGTCGTTTACCTATCTGGGCAGGACGGCTACGATCGCTTGGGCTGTTCCCGAAGGATCCGTCGATTACCTCGCCCTCAACGAGACCAAGGACAAGTGCATTGTCACATTGCCTGACAGCCTCACCGATGTTGCGCTCGATGCGACGTTCTCCTTTACAAAAGGCGACAAGACGGACACCACGACCAAGTCCTATTCCTTCGTCGTCGCTCCGCCCCTCGACCATAGACAGACTGTCAACAAGATCTATACCGTGACCGATTACCCGCTCACGCTCAGCGGCTATATCGTCCACGTCTATGATGCAAGCGAGCAGTACGGCAATGTCACCTGCTATGTGATCGATGATGACTTCTGCAGCGGCTACTATATTTACAGGGGCAAGCTGTCAAACTCCGCAGACATGAGCAAGGTCGTCGACGGCGCCCACATCACCTTCAGCGGCGACACGACCAAGAACTTCGGCGGACTTTGGGAGAACAACGGCGGCGGTACGCTCACTGTTGACGATACCACGCCCATCAACCCGAGAGATTATGTCTATGCATTCGATACCGACCTTCTCTCCGATGTTCCTTCCGCGATCTGGCACGAATCCACCTATGTCAGCCTCAGCGGCTGGAAAGTCTCTCAGCTGCCCGATTCCAAACCCGAAAACGGAGAGGACACAGCGGCCGAACTCCTCAGGATCGAGCGCGACGGCGTCGAAATCATCGTTTGGTTCTCGAAGTATATCCAGAGGTCTGAGGCAGAGCGCGCCGAGCTCCTCGCTTGGTACGATAACCTCAAGGTCGGCGACTATATCAACGTCACGGGTCTCCTCGGCAACCATAACAACAAATTCCAGATCCAGCCCGTTCTTGCAAGCGATATTGCCAAGGTCGATGCAGAGGGCTCCGCGCCCAACGCCGCAAAGGTCAAGGCGGCCGTCTCCGCTGTCCAGACCGAGGTCAGCAAGAGCTTCGATGCTCTCATTTCCACCAATAAGGACGTGACCATGCCCACCGATAAGGACGGCGTCAAGATCTCCTACAAGGTCGCAGGCGAACCGAAGGATCCCACCGTCACGATCGACGGCGGTAAGATCTCCGTCAAACCCGATGCAAAAGACAGAAGGTATGACATCGAAGTCACCTACACGATCGGCGACTTCACGGGTTACAGCTTCTTCGAGATCCACAACTGGCTCATGTCCGAAGACCAGATCGTCAAGACCGTCAAGGAGACCATCGAAGGACTCACGATCGACGACGTCAAGACCGCAGGGAACTTCTCGATCCCCACATTTGATGCACTCGGCGCAACTGTCAGCTGGACCGTTGAAGGCGCTGACTTCGTGACCGTGAGCGGCACGACCGTGACTGTCGCCGAGCTTCCCGACGTCGACACGACCGTCACCCTCAAGGCCCACATCTCCCTGAATAACTCCTCCGCCGACGCCGAAATCACCTTCAAGGTCCTCAAAGCGCCTGACATGGTATTCCAAGCGATCGACGAGGCTCCTGAGACGGGTACCTATAAGCTCGCGATGTACAACGCTAACAAGAAGGCGACCTACTATGCGCTCGACGCGCTCAGCGGTTATTATCTTGGTACGACGGATGATCCCGCTCAGGCTTCCGTTTACACCATCACCAAGGTTGACGGAAAGGGCTACACCATCACTGTTAGCGGCAAGTATCTTGAAATTGTCCCTCGTACCGATGGCGAGAAGGGCACCAATGTTGTGCTCAATGACTCGCAGACTGCCGACAAATACTGGCAGTGGAATGAGGGCATCAGCAACATGGTCATGGAGACCACTTATAATGACACAACCGATGAGAGCAAGACCGATCTCTACTACCTCGGCAACTATTCGTCCAATACCTCACTCAGCCCGAATTATATCTCCCGTATCGCAACCAAGGGTGATGACGGTACCTATACGCCGAATAATCAAGAGGGTGTAGATCAGTGGGTTGCTCATTACGGCAACATGGTGTCCATGGGTAGCATTTCTAATGAAACAAAGGCTCAGGAGACCCTCGACGCGTTGAAGACGCTGGGCAAGACGAAGTTCAATACTGCGAACGAGGAGTATGCTCTTCCCACCACGCCGAACACTTACAACGCAACGATCGAATGGACGATTGTGGGCACGACCGAGTATGCGTCGATCACATCGAACACATTGAAGATCGCCGCGACGCTTCCGACCGAAGCCACAGAGATCACCCTGCAGCTCAAGGTCACTGTTGGCGATGTGGTTAAGACGGATAATACGATCAAGATCTCCGTTGAGCCCGCTCCGCAAGTTGCGAATGACGGTTCTGAAACAAAGCCTTATACGGTCGCAGAGGCGCTTGCACTTTCAAGCACGATCGGTGACGTAGAAGGCCGGTATTACAAAGAAAATGGAGAAGTCGTTAAGATCCATATCCACGGCTACATTGTAGATCCCGGTCAACTCAGCTATAACAAACAAAATACTGATACCTATGGGATCAAATATGCAACGATCGCGGACGAAAAGGGTGGTGAGGTTACCTTGACACTCTCGAGCGTCAACTGGGATGATACGATCTTCACAAAGCAGACAACGAATCCGTTACAAGCAGGTGATGAGGTAGTCGTTTATGGTTATATGAATTGGCACAATAATGCCCCCGCCATATACTACTATAACAACGGCTCAGGCAGTGACCAGTGCTATTTCACGAAGTGGGTGCAGGCACAACTTGATAACAACGATAAGGCAAAAGAAGTTGCTGACGCTTTGGAAGCGGCGTTCTCCAAGACGACCTTCGACACAGTAGGTGAAGAGTATGATCTTCCTACTTATGAGAAGTACGACGCGCAGATCGAATGGGACGACGGTGGAGATGAGCACGTTTCAATTGCGAGCGGCAAGCTCACGATCGATTCCTTGCCTGACACCGATACGCCTGTCGAAGTGACCATCACCGTGACCGTAACGGTCGGGGGGGGTGACGATAGCGGAACGGCGACAGCCGAAATCAAGATCACTTTGCGCAAAGCAGGCTCCGTTGCGTCCAAGTATGGTACGGAGACCGCACCTCTTTCCGTCGAGCAAGCTCTCGCCCTCGCAGCAGACGAGTGCGCAACCAATGGTAATTGGACTGCGCAGGTCGTTTATGTAAAAGGTGTTGCGAAAACTACGGCACTTAAGAGTTCAAAGGGTAATTATTACGAGAGCTTCAGCTTGGTCGATGAGAGCAAGAGTGATAAGGAAATCCTTATCTATTCAATTAACCTTGAGGAAGATGTTGCAGCTCCTGCTCAGCACGATATTCTGACCATTAGCGGCTACATTACGCGCTACAAATATGAAAATGGGGCACCTGCTACAACCGGAACAGATGGCACCATTGAGTTCTCGCGTAATACAAACCTTTCCACCACTGAAGAGGTCAAGCTGTTGGTGAACACTCGAGGAGAATCCACAATTACCCTCGGCTCACACGTTGACGCAACAGTTTCAGGTATTACCGAAGAAGGGGGCTCCAAGGTAAAGAACGGCACAACATTTGAATTTACCGTTACCGCCGGACAGGGCAAGAAGATTGATACCGTCACGGCATACGGTGCTCCGTTGACTGCCACAGATGCTGCTACGGGCAAGTACAGCTTCGCTGTTGTTGGAGACACAGAGGTTACTGTTATCACAACAGACGCAAGTGCGCCGGATGCGAAAGTACTTTATACCTTGGATACGACACAAAAAACCAACGGAACGAACAACAATAGTTATGCGGGCGATGGTGACACTAAGAATCCGATAAATGGCGTTACGTGGAATCTTCAAGGAAATGGACAGCAATATCCTTGGCGTCTTGGCGGTAAACCCAGTAATTGCTCAGGTGTAGATCGTTGCATTTCCTCCAAAAATGCAATTACGGGTAAAGTAACAAAGGTCGTTATAACATTTGCAGCTGAAGATTCTGTTACTGTAAATAGCGCATCTCTTAAAGTTTACGGGAGCGATCCTACCGCGAAAGGAGCAAGCGCATCCTATACGGCAACAGTTACCTATACGGCAAATGGCTCTTATACGGTTTCTGTTCCTTCCAGTGAGGATTGGACGAATTGTTACTATCAACTTGTCTTGAATTTAACGTCAACAAAAACAGACGACAAAAACGGATATGTCACTGTTTCAAAGATTGAGTTCTCCGGCTACGACGCATAAAGTCTCGTGCGTGTAGGCACCCGACTCTCCTATATAGTCTCGTGCCCACCCCGACTTTTACAAATCAAAAAACAACCTTCCGAAAGGAAGGTTGTTTTTTGTTGTTTTATGCGCTCCCGCACCGCCGCTTTCATGCCCCCTCCCGCCCCGCGCGCATTCTATTGCACCAAGCGCGGCACGAGCGCCGCCCTTGGCGCGAAGTAGGAGGGGGGTAGGGGGGTGGGCAACGAGTTCTAATGATGCCCTGCCTTATGCCCACCTCAGTCACCTTCGGTGCCAGCTCCTCCTCAGGAGGAGCCTTAATGCGAGCTCCGCCCAACGAGTGGAGCGCCATGCCCCCTCCCGAGGAGGGGGGTAGGGGGGTGGGCAACGAGTTCTAATGATGCCTTGCCTTATGCCTACCTCAGTCACGCGTTCTATTGGCGTCCTCCTGAGGAGCTTAGCGATCGAAGGATTCTCCTCAGGAGGAGCCTTGCTGTTCCATATGGTTCAAAATGTCTTCACAAACGCCTTTGAAATTATGATTTAACTCAATGTTGGAATACCGAAGCACGGTTAAGCCTTTTGATCTCAAAAATTCATCGCGTTCGGCGTCGTAACGTTCGGCATCCTCCTCATAATGTTGTGCACCGTCTAATTCAATGACAAGTTTTGCGCTTGCACAATAAAAATCTACGATGTAATTCCCTATAACATATTGTCGATGAACGGAATAGGGAAGTAATTTGAAAAACTCATACCAAAGTTTGCGCTCCTCTTTTGTCATATTTTTCCGAAGCGCACGCGCATTGTTTGTCAGGTTTGAATTGCTTGTATAACGCATTTTTTTGAAATGATGACAGAATTCAGAATCGTTGCTCACCCCCTTAATCCCCCTCCTACTTCGCACCAAGGGCGGCGCTCGTGCCGCGCTTAGTGCAATAGAATGCGCGCGGGGCGGGAGGGGGCGGAAATAAGGATAAGGTGATTCAGAATCGTTGCCCACCCCCTTAATCCCCCTCCTTAGGAGGGGGCGGAGATGACCTACCTTTCGGGAGGGGCGGAGAGAAGGAGCTCTGTAGTCTTGCCCCTTACCCGAGCTTCTTGGTAATAATATCGTAGGCGAGGGAGTCGGTGAGATCGCAGTGGAGGGGGGTCATGGAAATATGCCCCGTCATCGTGGCGTCGGTGTCGAGGGTCAGGTCGCGCGTGCCCTTGTAAAGGCAGACAAGGCGTGGCCGGATCGTCCCGTCGGGGAGAAAATCAAACGCGTCGCTGTAAATGGTCGGGCCCATCCTCGTGACCAGAATCTCATCGCCTTCTTCGGGGAAATTCACATTGACGATATCCGCCCGATCGAGCATCTTCAATCTTCTGATCTCCCCGTACACTCTGTCAATGTTTTTGACGGCATTGCCGAAGTCATTGAAAGCGGCGGAGAAGGCGATCGCCCTGATCCCCGACAGTGCAGCCTCATAGCACGCGCCGACGGTCCCCGAGTAATGGATATCGCCCCCTAAATTGGGGCCGCAGTTGATGCCCGAGATCACGAGATCGAACTGTTTTTTCATGCCGAGCACGGCGACACGGACGCAATCAGCGGGGGTGGAGTCGACGCTGTAAGCCTCCGCGCCCTCAAAAATGTCGACCTTTTTGACCTCATAGGACTTATGGATCTCGATGGAATGGCTCTTCGCGCTCTGCTGTGTCTTGGGGGCAAAGATCGTGACCTCGCCGATCGTCCTCGCCCATTCAAAGAGGAGCCGCAGCCCCTCAGCCTCGATCCCGTCATCGTTTGTCAATAATATCTTCATAGCCAACCCTCATGTGTGGATTTATATTCGCCGAGGAGTTTATCGGCGTCCTCGATGAGCGCATACATCTCCTCCTCGGAGAAGACGGTTGCGCCCGCTGCCATATTATGCCCGCCGCCGTGGTATTTGATCGCGAGGTCGTTGATCCCGAGGAAACGGGAACGAAGTCTCACGCGGATCTGTTTTTTCTCGGTATTCTCGATAAAGGCGACCCAGATGAGGGAACCTCTGATCTTGGAAAGCTCGCCCACGACGTCACTTGCCGCCTCGAGCGTGAGGCCGAATTTATCCTGCACGGCCTTGCTCATATAGATATACGCGACGCCGTTTTTCGTGACCGTGATGTTGTCATACACAAAAGATTTGAGCCGAAACGCCCCGATCTCCTCGGTATAGAGATTGGCGAACAGGGTCTCATAGTCGATATGATAATCGAGCAGTGCCCCCGCGAGCCGCATGGTCTCGCCCGTGACGCCCTCAAAGCGGAAACGTCCGCTGTCCGTGACCATTCCCATATAGATGAACGTTGCCGCCTGCGGGGAGATCTTGAGCCTGTCCTTGAACGTCAGGCAGAAGTCTGCGATCATCTCACAGGCAGAGGATCTGAAATCCTCGACCCAGTTGATGGTGCCGTAGGGGTCAGCTTCGATATGGTGGTCGATCTTGATGATCTCCTTCGCCAAGGCATAATTGCCGTTGGAGATCCTTTTGCGGGTCCCCGTGTCGATGACGATGAGGAGGGCATCGGGATAGACCTCTGCGGGGACGATATCCTCCCCGCCGCAAAAGGCGAGATAGTCCGAAAAATCATCGTCGGTGAGATAGATGTCCTTGTCGGGATAGGTATCGCGGAGCACCTGTGTGAAGCCCTTCGTCGAGCCGACCGCGTCCCCGTCGGGACGGATATGGCGGGAGACGATGATCGTTTTGTAGCTTTCGATCTTCTCTAAAATCTGCTTTTTGATCTGTTCGTTCATACAGCCTCCGTCCCTGCAAGGGCGTTGAGATCCTCCAAAAGGAGCATGGCGGTCTCACGGTCGGGCACGACGCAGCCGCTGGCCTTCTTATGCCCGCCTCCGCCGTATTTGACGGCGATGGGGTTGATATTATAACGGTTGGAGCGGAGCTCGCAGTGCACGCCGTCGTCTCCCTCCGTAAAATTCACCCAGATAAAGACGCCTTTGATGTCCCGCATGAGTCCGACGAGCCCCGAGGACGTGACGTGCACGCCGCTGTCGGTGGGCTCGGGGAGCTCCTCGATCGTCGTATAGATATAGGCGACATTATTGGGTGTGAACTTTATTTTATGTTTATTGTCCGCCTCGGCGATGATGTCCTCGAATTCCTCGGCGTAGAGGTTATAATAGAGGGTATTGAGATCGATCGGCTGGGACATGAGGAAGGCGGCGAGCTCAAAGGTACGGGCGGTGGTGGAGTCAAAGACGAACCGTCCGCTGTCCGTGACCATTCCCATATAGAGATAAGTCGCCGAGTTGACGGAGAGCTTCAGCCCGCTCGCCTTTGCAAACATCGTCACGAGCCCGCAGGCGCTTTCATAGCTGCTGTCCACGATGTCGACGTCGCAGATGGCCTCGCAATAGATGTGATGGTCAAATCGGAGGGTCTTTTTCGCCGTCTTATACCTCTCATCGCAGATCAGATGGGAGGAGCCGCAGTCGAGCACGACGGCGAGGGCGTCGCGGTAGAATTCGTCGGCGATCACGTCGAATTCCACATCGATAAAGGGGAGGCGTACGGCGGCGTCGCCGACCATATAGACCTCTTTGTCGGGGAAATTGTCCTTGATGAGATAATAGAGTCCGAGCTGGCTGCCGATCGCGTCCCCGTCGGGATGGGAATGGCGGTGAATGATGATGCGGTCGTACTCCTTGATCAGTTGCAGAGCTTCTGTAAACATGATTGCGATCTCCCTTTTTGAATTTCTTGCCTGAAGTATAATTATATCACAAATTCTGTGATTTGTCAACACTTGACAACGGCTTGTCTTTGGTTTATAATAGAGCTATCACAGGAAGAGGGGGCAGCTATGAGAAAATACAGAATCCGTGTCGGGCTGGATGTCGATGATACGCTCTACGAGTGCAATTCCTATGCGGTGTCCATCATCAACGAGCGTCATCCCGACGAAGAACCCATCCGTATCGAAGATATCAAGAGCTGGGGGGGAAGCGAGCGCCACGGCGACGAGCGGGTCGCGCTCTATTCCGATCCCGACTTTGTCAGCACACAGCCGATCAGCGAGGGCGCGCAGGAGTTTGTCAAAAAGCTCTCCGAGATCGCAGACGTCTTCTTCATTACGGCGGTACCTGCCCGTGTCATGAGCGCCCGTGCAGAGCGTCTCGTCAAGGATTTCCCCGAGATCCCCGCCCAGAACATCATCATGGGCACGCGAAAGGACGTGATTTCGCTCGACATCATGCTCGACGACGGCGCCCATAACATCTCGAGCTCACGGGCGGCCTATCCCGTTCTCTTCCGTAAACCGTGGAATACGGGCCTTTCGGGGCTCCTCTCCGTCAACAGCTATGATGACTTTCTGCATTTCTGCGAAATGGTGAGAAATTCCTTTGCCGAGAACTTCCCGAAGCTCTCGGACGGGGGTGTCCTGTGCCTTGTGGGGCCCTCGGGTTCCTCAAAGACGGAGATCGCAAACGGGCTCACGGCGCTTGACGGCTTTGAGAAGCCGCTCACGTCGACGACCCGTCCCCGCCGTAAGACGGAGGGCGCAGAGGCGTACCGCTTCATCAGCGAGGCACAGTTCCTCAAAGAGATGAAGGCAGGCAACTACATCGAAACGACGGTCTACAGCGGCTATCATTTCGGCACATCGGAGCGGGATATCTCGCCGATCGTCGAAAATGGACATATCGCCGTGATCCCGATCGATATCTGCGGGGCGATCACGCTGAAAAATCTCTACCGCCGCCGCTGTATGCTCGTCTTTACACGCAGAGATCGTGCCGAAGCAATCAAGAGTATCATTTCCCGCGATATCGATATCGACGACAAGACGCGGCGTATCATGTCGCTGGATTTTGAATACCGCAACAGCGAGGTCTGCGACGTGGAGATCAACGTCGGTGACGATGTGAATGCCGCGATCGGGCAGATCGTAGAGCTCGTGTATCAAAAATAATATCCCCGTAACGCTCCTTTGGCGGGTCTCAATCTCAAAAGAGTGTTTGAATAATCCTTCCGTATCTGCACAAGCTATCGTTACGGAGGTGACATTATGGAGAAATTCAGATCCGGTGAGATCGTGCCGATGTCTTGCAACTACAAGGCATACGACAAGAACGGCAACAGCCGTGACAACGAGAAAACCTATCTTGAAAAAGGGACCACGTTCCCGCCTCTTCAGCACGAGGGCGGTTACTGGGTCATGGACCACGACTAAAGCTCCGAAAACAACGGAAAGCGGCTTCCTCGCGGAGGTCGTTTTCTTTTTTCTGTCTGCAAATGGGCGACCGCAAGGCATAAGATGTCAACAATTTTCAAACGGATGTGAAATCATAATATTTAATTTCAAATTAAAATATTTTACAGAAATCTTGACGAATCAAACATTCTCTGCTATAATACCTATTGCAAAAAAGACAGGCGATCCGCATAGGGGGGATCTGCCGAGGAGAAGATCATGGTTCATTACACTTTGGACGCGGCAAAAAGGGGAGTTGAGATCTCCAAGCATCTCTACGGGCTGTTTTTTGAGGACATCAACCAGTCTGCAGACGGCGGTCTGAACGCCGAGATGGTCATCAACAACTCCTTCGAATACGAATACTTTACATACGACGACTACAACTGCGAGAGCGGGGTAGAGGCGCGTAAAAACAAGGCATTTTACTGGGACATCTACGGTGCAGGCCCGAGAAAGATCACGACGAAGGGGGGAATGAACGAGAATAACCCTTCCTACCTGCTTCTCGACATCGGGGGAATTTATCATCTCGAGAATCCCGGTTACTACACGAACGGCGGGTATGACATCTACGGGATGCCCGTCGAAAAGGGCGAGACGTACCATTTCTCGATGTGGATTAAGCGTCTCGGCTTCAAGGGGATCGCAAAGATCTTCATCCGCGGCGCCCACGGGCGGCATACTTCGGTCGGCGAGATCAAGATCCCGGAGGGGACGGACGGCGACTGGATCAAAGTCTCCTGCTCGATCGTGGCGGAAAAGGACACGATGGGGCGGCTCTGCATCACTCTTGAGGGGAACGGCAGGCTCGGGATCGACTATGTCTCCCTTCTCCCCGCGACCGTTTGGGGGGATCCCAAGAAGTACAGGAACGGAAAACTCTCTCCCCGTATCGTCGAGGCGATGAAGAATTGCCATCCCTCCTTTTTGAGGTTCCCCGGCGGCTGTGTCGTCGAGGGAGACGTCGCATTCGACTATCAATATAAGTGGCGGAACACCGTGGGACCCTTGGAGAGCAGAAAGCAAGTTCCGAGCGTCTGGCGGTATATGCAGTCCTACGGGATCGGTTTTTATGAGTATTTTTGCCTCTGCGAGGACCTCGGCATGGCGCCCCTTCCCGTGCTGCACTGCGGGCTCCTCTGCCAGATCCGTATGGGAGAACAGCGCAAGACAGGATATCAGCGCATCCTTCCCGGGACGGAACAGTTCCAGAGTGAGGTAATCGACAACGTCGCCGATCTCATCTATTTTGCAAAGGGCGACATCGCCTCCTCCGATAAAAACGAGGCATACTGGGCAAAGGTCCGTTCGGACATGGGTCATCCCGCGCCTTTCGACCTTGAATATATCGGCATCGGCAACGAGAACTGGGGGTATGAGTACTTCGACAACTTCGCCTCCTGCCTTCTCGGCGTACGGCAATATATGTACAAGGGGAGACTTACCGACCTTCTCAAGCTCTTCAATATCACGATCGTGACGAGCGCGGGCGTCGATATCCGTCCGCAGGATTCCAACGAATCGTGGAAAATCATCAATGAGAAATATCGCGACATGATCGTCGACGAGCACGTCTACAATTCCTACCAGTGGTTCATCGACAATACAAAGCGCTACGATTGCTATGACCGCGGCGGCGCAAAGGTCTTTATGGGCGAATACGCCATGCACACGATGTCGGACGGCAGGGGAAGGCTCAACGGCGACAACAATCTGAAATCTGCGCTTGCCGAAGCCGCCTTCCTGACGGGCTGTGAACGCAATTCCGACATCGTCAAAATGACCTGCTATGCGCCGCTCTTCGCCTCCACCTATCATTACCGCTGGACGCCGAATATGATTTGGTTCAACGCCCGCGACGTCATGCTCACCCCCAATTATTATGTCCAGCAGATGTTTGCCTCGAACACGGGGAAATACACGCTCACGGACGTCTCTGAGGTCAATGACGACAACGCGGGAGGGCTCCTCATCGGCGGACACCGCACTGCGAGCGCAGTCTCCAAAGTTCTCGTCCGCGACATCGCGACGGGAAAGGTCCTCTATAAGCATGATTTCAAGGACGGAATGGGGGGCTGGAAAGTCTATCCCAACTGTTTCGGGGGGCATATCGAAAACGGAGAACTCATCATCGAGGAGAGCGAGGCCTTCAACGGCTTCTACTATGACGACGAGAAGTTTTCCGATTGCGAAGTGGAGATCTCGTTCCGCCGTCTTTCGGGGGAACAGAGCTTTATCGGCGGCGTCGGCGTCTCGGACGTGAGAGATATCGGCACTATGGACAGCGCAGGTTTTTCGATTTGTTGCCAGTACGGCAAGAACCACAAGGGGTATGACGTCTCCTTCGACAAGCGGGTCGATTTCATGCGTACGGTCTGCGAGATGATGGGCAAGGATAAATTCCTCGGCTATTCGCCCGAGGGGAACATCTTAAAGCTCGTCTATACAAAAAAGACGTTCACGGCGTTCATTCATAAGGATGGGGCATGGCACGAAGTGCTCTTCAAAAATATCTGGAAAGTCAACGAACGTGTCTTCCAGGCGGCGTCCGTCGGCGAGGACGGCAAGATCTATCTCAAAGTCGTCAATGTCTCCGACAGCGACGAGGAGATGATCGCCGAGCTCAAAGGATTTACGGGACTCACCAAGGCGCACGTCACGACGCTCTGGGACGAGGACGTGACCGTCATCAACGAGATCAACGTCAAGGCGGGCAAGAAGCACAACATCGAGCCCGCAGAAGGCGATCTGTCCGTGACGGACGGCGTTTTAAGGGCGCAGCTCAAAAAGAACAGCGTCAATATCTTTGTGATCTCCTGATAAAAATCCCCGAAAGCCCTGTGCCACGCGTGCAGGGCCTTTTCTTTATAGAATTTCCCCGAAAAATCTCCCATATGGCAGTATAATTTTTGACAATATTTGATATTTCGACTATAATAAGAAAAAAGGAGCTGAAATGATAAAGTTTGAATTTACAGATAAGATCCCCGATGAGGCGATGTCCCGCCAGACGGCCTATGCAACGTTCGTCATTCCCGATACCGTGACGCACATCGGGAAGAGTGCATTTTTTGCCACGAGGTTTCTCCAGAAGGTCTATATCCCGAAGAGTGTCGTTACGATCGAAAAGGATGCCTTCAAGAGCTGCGATTGGCTCGAGATCTATTGCGAGGATGAGCCGAAGGAAGGTTGGGTCCATGAAATGCGCAAGGAGATCGTTCACTATGATATCACGACGCCCGAGGACGACGCCTTCAATTTCCACCGCTCGGCAGGTTCGTTCACCTTTACGAGGGTCGAACGGGAAATAGAGGTCTTTCATGACTGGAACCCGTCCAATTGTCCCGTCCATACCCACGTCGACAGATCGGTCACGAAGGATTGGCAGGGCCGCATGAGGACGTTGACCATCCTGTTTTTGTCCGAAACCCCTTCCGGCAGCATGGCAGAAAAGGCGATCCAAGAGCTGTTGGCAGAGCACAGGGAGTTTGAAAAGGTCAGACTCGAGTGGCTCAATGTCAGGTATGAACACGAGCTTGTCAAACAGTACGACTATGAATCCTTACCCGTTGTCTTCTTCTGGGGACAAAAGCTCTATGAGGCGAGCCCGCAGGACAGTTACAGCGACATCAAGAGCGCACTCCATGAGGCATTTTGCAAAGCGCTCGTGCTCGATACCCACTTCTGAGTTCACGATAACCGACATCCCCGACCCCGCGGGGATGTTTTTGTTTGCCCTGAAAACATAATCGGGACATCCCCTGTCATATCATATATCGATGCTTGAATTTTTACCGCCGAGGATCCTGCACGCCCTCAGGCAAATCAATCTCAACCGCCTCTATGAGCTGAGGCTCAGGGCGGACAAACCGCTTCGGGGATGTTTGGGCGGGGCGTTTTTCTATCTCGGCGAGAGCGGCGTATGCGCGGCACGTGAGGCAATCGTCCCGACACGGGAAGAGGTGGGGGAAACGTTGTTTGCGGCGAGCGGCTACTCTGTCTATGCCGTTGAAAATCAGATCAGACAGGGCTTTGTGACCGCTGTCGGGGGTGAGAGGATCGGGATCGCGGGCAGCTATGTCTACAGCGGGAGGGAGGTGCTCTCCGTCAACGGGATCACGTCGCTCTGTATCAGGATCCCGCACGCGATCGAGGGCTGCGCGGAGAAGCTCTACAGACTCTGCCTCAAGGACGGTATCGTCTCACTCCTCATCCTGTCTCCACCGGGGGAGGGGAAAACGACGCTTCTCAGAGACCTCTGTCGGATCGTCTCCATGAAGACAGCTAAAAACATCCTCGTGAGCGATGAGCGGGGGGAGCTCTCCGCGGGTGATCTCGGCGATACGGCGGATGTTATCCGCTATGCGGACAAGCTGACGGCGTTCACGGCGGGGATCAGGGCGATGCGGCCGGATATCATTGTGACGGACGAGCTCCTGCCCGAGGACTATATAGCGGTCAGACGGGCGATGGACGGCGGGATCGACGTGTTCGCCTCGGCACATCTCACAAAGTTTGACGATGTGCCGCAGAAGATCTTTGAACGCTATATCCTGCTCGACGGTCTCGGGGAGATCGGCGCCGTGCTCGATCGGGAGGGGAACCGTGTGGATTAGAGTCCTTTTGTGTCTGCTCGTGATCTTATTCTGTACCCTTCTCGGGTACTTCGCGGCGTCGCGATACCGTTCGAGAAAGAACTTTTTCGTGCAGATGTACGATTTCAACGAGAGATATATCAACGAACTTGACTACGCACGCCGCCCGCTCAAAGAAATCGTGAACTCTTTGGGGAATGGGGGAGAGTTCGGCGCATTGATCGGTGAATATGCACGGACGAGGACGTGCGGCGCGAAATTCACCTTTTTAAGCGAGGAAGAAAAGGACGCCTGCGAAGGTTATCTGAAAATGCTCGGCACGGGGGATTCCTATTCTCAGAAGATATTCTTTTCTTCACAGAAGAAACTTTTGGACGAGCGACGCATTGCGGCGGAAAAGGAGTTAAAGGAGCGCGGAGGCCTGTATCTCAAGCTTGGATTTCTCGGGGGGCTGGCCTTCGTGATCCTCATCATATAATGGATATTTCGATCATTTTCAAACTGGCCGCCATCGGCATCATCATTACAGTCGTCTGTCAGGTCCTCAAAAAATCCGACCGTGAGGACATCTCGACCGTCGTATCCATCGTCGGGCTCGTGATCGCGCTCTCCGTCGCCGTAACGATGATCGGGGACCTTTTCGAGACGATCCAGACCATTTTCGGGGTTTACTGACGTGGCGATTTTTCAGCTCATCGGGATCGCCTTTATCACCGCCGTCGCAGCGCTCCTGTTGAAGGGCACCAAGCCCGAACTCTCCTTTGCTGTCACCGTCGCGGGGAGCGTGATCTTGCTGCTCTTCGTCTTTGAGGCCTTCCGCGGCTCCGTCTCCATCTTCGGCGAGATCGCAGAGGGGACGGGGATCGACATCTCCCTCGTCAAGACCCTCCTGAAAATGGTCGGGATCGGGTATCTTGTCGAATTCAGTGCGGGGATCTTAAACGATTTCGGGCAGAATTCAATTGCGGACAAGCTGATCTTCTGCGGGAAGATCGTCATCCTCATTCTGGCAATCCCGATCCTCGAAAGAGTCCTGACGCTCATCAAACAGCTTTTGGAGTATGTCGCATGACAAGGAGCCGAACAAAATTCAAATGGGTAGGTGCCGCCTTCATTGCAGTCATTGCGGTGATCGTTTGGACAGGCAATGTCGTTTGTGCAAAGGCCGCGCCTTCCTATACGCCCGAACAGGAGGCCGCGATGAACGAACTCATGCAAAATGTGGACGAACTCCTGCGCGCCCTCGACACAAAGGAATTGCAGGAATACCTCGATTCCCTGTCTACCTTTCGTGGCACGAACATCCGCGACAAACTCGCGGGGTTGCTTTCTGGCGATCTGAAGCTCGATTACAGCACTGTCTGGGAAGGCGTCTTATCGCTCGTAGCGGAAGAGGGGAAGGTGATGTTGCCCGCTTTTGTCGTGATTTTGGCAGTTACGCTCCTCTGTGGAATCTTAAACTCTACGAAAAGTGGCTTTTTGCAGAGTACTATGTCAGACATAATCAACTTTGTCGGATACATTTCCGTCGGGACGGCGGTGCTCGCCTGTCTGCTCGGCGTTCTCGATGCAGGATTTTCAACGATCCTCTCCATGCAGAGACAAATGGAGATTGTCTATCCTTTGCTCCTTACTTTGATGGCGGCGAGCGGGGGAGCGGTCTCGGCGGGGATCTTCCGTCCTGCCGTTGCGTTTATGAGCTCCGGAATCTCAGAACTGTTCACGTCCATTGTTCTTCCGACTTCCGTCGTCGTCATTATCCTCGCCTTTGTCGGGAATCTGACCGATGATGTACGGACAGAGCGGCTCGGCGAGCTCTTCAAGAGCATCAATAAATGGCTGATCGGGCTCACGCTGGGACTTTTTTCGATCTTTTTGACGGTGCAGGGGATCGCCGCGGCACAGTACGACGGTCTCTCCGTCCGTGCGGCAAAATATGTGATCTCGGGTTCTGTCCCGATCGTCGGAGGGTTCCTCTCGGGCGGTGTCGACCTCGTGCTTGCGGGGAGCACCCTCATCAAGAACGCGCTCGGCTCCTTCTCCGTGCTCATGCTCTTCGGGGTGATCCTCCGTCCCGTGCTGCTCTTTATGGCTTTCCAGCTCTTTTTGAGGGTCTCCGCTGCCGCGACGGAACCCGTGGGAGGGAAGATGTCCGAATTTTTGTCCCGCCTTGCCTCAGACAGCAATTTCTTTTTGGCGGGGATCCTCTGCGTCGCCTTCCTGTATTTTCTGACGCTCCTGCTTCTCGTCTGTTCGACGGGGGTGATCTTCTGATGAAGGCGTACATTCTGAGCATCGCGGGCGTGATTCTGATCTCGACGCTTGTCTCCGTGATCGCTCCCTCGGGCAAGATGGGGAAATTCGTCAAAGGGATCTCCAAACTCTTCCTCGTCGTCATTCTCATCTCACCGTTTGCGTCATGGATGAACGGGGAGGGCTTTTCCTTTGAAACAGATGCCCTCGGGCGGGACGAGAGGTATCTTTCTGCCTGCACATCGCTCCTTTCCCGCCGCGATGAAGCCGAGATCGCCGCCTATCTCTCGGCGGAATACGGGATCATGGGGGATGTTGTCGTTTCGAGAAATTCCGACGATTTTTCCTATGAAAAAATCTCCGTCAGGGTCACAGATTTCGGAATAAACGGGGAAGGTCCACATATAGATATACTGTCAAAAATCGGGGAGAGCCTCAAAGAGCGCTACGGATGTCGGGTGGAGGTCTCATGAACGTCGGGGCAATCATCAAAAATAAAACAGTGCGAATGGTTGCAATCGGCATTGCGGCGCTCGTGCTTCTGCTCCTCGTTTGGGCGGTCTTCTCCCCCAAAAAGCAGGACGCCTATACGCCGACCGAGCGGGAGGCAAAGCTCAAGGTCCTCCTCGAGGAGCTCGACGGCATCGAGAGCGCGACCGTCATGATCACGGAGAGCGGGGGAGAACCCGTCGGCGCGGTGATCGTTTTTGAGGGCGAGGACGGGATCCTCATCCGTACAAAGCTGATGCAGATCGCCGCGAGCGCACTCTCCCTCCGTACAAAAGATATCGTCGTATGTCCTGCATCCTGAACCGAAAATTTTGTAAGAAGGAGATAAAACCATGTCCAACACCAAGAAAATTGCAATCATGTCAACCCTCGTCCTGCTGCTTGCCGTCGTCGCCGTGTTCAACTTCGTCCTCGCAGGCACGCAGAGCCCCACCGTCGACGGAAGCGCGAGCGTTCAGGCGACCTACTTCACGACTTACCGTGACAGAAGAAATTCGACGCGCAGCGAGGAATTTGTCCAGCTCGACAGCGTCATCGCCGCCTATGCGCCCGATACGGAGGAGTACAAGAGCGCAGTGCAGAGAAAGCAGGAACTCGTTGAACTCATGGAGGATGAACTCGTGATGGAATCCATCGTCAAGGCGATCGGCTTCTCCGACGCGGCAGTGACGCTTACGGACGCAAACAACATCAATGTTTTCGTCAATTCGAGCGAGCTCACCGAGGATTATATCACAAGAATCTTCTATGCGCTTGAGATCGAATACAATGTCCGCAACGGAAATGTGATAATTATGCCTGTTTATGCGGAAAGTTAAGAAAAAACAGTGGTAAAATCCGAAAAGATGTGCTATAATACTGCTCGAAGGAGTATTTTATGGCAAGCATCAAGTACAATCCAAACGGTCAGAAGGGAAAAATCACCTATAATTCCGATATCGTAAGCGGGATCGTGGTATTGAGTCTTCAGGAGACAGAGGGCATTGAGCTCGTTCCCTCCAAGAGCAAGGGCATCAAACTTTGCTTCGAGAAAGAAGGGATCTTCGTGGATATTTCCGTCATCGCGCACTACGGCTGCAAAGTGCCGGAGCTTGCATACCGCATCCAGCAGAATATCAAGCAAATGGTGGAATCCATGACGAAATACAAGATTGCAAAGGTGGACGTGCACGTCCAGAGTGTCGTTTTCCCCGATACGGCGCACGAAGCGCCCGCAGCGGAAGCGGCGCCCGAGGATGCGGATAAGAAAAACAATTGACGGTTTCCCCCTCGTCTTGCAGGGGGAAATCTTACTTTGGGAGAAACCATGAGAAGCGACGCGCGGGAAGCGGCATTCAAAATCATCTTTGCGGAACTCTTCTGTGAGAACGACGGGAAGTTTCGTGAAACCATCATCAAACAGGCAAAACTGACGGAAGAGGAGAGCGAGTTCGCCCGCTCCCTCGTCTCGCTCACCCTCGAACACAGGGAAGAACTCACGGCGGAGATCGATAGCCGCAGCACCCGTTATGCGGGGTACAGGATCTATATGGCCGACCGTGCGATCATGATGATTGCGATCGCGGAGATCAGATACATCGACGGCATCCCGCCCGTCGTCTCGGTCAGCGAGGCGGCAAATCTCGCCCGTAAATACTCGACCGAGCGGTCGGCAGACTTCGTGAACGGCGTCTTGGGAGGGATCATCAACCAATGAAGCTCATCGACGGGAAAGCTGTCGCGGCAGAGATCCGCGGGGAACTTCGGCTCCGTGCCGAGGCGTTCGAAACAAAGCACGGGAAAAAGATCGGGCTCGCGGTCGTCGTGATCGGTGAGGATCCCGCCTCGCAGATCTATGTAAGAAACAAGATCAAGGCCTGTGAGGACGTCGGCATTTCGTCTTCCGTCCTGCGATTGCCCGCCGATATAGCCGCTTCAGAGGCGGAAAGCGCCTTAAAAAAGCTCGCCGCGGACAAAAATATCCACGGGATCCTGTTACAGCTGCCCGTTCCGCCTCACCTCAACGCCGATAAACTCTTATCCCTTATCCCGACGGAAAAGGATGTCGACGGCTTCTCGGCGGAGAACATCGGAAAACTCGCCTTAAACCGCGCCGAAACAGTTGCCTGCACGCCGCTCGGCGTCATGGAACTTCTGAAGCGCTACGATGTCTGCCTTGGCGGGAAAAAGGCTGTCGTCATCGGGAGGAGCAACATTGTGGGCCGTCCCATGGCGCTTCTTCTCCTCAACGCAGACGCGACCGTGACGGTCTGTCATTCTCACACAAAAAATCTGAAAGCGGAATGCCTCACGGCAGACATTCTCATTTCCGCCGTCGGAAAGGCAAATTTTGTCATGGCGGATATGGTGAAAGAGGGCGCTGTCGTCATCGATGTCGGCATGAACAGGGATCCCGACGGAAAACTTTGCGGCGACGTGGATTTTGATTCCGTTAAGGAGAAAGCCTCCCTGCTCACCCCTGTCCCGGGGGGCGTAGGGCCGATGACGGTCGCCATGCTCCTCAGAAACGTCGTCGCGGCAGCGGAGCGTTCCGAAAGATGAATTACACAGAGACATACGAGAGATATTTGCGGTCGGCGGAGGAAGCCATCCAAAATACCTGCCGCAGAATGGAGTTCCATCCCTCTGTTTTGGGAGAAAGTATGCGTTATTCCCTGCTTGCAGGGGGGAAACGCATCCGTCCCGTGCTCTTTTTTGCCGTATGCGATGCCCTCGGCGCCGATGCAAAGCAAGAGAGCGATTTCGCCGTCGCGCTTGAATGCATTCATACCTACTCACTCATTCACGACGACCTCCCCGCCATGGATAATGACGATTTTCGCCGCGGAAAGCCGTCCAACCATAAGGTATTCGGGGAAGCCAATGCGATCTTGGCGGGAGACGCTCTCCTGAGTTTTGCGTTTGACCTGCTTCTCGCCGCCTGCGAAAGGGGACCGCGCCAGAGGGCGGCCGCGCGCTGCCTGTCCCGTGCCGCGGGAGCAGAAGGCATGATCGCAGGCCAGTCCGCCGATCTCTACTTTTCTGAACATGGGGCATCGGAGTCCGATCTTCTGGAGCTTTACCGCAACAAGACGGCGAGACTTCTCTCCGCGCCCGTGGAGATGGGGGCGATCCTTGCAGACGGCGATACTGCCGCCGCGCGGGAATTTGGCGAAGCGCTCGGCATCCTCTTCCAGATGACGGACGATCTTCTCGATGAAAAGGGGGAGAGCGCAAAGGTCGGGAAGACTCTCGGCAAGGACAAAGCCGAAAATAAACTTACTTGTGTGCGTATTTACGGCTTGGAACGCTCGGAAGATCTCGCCGATCAATATGCAGAACGTTGTACGAAAGCGATCCTGAAACTGGCAGGGGAGAATGAATTTTTCCTCAGTCTCATCAAAAGCGTTCGTTCACGCGACCATTAAGGACAGATATGAGAAATATCACGGTCGGGGAGCTCAGAAGCGCTTCCCTTTCTCAATTAAAGGAGATCTGCGAGGAGATACGGCAGGAGATCTTTCAAACGGTCTCCGTCTGCGGCGGACATCTTTCCTCCAATCTCGGTGTCGTGGAGCTCACGGTCGGGCTTCACCGCGTCTTTGATTTTCCCAAGGATAAGATCGTCTTTGACGTGGGGCATCAATGTTATACCCATAAATTGTTATCGGGAAGGGCAGACCGCTTCCATACACTGAGACAGCAGGGCGGGCTCTCGGGATTCCCCAAGCGGGAGGAGAGTGCGTACGACTGCTATGATACGGGTCATGCGGGGACTGCAATCTCCGCCGCGCTCGGACTCGCAAAGGCGAGAGATCTCAAGGGGGAGGAGTTTTCGGTCATCGCCCTTGTCGGCGACGGCTCGTTTAACAACGGACTCATCTTCGAGGCGCTCAACAGTCTGCACATTCTCGATACAAATATCCTGATTGTGCTCAACGATAACGGGATGTCGATCTCGCCCACCGTCGGCGGGACGCACGATGTTCTGACGGAGATGAAGGAGGGGGAATCCCCCTGCGAGGACGTTGCTCTCTTCGAACGGTTCGGCCTGACATACATGGGCGCCGTGAACGGAAACGATCTCTCGGCGCTGCTTCCCGCCCTCGAACAGGCAAAACAGGGGCTCAAAAAAGGCAGCATTCTCCTTCATGTGGTCACGAAAAAGGGGCAAGGATTTCCTTTTTGTGAAAATGCGCCGATGCAGACGCACGGGATCAGTCCGAAAAGCGGCATGAGCGAGTATTCGACCGCGCTCGGCGAGGAACTCAGCGCGATCGCAAAAGAGAACGACAAGATCGTCGCCGTGACGGCCGCCATGACGGACAGCCTCGGGCTTCGTCCCTTCTTCGACGCCTATCCCGAGCGTGCGTTCGACGTCGGGATCTGTGAGGAACACGCCTCAATCCTCTGTGCCGCACTCGCAGCGGGCGGGATGAAACCGTACTATGCCATATATTCCACCTTTTTACAGCGCGCCTTTGACGAGATTATCCACGATGTCTGCGGGCAAAATCTTCCCGTGACCTTCTGTATCGACCGCGCGGGCGTCACGGGGGCGGACGGAGAGACGCATCAGGGGGTCTTCGACCTTTCCTATCTTTCCTTTATCCCCAATCTTACCGTTGCGATCCCGAAAAACATTGCGGAATTCCGTTTGATGCTCCGAAAGAGCGCGGAATATCCTTTCCCGCTCGCCATCCGTTATCCGCGGGAGGGGACGGAAGGTACGGCTTCCGAGTTCGAATTTGGGAAATTTGAAGTTTTACATAGTACTATGTCTGACATACTTATCTATGCGGCCGGGGAGCGCTGCATCCGTCTTGCAGAGGAGATCAGAGAAAGGACGCTGAAGGGCAACGTGGACGTTACGATCGTCAATGCAAGATTTTTGCGCCCCGTCGACAGTCAAATGATTTTGTCTCGGCATGAGAATACCGTCGTCACGCTCGAGGATAATGTGAAGGTCGGGGGGCTCGGCGATGCCGTCGCCCGTGTTCTCAGAAACAGCGGGAAGAGAGTACTTTCCTACGGCTTCGACGACACTTTCCTTCCGCACGGCGATTGTAACGATTTGCGTGACCGCTTTGGGCTGAATCCCGACGCGATCGCAGAGGATCTGCTTCGATATGCGTGCCGATAAGTATTTTTCCAATCAATTCGGCTCCCGTACAAAGGCGCAGGAAGCGCTCAGACGGGAGCTCATTTTGCGAAACGGCGTTCCGCTCACCCCCAAAGACGAAATCAGAGAGGGCGATACCTTCACGATTCTGACAGAGGAGAGCCGTTTTGTCTCCAACGGCGGCTACAAGCTCGAGCGTGCTCTTCTGACCTTCCCCGTTACGGTAAAAGGGAAAACATTTGCCGACCTCGGCACAAGCACGGGCGGATTCTGCGATTGTCTCCTGCAACACGGCGCAAAAAAGGTCTACTGCGTCGATGTCGGAAGCTCCCAGCTCGACGCCTCCCTCGCAGGGGACGGCCGCATCACCGTCATGGACGGGACAAATGCCCGTTTTTTGACCGCTGCCTCCTTCCCCGAGCCGATCGACGCCGTGACGGCGGATCTCAGCTTTATCTCGCTTCGGCTGGTTCTTCCCGCCGTCTTCTCCGTCCTGAAGGAGAACGGGGACGCCCTTGTCCTCTTCAAACCGCAGTTCGAGTGCGGGGGGAAGGGGCTCGGCAAGAGCGGCATCCTCCCTGTGCGGGAACATGAAAAACTTCTCCTCGGGTTCTACGAGTTTGCAGACTCGCTCGGGCTCGCCGTGCAAGACATCGTCAACGCCCCGATCCGCCCCAAAAAGAACGTCGAATACATGGTTTGGCTCCAAAGGGGCGGGGTCTCGGCCGCAAAATCTCAGTTTCTTTCGCGTCTGTCAACATTTGTGAAAAAAAATTAAGATTTCCGAAAATTTTTTCCTGTATTTATTCACAAATTGCTTGCCTTTATACGCGAATCTGTTTATAATGTATAAGGTATGAATGTCGGTATCTACTATAACGACAAACAGGTGCAAAAAGACGTCATTTCGGCGTATCTGCACAGGCTCGCCGAGAGGGGGGCACGCGCGACGGTCTTTACCTCCGAGGAGGAGATCGGGGGCGTCGAGCGGCTGATCGTTCTCGGCGGCGACGGCACAGTTCTTCGCGCCGCAAGGCGGGCAGCCGAACTTTCCATACCTCTCGTCGGGGTGAATTATGGAAGGATCGGCTTTTTGACGGAATTTGAAAAGGATGAGATGGACGGGGCTGTCGACCTTTTGCTCGACAGCCATTGCGACGTCCTTCACAGATATATGCTCGAGGTAATGTGCAACGGCAAGCAGGTGTATTGCCTCAACGAGATCGCACTTTTAAGGGAGATCTCGCCGAAGGAGGAGAATAAAGTTGTCAAGATCTCCGTGGAATTGGACGGAAGTGATGCGGGAGAGGTCGTGGCGGACGGTTTGATCGTCGCAACGCCGACGGGCTCTACCGCCTATTCTTTGTCTGCGGGCGGAAGCATCCTGACTCCCGACTGTGAGGCATTTCTCCTCACCCCCGTATGCGCCTTCTCCATGAAGAGCCGACCGATCGTCTATCCCGCCTCGAGCGAACTTTCCCTGCGTCTTCCCGCGGGCGACAGCCTTTTGCTCTACGGGGACGGCAGGTTTATAGAAACAGTGGGGGCGGATGAAATTCTTTCTGTCCGCAAAGCGCCCCGCTGTGCTGAATTTTTGACGAAGAGCCGAAAGAGCTACTTTCGAAGAATCACAAAAAAAATAAATTAACAAAGGGTAGGATCATTATGTTAAGAAACGCAAGACACACCAAAATTCTCGAGATCATCGAACAAATGGAGATCGAAACGCAGGAAGAACTTTGCGAGCAGCTTGCCGCACGCAATTTCTCGGTCACACAGGCTACGGTCTCGAGGGACATCAAAGAACTTCATCTCTTCAAGGTGAAGGGGATCAACAAGAGATTCCGCTACGCGTCGATGACGGAAAAAGAGAGCGGTCTCTCCGACAAGATGCGTGCACTCTTCCAGACCTGCGTGCTCGGGATCCGCGCCGTCGGCAATATGATCGTCATCAAGACGTTGAACGGTAATGCTCCCAACGCGGGCGTCGTGATCGACAGGCTGGAATACCGCGAGGTCGTGGGGTGCATCTCGGGCGATGACACCGTCTTCGTCGTCTGTGAGAACAGCGAGGAGACACGGGTCGTCTGTGACCGTCTGAATGCCATTCTGAAGGGTTAAAGAACGTATGCTCAAGAGTCTCTTCATCCGCAATGTAGCGCTCATCGAACGCGCCGAACTCGAGTTTTCGGAGGGGCTGAACGTCCTCACCGGGGAGACGGGCGCGGGAAAATCCGTCATTCTCGACTGTATCGATTTCGTTCTCGGCGCCAAAGCGGATCGGGGAATGATCCGATACGGAGAGACGGAATGCCTCGTCAAGGCGGAATTTACGTCGGACAGCGACGAAATTTCCGCCCTTTTGTCTGAGTATGACATCGAGGCGGAAGATACAATCCTCATCGCCCGCAAACTGACTTCGGACGGAAAAAGTTCTCTCAAAGTCAACGGCAACACAGTAACCGTTGCGATGTTGCGCCGCCTCACGTCCCTTCTCGTGGACGTCCACGGACAGAGCGAGCACTTTTTCTTACTCAAAGAGAGCAACCAGAGAAAATTGCTCGACGCGCTCGGAGGAGATAAGATCGACGCTCCAAAGACGGCCGTAAGAGAACTGGTCAACAGGAGAAAGGAACTCCTCTCCGAGAAGGAAAAGCTCGGCGGGGATGAAGCCGAGCGGGCACGCCGTCTCGATATTTTATCCTATCAGATCGGCGAGCTCGAAAGGGCAGACCTGAGCGAAGAGGAAGAAGCCACGCTTCTCACCCAGCGGGACAAGCTCCGCAATGCAGAGAAGATTGTCGGGGGGCTCTCCGCGGCGATGGATTCTCTTCTCTCGGACGGGGGCGTCATCGACGGCCTGAACGGCGCCGTGCGCGCTCTGCATTCCGTTGAAAAATTTGACGCTACATATGCCGCCCTCGCGGAACGGCTGGAATCGGTCACGGCGGAGGCGGAGGATCTCGGCAGTGAGATCGAGCACGAGGCGGGGTCGCTTGACGTCGACGAACAGGAAGCCGAGCGGATCGAAGAGCGGCTGGATCTCATCAAATCGCTGAAAAAGAAGTACGGGGGGAGCATTCCCGCCGCGCTTGCCTATCTCGACGCCGCCCGCGAGGAGAAATCGCTCCTTGAAAGCAGCGCCGAACGCTGCGAAGCGCTCGAAAAGGAACTCGGCAAGGTCGATGCATCGCTCTTTGACGCGTGTATCAAATTGAAAAAGGCTCGCGGGGAAGTTGCCGCAGCGCTCTCGGAAAGGGTAGTGGAGGAGCTCCGAGACCTCAACATCTCCTCGGCGGCATTCAGGATCGAGATCGGCTCTTTCACCCCCGAAGATGTCCCGCGGGCGAATTCGGAAGGGCTCGGCGAAGTGAGATTTCTCTTTTCCGCCAATGCAGGAGAGCCCCTGAAAGAGCTCGGCAAGATCATAAGCGGCGGCGAAATGAGCCGTTTCATGCTCGCCATCAAGGCACAGATGTCGGCTGTCGGCGAGATCGGAACCTACATTTTCGATGAGATCGATGCCGGGATCGGCGGCAAGACCGCCCGTGTCGTGGGTGAAAAGTTCTGCAAGATCGCCCAAAAGACGCAGATCATCGCCGTTTCGCACTTGGCGCAGATCGCCTGCTTCGCAGACAAGAATTTTTACATTGAAAAGGGGGAACGGGACGGCAGAACGCTCACGCAGATCGTTGCCCTCGGCGAGGAGGAGAAGCGTACGGAGATCGCACGGCTCATCGGCGGGGACGTCGGCGAGATCGCACTCTCCCATGCGGATGAACTGTTGCGCTCTGCACGCGCTTACAAAAACTTCCTGTCATGATAAGTTGAAAAATCGGCATAGAATGCGGTCGGCTTACGCAAAGTAATCTCCAAACGGAGGTTTTCATGCGTAAGCTGAAATTTTTTATTGCGGCTTTTGCACTGCTCATTCCCATTGTGCTCACGGGCAACGGGGGGATCCGCGCAAATGCCGCTTCCAATGAATATTATCTCGGCGGAATGACCGCGGGATTTTCGCTCTCCGCAGGCGGAACGGAGGTCATTGGTCTGAGTGAAGTCATCGCGGAGGACGGCATCCACCATCCCGCCGAAGAAGTCGGGATCAAGGTCGGTGACGTCATCTGCGCCGCCGACGGGATCGAAATCAGGAGCATCAACGACCTGAACGGGGCGCTCGCCCGCAGTGAAGGAAAGGAGATCACGTTGACTGTCAAGCGGGACGGCGATACGGCGGAGGTGAAGCTCACCCCCGTAAAGGACAAAAAGAGTGGAAAATTCAAGATCGGAGTCCTGATCCGTGATACGCTGACGGGCATCGGGACGGTGACTTACATCGAGAAAAACACGCTGCGCTTCGGCTCCCTCGGGCACGCCGTCTGCGATGAGAGCAACCAATCGCTCAGCATTTCCGATCCAAAAGTCTATCTTTGCAGCGTGATCGGCGTCAACAAGGGCAAACGCGGCAAGGCGGGGGAGCTCCGCGGGCTCTTTCTCAATGATAAGCCCATCGCGCAGGCGGACACCGTCTGCATGGCGGGGCTCTACGGTACTTTCGAGAAAACCTATGATTTCTCCAAATGCCGTACGGTGGAGATCGCACCGCTTTCAGAGGCCACGATCGGCAAGGCAGTCATCTATTCGACAGTCGACGGTATTTGTCCCCAAAGCTATGAAGTGAACATCGCTAAAGTGGATGCGGGCAACCGTGAAAACAAGAATTTCGTCATCAAGGTCACGGATGAAAAACTCATCGAAGAGACAGGGGGGATCGTACAGGGCATGAGCGGCAGCCCGATCGTCCAGAACGGCAAGCTCATCGGCGCAGTCACCCATGTCTTTCTCAATGACCCCACGCGCGGCTACGGCATCGGGATCGAGAATATGATGAAGAATTGAAAATGATGATTTCAAAGAAGATCCTCCGACGAGGGTCTTTTCTTTTCAGGAAATATCTGCGAAAATTCATCGCTAATATTTTCGCAATTTCTTGACAAAACCATAAGAAACTGCTAAAATAGTAGCGATATGATAAATTTTGATATTGGCGACTTTGTCCCGACCGTCACGGAGAAGGCGATGATCGAAAATCTCACGGAACGCTTTAAGAGCAGGCGGAAGGAGCGGAAACTTTCACAAAAAGCTCTCGCGCAGGCGTCGGGCGTGTCCTATGCATCGATCCGAAGATTCGAGCGGACGGGGGAGATCTCGCTCCGCTCTCTTATCAAACTCGCGAATGCCATTGGTTGCCTTTCCGACTTTGAAGAGCTCTTCAGACACGAGATCATTCTGAGCGTGAAGGAGTACAAGAAATGATCGGCGAAGTGAAAAAATCGACGGTAAAATACAACGGACGGACCATCGGCTATCTTGCGGTCGTGGACGAGGGGATCGCCTTTCAATACGATGCCGAATGGCTGAAGGACGGATTTTCCGTCTCTCCGTTCTCTCTGCCGCTCAAAGGAGACGTCTTTATCGACCGTAAGGACAACTTTGGGGGACTTTTCGGCGTCTTTCATGACAGCCTTCCCGACGGTTGGGGGGAATTGCTTGTAAGCCGTATGTGCGTAAAGAAGGGCGTCAACTATGAAAAACTCAATCCTCTCACCAAACTTTCTCTCATCGGCGGAAACGGCCTCGGCGGACTCAACTATGAGCCGACGCAGGCAGCCGAAACAACAAACGCTCACTTCGATCTGGAAGAACTTGCGGAAGAGGCGAACGCCGTTCTGAATGATACGGACAAAGCGGTCGGGGATCTGGACGGACTGTATCTTGCGGGCGGCTCGAGCGGCGGCGCACGGCCGAAGGCACACCTTAAAATCGATGAAGAAGAGTGGATCGTCAAATTTCCCTGCAGGATCGACCCGCCCGATGTCGGACTTCGGGAATATGAGGCAAATGCGACGGCGAAAAGGTGCGGGCTCGACGTCAATGAATTCAGGCTGTTCCCGTCAAAGAAGTGCAGCGGGTATTTCGGTGCAAAACGGTTCGACCGCAAAGAGGGGAGAAGGGTACACATCGTGTCGCTCTCTTCTCTCCTCGAGACGACACACAGGATCCCCAATCTCGACTATGTCCATCTCTTCCAAGTCATTGAGAACATCTGCGCGGACAAGGGGGATCGCTATGAGGCGTTCGCCCGCATGACTTTCAACGTTCTCTACGGTAATAAGGACGACCACGGGAAGAACATTTCCTTCCTCTATGATGAAACGCTCGGCGGGTATCGGCTTTCTCCCGCCTACGACCTGACGAGAACGCCCGATAAAGCCGAGCATGAAATGACTGTTTCGGGTAAGGCAAACCCCACCGAGACAGATTTGCTCGAATTAGCGGCATATGTCGGACTTTCAAAGGGGAAAGCCATGGGTATCTTAGAAAACATCAGAAAAACAATCCGCGCGGCTACGGGATCGGGAATATGATGAAGAATTAAGTCGAATCAAAGCACATTTCGGTTCATATCATGGGATATGGACCTCTTTTTTATCCGTGACGTCCTGCAAAGAGGGTGGGAAAGGAAAAAGACGCTCATTGCGCTCTCCGCTATCTTTTTGATCTTGACGGTCGTCGGGATCTGTTGTGTCTCACAGCCCGCGGTCTATGAATATCATCTGAGCCTGTGCGACAAATTCGTGACTGACGTCTGCTATTCGGAGACAAACGTCTTTCTGATCTTCCCTGCACGGCTTTTGGGGCATTCGCTGATGCTCTTGCTCATCCTCGCGGGAGGTCTGCATCCCGCGGCCGTCTTGCTCCCGATCGCCGTACTCGCCTATCGGGCGTTCACGTTCGGCGGGAGTCTCTACGTCTTTTTTACGTTTTACGGCTTCTCGGGCGGGCTCATCGTCTTTGTGCTCTATCTTCCTGTTCACCTGTGTGTCGATGCCGTCCTCCTCTTCGCCGCAGCGATCTCATTCGGAAGGGCGTTTTCTCATTGCAGAGAGGGGCTCATCGGCATTCTGTACGATGCTCTCGCGCTCTTTGTCTGCCTTGCAACGATTTTGCTTGGGGAAACGATCCTGCTCCTCGTTCTCTTTCACCCGATAGGAAATATTTTGTAGTGTTATTTCACACAAAACGGTACAAACTGATGATATGAAAAAAATATTTGCGATTACCACGGCGCTCGCGCTGTGCTGTCTGATCCCGACGGGCGGGATCAAGGCCGCGGCGGCAGAAAATCTGTCCGACGACTGCAAGGCCGCCTATGTCTGCGACGAGAAGAGCGGAACAGTCATCTACGCAAAGGAGGAGACAAAGCGGCTCCCCATTGCAAGTATGTGTAAGATCATGACGCTGCTTTTGTCCTTTGAATGCATCGAAAGGGGGGAGCTTACCTACGATGAGGAGATCACGGCCAGCGAAAGAGCGGCGGGGATGGGCGGCTCTCAGGTCTTTCTCGGGAGCGGGCTCTCTTATCCTGCAGAGCAACTTCTGAAATCGATTGCGGTCTGCTCCGCAAACGATTCCTGTGTCGCCATGGCGGAGCGCGTTGCAGGATCCGAAGCTGCCTTTATCGAGAGAATGAATACACGGGCAAAGGAACTCGGCGCGGAGAACACGCTCTTTTCCAACTGCACGGGACTTCCCAAGGATCCCCAGTATTCCTGTGCCAAGGACGTTTCTATTATGTTGCGGGAGCTCGTCAAGCATGAAAAATACTTTGAACTAACGCGCGTCTGGACGGAGAACTTTTGTCATCCCGACGGAAGAGAGACGATCATGACGAACACGAACAAACTGGTCCGCTTCTATCAGGGCTGTGACGGCGGGAAGACAGGGTTCACGAACGAAGCGGGCTTCTGCCTTGCCGCGACCGCAAAGCGGGGAAATACACGGATCATTTCCGTCGTGATCGGCGCATCGAGCGCGAAATCCCGCAATGCGCAGGTCTCCGCGCTCTTTGATGATGCATTTGCAAATTATGAGAGCCAAACAATCCTCGAGGCGGGGGAGATCCTCGACCAGACTGTCGGCGTCGGCGGAAGCAGGGTAAAAGAGGTAGGCGTAAAGGCGGAGGACGCACTTTCCGCGTTCACAAAGAGAGGAGAGACGCACACATATACGGTAGATGTGAAACTCGAAACGCTCTCCGCGCCCGTCACTGCGGGACAAAGCGCGGGGGAGGCGATCCTGCTGTGCGACGGAAAGGAGATCGCGCGGACAAGGTTGCTTTGTGC
This sequence comes from uncultured Clostridia bacterium, assembly GCA_947624805.1. Taxonomy (GTDB): domain Bacteria; phylum Bacillota; class Clostridia; order Christensenellales; family Borkfalkiaceae; genus Gallimonas. The sequence goes on along the minus strand of CANQLW010000002.1, from coordinate 41,544 downwards.
GAATGATGCGCCCGCCTATACCTATTGGGATGCCTTCCGCGAAGCCGCGAATCATTGGAATTGAGCGATTAGCATAGTACTATGCGTGACATAACAGCCGAAATTTTTTCGGCTGTTCTTTGATTTGATTGACCTCTTTCGTGTGGCGTGCTATAATCATTCATAAGGAAATTGAGAAAATGAACGAAAGAGAAACACTGAGAATCAATGAAAAAGGGCACTTGGAGATCGGCGGAGCGGATTGCGTGGAGCTCGCAAAAGAGTTCTCGACGCCGCTCTATGTCTTCGACGAGGCATACATCAGAAAAATGATGCGTGTCTACCGTGACACGATCGAAAGGGAATACGGGGGCAACGGGCTTGTGCTGTACGCCTCGAAGGCGTTTTCCTGTGAAGCAATGTATGCAATTGCCCGCGAGGAGGGCATCGGGACGGATGTCGTATCGGGCGGAGAGCTCTACACCGCCATAAAAGTCGGATTTCCCCCCGAAAGGATCTATATGCACGGCAACAATAAGCTCCCGAGCGAGATCTGCGACGCGCTCGATCATCGCATCGGCTGTATTGTCGTCGATTCCGCCTCCGAGGCCGACCTCATCGACGAGGAAGCGGGCCGCCGCGGGATGGTTCAGGACGTCATTCTCCGCATCAACCCGGGTGTTGAGGCGCACACCCACGCCTTTGTGCAGACGGCGACCCCCGACAGCAAGTTCGGTTTTTCCATTCATGACGGTTCTGCGGAACGCATGATCGCCTATCTTCTGACAAAAAAACATCTGCGTCTCCTCGGCTATCACAGTCACATCGGATCGCAGATCTTCGAAAAGGGGTCTTTTGTTCTCGCTGTCGAAAAAAATCTTGCCTTTGCGGCGCAGATCAAGCAAAAGTATGCCTTCGAGCCCGAAGTACTCAATATGGGGGGCGGCTTCGGCATCTGGTACACGGATGAGGACCGTAAGATCACCGCAGAGGAGTATGGCGAGTATCTCTCCGCGCTCATCGATGCCGTCAAAAGGGGATGTACACTGCACGGTCTGAGGCTCCCCAGGATCCTCATCGAGCCCGGCCGATCGATCGTGGGCGAGGCGGGCATCACCCTTTACACCGTGGGCGCGATCAAGGAGATCAAGGGGGTAAGAAAGTATATCGCTGTCGACGGCGGGATGTTCGACAATCCCCGCTATTGCCTCTATCAGTCCAAGTACACGGCCGTCCTTGCAAACCGTGCCGCCGAGCCGCCCACAGAACTCGTCTCGATCGCAGGGAAATGCTGTGAGAGCGGGGATCTCATCGGGGTCAACATGAACCTTCCCGCGGCAAAGACGGGGGACATCCTCGCCGTGCTCTCGACGGGCGCTTATAACTACTCCATGGCGAGCAATTATAACCGCAATCTCATCCCGCCCGCGATCCTCGTAAACGAGGGGAAGGCGGAGTACATCGTAAAGCCTCAGACCTATGAGGACCTCGTCAGGAACGACGTCCTGCCGCCCCGCCTGAGAAGATGATCGGAAGCGGACATACAAGATATGGAAGAATGAAGCGGATTTTCACAAAATGTCCGCTTTTTTCTTGCCTTTTCCGTGCGTTTTTAGTATAATATCCATATGGGTTTCAATGCGTACCGATTTGTCGATCTGCTTGCGAGTTTTCTCGCCGTTATCGTTGTACTGACGCTGCATGAGTTCGCTCATGCTTATGTTGCGTACAAATGCGGCGACCCGACCCCCAAGCTCATGGGGAGGCTCTCCCTGAACCCCCTCAGCCACTTCGATATCCTCGGGCTCATCTGCTTTACGCTGGTCGGTTTCGGGTGGGCGAAACCCGTTCCGATCAACCCGTCCAATTTCAAAAAATACCGTCTCGGGCTTGGGCTCACCGCGAGCGCGGGCGTCGTCACGAATTACATCATGGCGTTCCTGTTTTACCCGCTCTTCCTCGTCGTGGTCAATTTCATGCCCGACATCACGTTTTTGACCTACTTTTTGCAGTCCCTTCTTCTGATGCTGTATGCTTACAGCCTGAGCTTCTGCATCTTCAATCTGCTTCCGCTCTACCCGCTCGATGGTTTCAGGATCGTGGACGCTGTGAACAGAAAACGTGGCGCCGTTTACAGATTCCTTCGCCGCTACGGGCACTATATTCTCCTCGGACTGATCGCGGAGAGCTATCTTTGCAGTCTGATCGTCAGGTTCGGCGTTCCGCAAATGGCATGGTTTGATATCCTCGGGTGGATCATGGAATTCGCCGAAAAATACCTCGGATTTCCGATTCTGGCGTTCTGGGGCTGGATCTTCGGGACGCCCGTCGGGCAACTGTGGGATCTGTTGAAGTGGGGGCCGTTGGTATGATAGACAGAGAAAAATTCGAATCGGTCGTCGACTATACGACCGTCCTGCACAACTTCGAGGGCCCTTTGGACCTTCTTCTCTACCTCATCAACAAAGAGGAGATCGAGATCAAGGACATCTTCGTATCGCAGGTCACGGAGCAGTTCCTCGACTATATGAAGGGGCTGCCGTATCTCGATGTGGACAAGGTGAGCGAATATCTCAACATTGCGGCGACGATCCTCAAGATCAAGGCGCAGTATCTCGTCCCCAATCTCGAGGACGATCCCGAGATCGAAGAGGAGATCGAGGAGGACCGCGCGGGGCTGATCCGTGCGCTCGAGGAATATAAGCTCATCAAGGAAGAGATGGCAAAGCTCAAAGAACTCGAGACGATCGGCTACTGTTTCAAGGAGCCCGACAAGGACATCGGGGAGACCAGAACGGTGTTCAATCTCGACAATCTGACGCGGGAGGGGCTCATCGAAGCCTTCCAGAAGCTCATGCTCAAGCGGGAAAGCATGAAGAGCGAAAACGAAGTCCGTGAGATCCCGCGCGACACTTTTACGGTTGAACAAAAAGCGACCTTCATTCTCGAGAGCCTCGAGGAGAACAAGAGCGTGAATTTCTACGATCTCTTCACGAATGACTATACAAAGAGCGAGGTCGTCACGACATTTCAGGCCATGCTCGAACTTCTCAAATTGCAATATCTTCGTGTGAGACAGGAAGCGGCGTTCGGCGACATCGTCATCTCGCTGAATCCCGACAGACAGGAGGGGAACCTTGGAACAATTGACGAATATAATTGAGGCGATCCTGTTCGCCTCGGGGAAAGCCGTTGCAATCGCAGACATCGCAGAGAAATTGCAGGTGACGGAGCGCGAGATCGCAAAGGCCTTAGAAGGTCTCAGAGAAAAATACAGCGGGGAAGCGGGGATCAAACTCCTCGAATTCAATAAAAAATTGCAGCTCGCGACCAATCCCGCCTACCGTGAGCAGGTTTACGGCGTTCTCAATCCTATCCGCGAGAAGGAGCTCACGCGTACCATTCTCGAATGCGCCGCAATCATCGCATACAAACAGCCTATCACGCGTTCGGAGATCGAGGCCCTCCGCGGGGTCAACAGCGACTATGCAGTCAACGCGCTCCTCGAGCTCAAACTCATCTATCCCTGCGGGAGAAAGGATGCCATCGGGCACCCCGTGCTCTTCGCCACGACGGACGAGTTCCTCAAGCGTTTCAAGCTGAATACTCTCGAAGATCTTCCCGATTACGACGATCTGATGCGCGAGATCCACGGCATGGGGGAGGAAGAGCGTGACAGCTACCTCTATGCCCGTGAAGAATACACCGAAAACCCGTCCGACGACGATGATGATGATGACGATGACGACGGGCAGGGCGGGGGAGCTTCGGCGACCTCCGAAGAGAGACCCCGTGAATCGCGCGAGGAGGTCAAGGACGGGTATGAGATCCCCGATTTCCTCAAAGGCCTCGACGATGCAGATCTCATGAAGATCGGATAAGGTTTTCTTGAAAACAATCAAATAATTTTTGCCGATTCGCCCATATTACGGATATGGGCGAATTTTTTGTGTATTCCGCGTTTGCGGGGACCCTTCTGACCTTTTTCCCCGTCTTTCTCTGGTTTGACGCCTATGTGGATATACGGCAAAACCGCGCTTGGTTCTCCGTCTCCGCATACCGTCACCTGAAGATCTTCGGCGGGTACGGGCAGCTCGACAGAGAGGGGATCGCGATCCATCTCACGGAGAAAAAGGCGGTCTTTATCCCGTTCGACAAGATGGGGGTTATGCGCAAGAGATTCGAGATCACAAAGGGATTCCAGCTTTGGCGATTCCGTCAGACAGTCGAAACGGGCGGGGCGGAGAGCGTCTACGGCGTCTTCCTCGCAGCCGCGATCCAGTCCCTGAGCGCTGGGAGCTTCGCATATCTGCGGACGAAACATCCCTTTTTATCCTTGAAGAACAGCACATTGCTTGCCGAGGAGCCCTGTCTGAAACTCGCAACAGAGACGGCGACGGTTTTCAACGGCTTCGTGGTCGCAATGGCGCTTTCGAAAAAATTATTGGAGGCATTGTTAAATTGGATAAGAACAAAAAGATTGACGGCATCATGGAAAAAACAGCGGAGCAGTTGACGAGGCTCGTGGACGTCAACACGGTCATCGGCAAGCCCGTAGTCACTGCCAGCGGGACGAAAGTCATCCCTTTCACCAAAGTGACGATGGGATTTTTGTCGGGAGGGGGCGAATACGGCGAGGTCAAGGCAGTCAAAGAGGATGAAACCTTTCCCTTTGCGGGGGGAGCGGGGACGGTCATCAACATCAAACCCGCGGGATTCCTCATTGACGACGGCGTGGAGTGCCGCGTCGTACGCCTCACGAACGACCCCCTCGACGGGCTCATCGAGAAGGCGAGCGAGATCGTCGGAAAACTTGTGAAGAAGGCGGAAGAAGACGGTGAAGCATAAATCGGCCGTCGCGCTTCTCTTCGTGGCCTGTCTTCTCTCCCTCTTTCTGACGGCGAAAAAGCCGCTCCGCCCGCGTGCAGCGACGGAAGCGAGGGGGGAGTGTATCGTCGAGGTCTCCTCCCGCCGTATTCTGCATGAAAAGGATGCCGAGGCGGTCCTTCCCATGGCGAGCACGACCAAGATTTTGACGGCAATCCTCATCCTCGATGACTGCGACATCGACGAGGAGATCGAGATCCCCAAGGAAGCGGAAGGGGTGGAGGGCTCGAGCGTTTACCTGCGCGCGGGGGAGGTTTATAGCGTTCGTGAGCTCCTCTACGGCCTGATGCTCCGCTCGGGAAACGATTGCGCCGTCACGCTCGCACTGCATCACAGCGGGAGCGTAAAGGCCTTTTCGGCAAAAATGAACGAGAAGGCCGCCCTGCTCGGCGCCGAAAAGAGCTATTTCATCAATCCGCACGGCTTGCCCGATGCCCGTCATCATACGACAGCCCGCGACCTCGCCCTCATCTCGTCCTATGCAATGGAAAACGAGACTTTCCGCGAGATCGTCTCCTGCAAGTGTTATGAACCGCGCCACTGGCAGAACAAGAATAAAATGCTCTTTTCCTATGACGGAGCGATCGGCGTAAAGACGGGGTTCACGGCCGCCGCGGGGCGCTGCCTCGTCACCTGCGCCGAACGGGAGGGGATGACGCTCGTCTGCGTCGTACTGAACTGCCCCGAAATGTACGAGCGGACCGCCGAGCTCCTCGATTCCGCATTCCTGACGTATATGATGGTGGACCTCTGCGACAGTTCCAAACCGTGGGAAGGGTATGCCGTCAAGTGCGATTTCTCCTATCCGCTTAAGAAAGAGGAACTTCGGAGTCTGTCCTTTGCGACGGAGCTTTCAGACCCTCTCCCCGTAATAAAAGGAGAGATCGCGGGACAAATGAAGATATTTCTGCAAAACAACTTGATTTTTTCACAGAATTTGTATATCATATAGGCAGAATCATAAGGAGCGCAGACAATTCTGCAACCGATATGCGGATCAACAAGTTTCTCGCAGAACAGGGCGTCGCGTCCCGCCGCAAAGCGGACGCAATCATCGCAGAGGGAAGGGTGAAAGTCAACGGAAAGATCGCAAAGGCAGGGGACGACGTTTCTCCCTCCGATTCCGTCGCTGTAGACGGAAAACTTCTCTCACACGGGGTCAAATATGAGTATTATCTTCTCAACAAGCCCAAGGGCTGCGTCTGCACCGTGAGCGATGAGAAGACAGACCACCCGAGAAAGACCGTCATGGACTATCTTCCCGCGGGGGTCGGGAGAGTTTTTCCCGTGGGAAGGCTCGACTATAACACCGAGGGACTGTTGATCCTCACAAATGACGGCGCCCTGTCTTACCGCCTGACCGCTCCCCAGAGCGAGATCCCCAAGACATATCTCGTTAAGGTATCGGGGACGCTCACGCCCGTCCAGCTCAACCGTCTCAGGAGCGGCGTGGAGATCGAAGCGGGGGTCGTCACAAAAAAATGCCGTGTCACGGTCATCGAGACAAATAAAAACTATACGAAGCTCCACATCGTCCTGACGGAGGGGAAGAACCGTGAGATCAGACGGATGTTTGAGGTCGTGGGAAAACCCGTGGAGTTCCTCAAACGCATCAAGCTCGGCGAGCTCACCCTTGCAGGCCTCGACCGCGGCGAGTGCCGCCCCCTCACCCAAGAGGAAATTTATTACCTGAAAAATTTGTAACCTAAAGTCACTCGCTACGCTCGTGCCGGCTCCTCCCCAAGGAGGCGCTTTGCAAAAGGGGGACGACTTCGCCAGTCAAAACCGTAACAAAAAACCATCCGATCGATAGCTGTCGGATGGCGTTTTCTAATTTCTATCAACTCAAACTGCGCATGAGGCCGATGACCTTGCCCAAGATGCGGATGCTGTCCTGATTTTCGGGGACAATGTCGTCCATCGTGCTGTTCTCGGGGTGCAGAACAATGGAGCCGTCCCGTTTATAGAACCGTTTCACGGTGGCGCCGTCCTCCGTCCCATCATTGAACATCGCCACGACGATCTCCCCGTTTTCGGCGGTCTCCTGACGTCTTACAATGATCTTATCGCCGTCATAGATCCCCGCTTCGATCATACTTTCGCCGTGGACACGGAGGAGGAAGAGGTCATCGCCCTTGAATTCCGCCTCGGGCAAGGTATAATAGCCCTCATTATGCTCGATGGCGAGGATGGGCTGGCCTGCATTGACGACGCCAAGCAAAGGCACACGGACAGAACTTGTCCCGCGGACGACGACGGCACGCTTCTTTTTCTCCGCTTTTTCGAGATACCCCTGCGCTTTCAGACGGTTGACATAATCATACGCCGTCGCAGTGGATTTGATATTCAGATCCCTGCACATATCCCGTACGGTGGGGGGAAATCCGTTCTCATCGATGAACCGTCGGATATAGTCGAGTACTTCCATAAGCCTGTCTTGACTGATCATATTTCACCTCTACGAGTATTATAACACATCCAACAAAATATTGCAAACATATGTTCTATGATTTTCAAAAAAATTTCTTGTATTTTTTCAAGAAAAGTACTATAATAGGGGAGAGGTGAAAAAATGGAGATAAAAATGTGTGTCCTCGACGAGACAAAGGAGTGCGACGGCTGCCTTGAGTGCGAGGTATGCGATCTCGACCCCATGAAGATCTGTGACAACTGCGGAAAATGCCTTGAAATCAAGGATTTTGCATCGATCAAGATCGACAAGATCATTTTCGATCCCGATTTCGATAAAAAGAAGTAAAACGGTCGGCGAAGACGGATGGAACGTAGGCTTCGACCTCCATGCCGCCGTCCGTATAGGCAACGCTCCTTTCGGTCAGACAGGCACGGAGTGCGCCGTACTCGGACATTCTATCATAGGGGATAAAGAGCTCCGCGCGGATGAGTTCATCCTTTAAGGCGTCGAGAATGCGGCATTTCAATCGGTCGAGCCCGACCCCGTCCTTTGCAGAGATACAGACGGCGTCACGTGGGAAGAGGTTCGGATCGACCCCGAGATCGCACTTATTCATGACGACGAGATAGGGCGATGAAAAACCCATATCCTGCAGGGTGGAAAGCGTCGTCTGCAACTGCATTTCGTATTCGCCCGCCCCGTCACAGACGATGAGCGCCAAATCGCAGCTGAGAGCGCTCTCCAGCGTCGATTTGAATGCCTCGATGAGATGATGGGGCAATCCCTGTAAAAAACCGACCGTATCGACCAAAAGAAAGGGGACGCCCTCGATTTCGAAGCCGCGGGCCGTGGGGTCGAGCGTCGCAAACAGGGCATTTTTCACAAAGACATCGGCGCCCGTGAGTGCATTCATGAGCGTGGATTTCCCTGTATTGGTATAACCGACGAGCGCAATCGTTTTGACGCGCTCCTTTTTTCTGCGTTCGACTTGCATGGCACGGCGCCGTTCAGTCGTTTTGAGTTTTTCCTCCAAGGCTTTGATACGGTTACGGATATACCGTCTATCCGTTTCGAGCTTGGTTTCCCCGGGGCCGCGCGTCCCGATCCCGCCGCCGAGACGGGAGAGCGCCTCGCCTTTCCCCTTAAGACGGGGATAAAGATATTTGAGCTGGGCGAGCTCGACCTGCAATTTTCCCTCGCTGCTCTGTGCACGGAGCGCAAAGATGTCGAGGATCAGGGTCGTACGGTCAATCACTTTCCTGCCGTCAAGCGCCTTGGAGATGTTCAACGTCTGGGAAGGGGAGAGATCGCCGTTGAAAAGGACCGTGAGTTCCAGACCCTCGAGCCGTTCCCTGAGTTCTGCAAGTTTACCTTCCCCGATATAAGTCGCGGGATTGATCGTACGGATCGTCTGGTAGATCGTTCCGGCATACTCCGCGTCGGCGCTCTCGATGAGAGAGACGATCTCGTCGTGCAGGACTTTGTCGTTCTCGCCCTCGATCGGCTGGATGACATAGACGCATTCCTTTTTGTCACTCATCGTCATCGTCCTCCGGGCGATGCAGTTTTACGGCGTCGGCGACGGAACGACGGTTATCCTCTGAGATCGCCGCGTAATGTCTCCGCGTGGTATTGACGTCTCTATGCCCCAAAACATCGGCGACGATATAGATATCGCCCGTTTCACGGTAGAGGGCGGTGCCATAGGTGGAACGCAATTTATGCGGCGTAATCTTTTTGAGGGGAGTAACGATTCTGGCGTACTTTTTGACGAGATTTTCCACGGCCCTGACGGTGATCCTGCGATACTGCATGGACAGGAAAAGCGGAGAGGGGGATTCCTTCGGAACGCGGGGATCCTCCTTTTTTTGCTCCAGATAGGCGATGAGCGCGTCGGCGACCTCGTCGGAAAAATAGAGGATCGCCTGATTTCCGCCTTTCCGCGTTACGACAAAAGAATTTGTGGAAAAATCGAGGCTCTCGTTGTTGAGCCCGACGAGCTCGGAGATACGGATCCCCGTGCCGAGAAAGAGGGTGAGGATCGCCGTATCGCGGATCTTTGTCCGCTCATGATAGCCGCTTGCATGGGGCGGGAGTCCCGTGCCGAGCTCGGCAGTATCGAGAAGCTCGGAAACTTCCTCATTTTCAAGACGGATGATCTCTTTTTCATGGAGCTTTGGCGTGGGGACCTTGGTCGTATTGTTGACGGCGATCAGACCTTTGTTGAAAAAATACTTAAAAAAGGAGCGGACAGTTGATAATTTTCTCGCCTTGGCGCGCTCGTCGCAGGAAAGACGTCTTCCACCGAAGGTATAGCGCGTCAGATAGGAGAGGAAGATCTCAAGATCGGTCGCATTGACTTGCTCGAGATCCTCAAGCGTGATCTCTTTGACGGCTTTCCCGTGGAATTTCTTTTTGGAGAGAAAATCAAAGAAGATACGGAGGTCATAGGCATAGTTCAGACGGGTAAGCGTGGAGGTGCGGGGCTCGACGCCGCGGAAAAAATCTTCGCAAAAATCGGGCAGGGTCGCAAGTAGGGCATCGATCCTGTCGAGATTTTTCAAATTCCGCTCCTGATAGTAATTTTCGCTCTTAGAACTCATGGCAAAAGTATAACACAGCGGTGGGGCAAAAGTCAATTTTTTTGCGAAATTTTACAGAATGGGGAGGATATTTTCAAAAGGAAATACACACTGAACTATTCGCAAAATGCAGCTTTTACGAATAGTTAAGGGGTAAAAAGGGGTATTTTTTCACTGTTTTCTAAAAACTTTCTGAAAAATCATATTTCAGAGAATTTTTTTCGTATGACCGTCCGTGCGTTTTTCTGTCTTTTCTTGTACGGCTTTTCGGAAATCAATTTTGCAATTTTGCAACCGTACAATTTTTGCGGCGCGAAAATTTTTATTGTGTCATCGCTTTCTGTCTCTTCGACAAATTTTGCGCTGCGGCATGATTTTGTCTCCAAAACGCCGCGGCGTTTTACCCGATCCACACAAAATTTCCTCCATAATACTATGTCTGACATAGTAATTATGTCAGACATAGTATTGGGACAAGATTCCGAAAGAGTTCTTTTCGATCTCGATCTGATCGGAAAAGACAGTGTCCGTCAGATTTTCCAGCCATTTTCCCTTACAATGGAAGGTATAACGGGATGTGCCGCGATTGACGAATACGTAAATCTTCCCTTCGTCCGTACTCCTTGCATAGACAAGGCAATTCGCGTCGGCGAAGACTTCGCGGTACTCGCCCGTTGCAAAGATCTTTTGCAATTTTCCCGTGCGGATCGCTCCGAGTTTACGGTAAAACGCGTTCAGATCTTCATCGATCCCGTCCCAAGGAAAGCAGCCTCTGCAAAACGGATCCTGAAAACCTTCCATGCCCGCCTCGTCTCCGTAAAAGATACACGGCACACCGGGGAGCGTAAATTGCAGGACAGCCGCCGTTTTCAGAAGCTGAATGGCTCTCTCCCGTGTCGCTTTGTCCATTTTAGTGACGGCCATCTCTTCCTTATCCTTGGGATCGGCGCCGCCGAATACGCTCAAAATTCTCGGGGTATCGTGCGATCCGAGGATGTTCATGAGGCAGTCAAGCGTCTGTTTCGGATAATTGTCGATGAGCATGGCGATCGTTTCGCGGAGCATATATGTCATGCCCGTGCGGGTATAGTTGATGATCGCATCCTTCAGGGGATAATTCATCACGCTGTCGAGTTCGTGCCCCTGCAAATATTCTCTGCGTACATCGTAGGAGATCTTATTGGAAGCGTCTTCCCAGACCTCGCCGATGATAATCGCATCCTTCTGCTCCGTTTTGACGGCCTCCCGAAGGGAGCGAAGGAAGAAGTCGGGGAGCTCATCGGCGACATCGAGCCGATATCCGCCGATCCCGTGCCTGAGCCAATGTCGGAGCACGCCGTTCTCCCCGAACATGAATGCACGGTATGAGGGCGACTGCTCGTTGATCTCGGGCAGGATCTCGATCCCCCACCAGCAATCATAGGTGGAGGGAAATTCCTTGAAATGATACCAATCCGCATAGGGCGAGTCGGACGACTGATAGGCGCCGAGGCTGTCATATGTGCCGTATTTGTTGAAGTATCGGCTATTATCGCCCGTATGGTTGAGAACGGCATCGAGAATGATTCGAATCCCGAGCGCCGATGCTTCATCGACGAGACGGTCGAAATCCTCCTCCGTCCCAAGAAGTTCGTCAAATTTGAGATAATCACCCGTGTCGTAGCGGTGATTGGACCACGCCTCGAAGACGGGATTGAAGTAGATCACGGTGACGCCGAGGCTTTTAAGATAGGGCAACTTTTCTCGGACGCCGTTGAAATTTCCGCCGAAAAAGTCGTTATTTTTGATCTTTCCATCCTCATTTGCACGGAAAAACGGCATTTCACCCCACGTCGGATGCAGATATTTCCCCTCTTTGAGAGGATAATCCCCCTCTCCGCGGCAGAATCGGTCGGGGAAGATCTGATACATGATGCCGCCTTTGAACCAGTCGGGCGTCGAATAGTTCTCGTCGAATACGGTAATCTGCCAGTCGTATCCGCTTTCCCCAAACGTGCCCATTCGCCCCTGTCCGCAATGGAAGAGATTGCCGTCAAGCAGGAAATGATAAAAATACAGCCCGCAGCGATTGATGCGAAGACGCACGGAGAAGCAATCGGGCTCCTTGTCCATGGGAATATACCGCGCCTCTTCGCCGTTATGCCACAGCACGAGCGTACAAGTTTCGGCGGAGAATGTACATTCTCCGCCTTGACCGTAATACAGATGAAGATCGAGTTCGCTCCCGCGCGCGATTGCCCCTTTCAGGCTTTTACAGGCGCGGTCGAGCGGATTATAGAAATAGTCCATCGGTTATTTGAGTGATTTCAGGCCCCAGATCTTTGTCGCGTACTCACGGACGCTCCTGTCCGCGGAGAAATATCCCGCCGCGGCGATGTTGTTGAGGGACTTTTTGTTCCATTCACGCTTATTGTTCCTGTAGAGCGCGGACATCGTATTCTGCGTCTGCGCATACGAATCATAGTCGGCAAGGCACATATAGGGATCGGCAACAGGCGAATTCCGAAGCAGATAGTTTGCGATATCCGCAAAGGAGCAGCCGTTGAAGCCGACGATCATCGATTCAATGATCCGTCTCATCGAATAGTTCTGGTTATAGTAGGCGCTGGAATTATAGCCGCTGCCCCAGAGCTGTTTGACTTCGTCCGCCTTGAGCCCGAAGATGAAAATGTTCTCCGAACCGACGCGTTCCGCCATTTCAACGTTTGCCCCGTCGAGCGTTCCGATCGTGAGCGCGCCGTTGATCATGAACTTCATGTTCCCCGTTCCGCTCGCCTCTTTCCCCGCAAGCGAGATCTGTTCGGAGATCTCGGACGCAGGCATCAGCATCTCGGACATGGTGACATTGTAATTTTCCATGTAGATGACGTTGAGTTTCTCTCGGACCTTGGGATTTTTGGCGATATCCTCGGCGAGGAAGCAGATAAGTTTGATGATCTGCTTCGCCATATCGTACCCCGCCGCAGCCTTTGCGCCGAAAATATAGGTCTTGGGCAGGACATCGAGGTCGGGATTTTCCCTGAGCGCGTTGTATTCGGCGATGATGTGCAGGACGTTGAGAAGCTGGCGCTTGTACTCGTGCATCCGCTTTGCCTGTACGTCGAAAACGGTGTTGGGGTCGATCAGGACGCCTTGATAAGATCTCGCATAGGCCGCGAACTGCTCCTTTTTGATCCGTTTGATTTCATCAAGACGCTTCAGAACGCTCTCATCATCCTCAAACTTCTTGAATTCGGCGAGCTTCATGGGATCCTTGTCGTACCCTTCGCCGATCGTGTCGTTGAGGAGCGAGCAGAGCTCGGGATTGGACTGGTTGAGCCACCGCCTGTGGGCAATGCCGTTCGTCACATTTGTGAATTTCTCGGGGGTATATTCGTAGAAATCGTGGAAAATGCTGTCCTTGATGATCTCGCTGTGCAACGACGAGACACCGTTGACGCTGTGGGAACCCATCACACAGAGATTCGCCATACGGACGGTATTGTGCGACAGGACCGCCATCCGTGAGATCTTGTTCCAGTCCCCGGGAAATCTGTGCCAGAGATCGTCGCAGAAGCGGCGGTTGATCTCCTTCAGAATGCCGTAAATTCTGGGAAGACGGCGGGCGATGAGGTCCTCCGCCCATGTTTCGAGCGCTTCCGCCATGACGGTATGGTTCGTATAGGCGCAGGTCGCCGTCGTGATGTTCCAAGCCGTGTCCCAGTCGAAATAATTCTCGTCGAGCAGGATCCGCATGAGCTCGGGGATGGCAAGCGCGGGATGGGTGTCGTTGATGTGGATTGCCGCCATCTCAGGCAGGAGCGTAAGCGGTCCGTAGCGGCGTTTATGATCTGCAACAATACATTGCAGGGACGCCGATACGAGGAAATACTGTTGTTTGAGGCGCAACGACTTCCCCTCGTAATGGTTATCCGATGGATAGAGCACCTTGGAGATGAGCTGAGCGTCGCTGTCGTCACGCATGACGGCTTCATAATTGCCCTGCGAGAAGAGCTGCAGGTCAAACTTCTGCACCGCACGGGAACGCCAGAGACGGAGCACGGAGACGGCCTCGGAATTTTCGCCCGAAACCATCATGTCGTATGCGATCGCCTCCACTTCCTTTGCGTTGTGATAAACGGTCTCCATGCCGTGATCTGTCCACTTTTCCTCAAGTTCGCCGTCAAAACGCACGATAAATTGCTTATCGGAGCGTTGCGTCAGCCAAGCCTCGCCGCCGGGGAGCCAAACGTCGGGCAATTCCATCTGCCACCCGTCGACGATCTTCTGCTTGAAAAGACCGTACTGATAGCAGATCGAGAATCCCATCGCGGGATAATTCTGCGTCGCAAGACCGTCGAGAAAGCAAGCGGCAAGCCGCCCGAGTCCCCCATTGCCGAGCCCTGCATCGGGCTCTTCTTCATAGAGATCCTCGAGACGAAGGTTGAAGTTCTTCAGGGCAGCCTCGATGGGTTTCCCAATCCCGAGGTTAAAGATGCTGTTTTTCAGCGATCTGCCCATGAGAAATTCCATGCAAAGATAATAGACGCGCTTTGCCTTCGCCGCTTTGATCTTGAGATGAAATTTCTGCCGTTTTTCGAGCATGATATCTCTCACGCTCATGACGACTGCCTTGTAGATCTGTTCTCTCGACGCTTCCTGCGGGCTCACGCCGAAATAGCGCGTGAGTTTTCCCGCGATCAGCTTTTGTGCTTCCTGTTCGGTGAGTTTTGTCATAGTCTGTTATATTACTCCTGATAAAAAGGTTATTTGAGCAAATTACGGTACATCTCTTCGTATTCGCGCGCGGAGGATGCCCATGTGAAATCCGTCCTCATCGCCTTGATGATGAGCTCCTTCCACGCTTCCTTATTGCGGTAAACGCCGATCGCTTCGTTGATCACATACAGCATATCGTACGCATTATAATCGCGGAATGTGAATCCGTTCCCGCCCGCGCCATACGGCGTGATGCTGTCCTTGAGTCCGCCCGTCTCACGCACGATTGCGACCGTCCCGTAGCGGGAGGCGATCATCTGCGAGAGGCCGCACGGCTCGCTCTTGGAGGGCATGAGGAAGATATCCGCCCCCGAATAGATCTTACGCGAGAGATCGGAATTGAAGGAGATCACGGAAACGACCTTCCCCGGGTACCGCCTTGCAAGATCTGAGAAGTAGTTTTCATAGGAGGAATCCCCCGTGCCGAGGATGACGAACTGCATATCCTGACGGAGCGCCTGTTCGATCACCTCTTTGACGAGGTCGAGTCCCTTGTGGGTGACGAGCCTCGTGATCATGGCGACGACGGGCGTATCGGGCTTCACGGGAAGATTGAGCATCCTTTGAAGCTCTTCCTTGCAGACGGCCTTCCCCCTAAGGTCCTCCTCGCTGTAATTTTCGAAGAGAGCGACGTCCGTCGCAGGGTTATAGTAATCGGGATCGATGCCGTTGAGAATGCCGCGGAGCTTGAATTCATTGCGGCGGATGATCGGGTCCAGCCCATGGGAATAATAGGGATCCTTGATCTCCTGCGCATAGGTCGGCGAGACGGTCGAGAAGCATTCACAGCATTCAATCGCCCCCTTCATGAGATTGATACAGCGGTCGTACTCCACGAGATTCTGGAAATGGTAGGAGATCCCGAAGAGATCTTCGAGGATATCGAGGGAGTATTTCCCCTGATATTCGATGTTATGGATGGTAAATACCGCGCGGATGAACTGGTATTCGGGACGGAAACAATAGATCGTCTTGAGATAGAGCGCGGCAAGGGCGGCCTGCCAGTCGTGGCAGTGCATGATGTCGGGATAGAATCCGATGAAATTCATGACTTCCATGACGCCGCGACAGAAGAAGGCGAACCGTTCGCCGTCGTCGTAATACCCATAACAACCGGGGCGTTTGAAATAGTATTCGTTATCGAGGAAATAGTAGGTCACATTGTCCTGTGTGTACTCGAAAACGCCGCAATACTGGTTTCTCCACGACAGGCTGACATAGGTGTTGCCGATAAACTTGAAGTCTTTGCGGTACTCCTTTTTGATGTCCTGATAGAGCGGGATCACGACTCTCACGTCGTATTTTTCATCCCGTGCAAGCGCCTTGGAGAGCGAACCGATGACTTCCGCAAGCCCGCCCGTCGCGATAAAAGGCGCCGCCTCGGAAGCGACAAAGAGGATCTTCTTTTTCGGCGTGACCTTTGCTTCCTCGGGCGCTTCGACGGGCGCTTCCGATGCTTTCATGACCTCGATCTCGGGTTCCGCTGTCTTCACTTTGGTTCTCTTTGTTGATGCACTCATTTTCTTTTCCCCCTTTCCTCCTGAAATCGCGTTATGCTCAAAGCATTCTGCCCTTGGCGATAAAGTACGGCAGAGCTTCACAGCCCGAAAGATGTCTTCCGTCACGGATGACGACGTTCTTATCGGTAATGACGCAGTCGAGACTAACGTTCGTACCGATCACGGAATCCTGCATGACGATAGAATTTTTGACGACGCTCCCCTTCCCAACTTTGACGCCGCGGAAGAGAATGCTGTTTTCCACCGTCCCCTCGATGACGCAACCGTCCGATACGAGGGAATTTTTGACGACCGCGCCGCCGATGTATTTGCTCGGAGCGGAATCACGGACTTTGGTATAGATGTCGCGGGCGCCGAAGAGCTCGTCGCGCACATCCTTCTCGAGCAGCTCCATGCTGTGTGCAAAGTAATTGCGAAGAGAGCTGATCGTCGCATAATACCCGCCGAAGCGGTACCCGAAGATCCGTAACGTGTCCACATTCTTCGTGAGAATGTCCCTGCCGAAGCTCGAAAGCCCCCTCGTGACGGCGTCCTGAATCGTGTTGATGAGAAATTCCCTGCTCATCACCATGATGTTGACGTAGAGGTCGTACTTTCCGCCCTTGTGTTTGGGATTGATCTTGATCCCCTTGACTCTGCCCGTCTCGTCGGGTTCGAGCGTCATAAAGTAGGAGGATTGAGCAGGCTCCGTCTCCTCATGGTAGACCATCGTGATATCCGCATGATTTTCCTCATGGAAATGCAGGATGGACTGAAGGTCGACACGGGCAATCCCGTCGCAATCCGTGATCACGACATAGTCCTCATTGCGGTGGTTGAGGAAGCCCGTAATGCCCATGAGCGCCTCGAGGCGGGTCGTGTAGGGCGCATCCGTCTCGTTGGAATAGGGCGGAAGCAGGATGATCCCGCCGTCCTTCCGTGCGAGATCCCAGTCCTTCCCGCTGCCGAGGTGGTCGATCAGGGACTGATAATTATGTTTTGTGACGATACCGACCGTCGTAATCCCCGAGTTCACCATGTTCGACAGGGTGAAGTCGATGAGACGGTATCTTCCGCCATAGGGCACGGAAGCCATCGTTCTGTGACGGGAGAGTTCGGACAAATTTTCATCGTTGATATTCGAAAAAATGACGCCGACTGCGGAATGTGCCATTGTTTTATTCCCCCTTGTAATCCTTATCGATGATCTTTCCGCCCGCGACATTGCCCGAAACGGAAATGTTCCTGCCGAGAACGGCGATCCCGTTCCCCGCCTCTTTTGCCTCTCCGACCGTCGTCCCTTCTTCCACGACGACGTTCTCGTCGATGATGGAATAACGGACAGTTGCGCCGCTCCTGATGACAGTTCCCGCCATGATGACGCTATCCTCGACGACGGCGCCCTTTTCGACGATGACGCCCGCCGCGAGCACGGAATTTTTGACGACCCCGTCCACTTCACAGCCGAGCGCGATGAGCGAATTGCTCACGACGGCCTCTGAGCCGATATGCTCGGGCGGTGCAAGCGGATTGCGGGAATGGATCTTCCAATCGGAATCGAAGAGATCGAAGGCGGGATTTTCGCCGAGGAGATCCATATTCGATTCCCAGAGCGAAGAGATCGTCCCAACGTCTTTCCAGTAGCCCTTGAAGCGGTAAGAATACATCTTCTCGCCCGCGTTCAACATGGCGGGGAGGACGTCCTTTCCGAAGTCCTTTGAGGAGGACGGGTTTGCGTCGTCCTCTTCGAGATATTTGAAGAGCTTTTCCGCCGTGAAGATGTAGATGCCCATGGAGGCAAGATTGCTCTTGGGAACCTTCGGCTTCTCCTCGAATTCATAGATCGAGCCGTCCTCACGCGTGTTGAGGATCCCGAAGCGGGACGCCTCCTTCATGGGGACCTCGATCGCGGCGATCGTGCAGTCCGCCCCCGTCGCCTTGTGGGCGCGGAGCATCTCGGCATAATTCATCTTATAGATGTGATCGCCCGAGAGGATGAGCACGTAATCGGGATTGTACTTTTTCATGAAGGGAAGGTTCTGATAGATCGCGTTTGCCGTCCCCTCAAACCATGACTGTTTCTTCTTCGCCTGATAGGGCGAGAGAATATGCACGCCGCCGAACGTGCGGTCGAGATCCCACGGCTGGCCGTTCCCGATGTACTCGTTGAGCTCGAGCGGCTCATACTGGGTGAGCACGCCGACGGTATCGATCCCCGAGTTGATGCAGTTGGAGAGCGGGAAATCGATGATCCGATATTTCGCGCCGAAGGCAACCGCAGGTTTTGCGATATGATTGGTGAGCGCATAGAGCCTTGAGCCCTGTCCGCCCGCCAAAAGCATCGCGACACATTCCTTTTTCCTGAGCATATTTGACACCCCCTAAATTTTGCTTGTTTTGCTTGTCCGCGTCTCCGTCGGGACATAGACGAGATAGAGACACGTGAACTTCGGTACATCGATACGGAGCGAATACTCCTTCCCATGGCTGGGCGCCTTGACGGCAGTATAGGTCTTCTTACTCAGTTTCCCCTCTCCGCCGTACTTTTTATCGTCCGATGAGAAAATAATTTTATATTTTCCCTTCCGATTGACGCCGAGGAGGTAATCCTTCGCGTCCGCGCCCGAGAAGCAAGTAAGGCAGATAATCTCATTCCCCGCCCTGTCGCGGCGGATAAAGGAGACGATGTTCCTGTCAGCATCGTCGGGAGCGAGCCACTCGAACCCGTCCCAGCTGTCCTCAATCTCATAGAAGGCGGGTGAATTCTTATAGAACGTATTCAGCGCCTTGACATAGACCGAGAGCTTGCCGTGGAGCTCATACTCGTCGCGGAGAAAAAATTCGATCCCCTCTTTATAATCCCATTCCTTGAATTGCCCGAATTCATAGCCCATGAAATTGAGCTTCTTCCCGGGGTGGGCGAACATATACCCGAGGAAGGCACGCACGCCCGCGAACTTTTCCTCGTATTCCCCCGGCATCTTGTTGATGAGGGAGCACTTCCCGTGAACAACTTCGTCATGCGAGATGGGAAGCACATAATTCTCCGAGAAGGCATACATCATGGAGAAGGTGAGCTTGTTGTGATTGTTCATGCGGAAATACGGGTTCAGGCACAGATAGGAGAGCATATCGTTCATCCAGCCCATATTCCACTTGAAATTGAAGCCGAGGCCCCCGATCGAGGCAGGTTTGGTGACGAGCCCCCACGCCGTGCTCTCCTCGGCGATCATCATCGCATACGGGAAGCGCAGGAAGACGGCTTCATTGAGACGGCGAAGGAAGGCGATCGCCTCGAGATTCTTGTTTTCGCCGTAGATATTGGGGACCCACTCCCCGGGGCGTTTGTCATAATCCAGATAGAGCATGGAAGCGACGGCGTCCACGCGGAGCCCGTCCACATGGAATTTATCGAAGAAGAAGCACGCGCCCGAGATGAGGAAGGACAAAACCTCTTCCCTTCCGTAATCGAAGCGGCGGGTCCCCCAGCTCTTGTGTTCCATCCTGTCCCACTGGCTGCTTTCGTAGAGGGGCTGTCCGTCAAATTCATAGAGCCCGTGCGCGTCCTTGGGGAAATGGGCAGGCACCCAGTCGAGGATGACGCCGATCCCCGCTCTGTGGAAGCTGTCGACAAGATACATGAAATCCTTCGGCGTTCCGAGGCGGGAGGTGACCGCAAAGTAGCCCGTAACCTGATATCCCCAAGAGCCGTCGAAGGGATATTCCGTCACGGGCATAAATTCGACATGGGTATAGCCCATCTCCTTGACGTAGGAGACGAGCTCCGACGCAAGATCACGATAGGAAAGATAGTTGCCGTCCTCATGTTTTTTCCATGAGAGCAGGTTGACTTCGTAAATGTTGACGGGGGAGGAATAAATATTTCTATTCGAAATCCCCTTGAAATATTCCGCATCCCCCCATTCATAGCCTTCGAGATCGTAGAGTTTGGAGGCGGTCTCGGGAGGCGTCTCCGTATGGAACCCGACGGGGTCCGCCTTCATGAGTTTTCTCCCGTCCGCGGCGACGATACAATATTTATAGATGTCGTACTGTCTGAGGCCCGGGATGAAGAGCTCGAAGGACTGCCCGTCTATCATGCGTTCCATGATATGCGACGTCTCGTCCCAGCCGTTGAAATCCCCCACGACGGAGACGGAACGTGCGTGCGGCGCCCAGACGCGGAAGAGATACCCCTCCTTGCCGTTCTGCACGGCCCTGTGAGCGCCGTATAAGTCGTAGATCCGATCGTTTTTTCCGTGATGATACAGATAGAGCGGGAAATCCGTCTCCCTTTCTGCACTTGCCATACGTTTACCCCGTGTTTCTTGCATATACTCTCCGCCGCTTTTCAAGGCGACGACTGAACCTAAGACTTATTATACTATATTTTCCGAAAGGTTTCAATAGCAAATCGAATTTTTTATTGCCGATTTTCAAAAAAATCCTCCGACAGGCGGAGGAGAAAGACTCATATGGGGTTGAGCAAGGTCTTTATGACGGAATAGATGTCCCCTGCGCCGAGGACGAGAACCATATCCCCGCCCGTGACCCTTCCTTTGAGCAGAAGTTCAAGGCGGGAGGGGGAAGCGACATAGGCGGCCGAAGCGATCTTGCTCGCGAGACAGGCGGCGCTCCCCGCCCAGTCGTATGTCTCCCGCGCGGCATATGTCTTATAGACGATCGGCGCTTCCGCCTTGGAGAGACTCTGGACAAAGGACTCCATGAGATCCCGTGTCCGCGTATAGGTATGCGGCTGAAAGACGAGATGTACCCGTCCCTCCGTGAGCCGTTGCGCCGTGTAGAGCGTCGCGGCGATCTCCCGCGGGTGATGGGCATAATCGCAGACGACGGGCACGCCCCCGAACGTCCCGACATACTCAAACCTTCTCTTGACGCCGCGGAAGGATTCGATCCCCCGCCTGATTTCCTCCGCCGTAAGCCCCAGCCGCCGTGCACAGGCATACGCGGCGAGAGCATTCATGACGTTCACGACGCCGACGACACGCAAAGAGAGACGGATGACGGGATTTCCCCCTTCCGTCACTGTGAAGGAATACCGCTCCCCGTCGCTGCGCAGCCGTTCGGCGCGGATCTCGCCGTTATGCAACCCAAACGAGAGCGCGTGGGGAATATTTCTTGCATAGATATCGTCTGCATTGACGACGGCACAGGCGGATCTCGCTGCAAAATCCCCATAGGCGGCAAGGAGTTCCCCTCTCGTCTTATAGCAGTCGGTATGATCTCTGTCGCAGTTGAGCACGACGCCGATCTCGCTCTCGAGTTGCAAAAAACTTCGTTTGAACTCACAGGCCTCGGTGACAAAGTACTCCCCGCCCACCGAATGATAGTTCCCGAGATCGAGATCTTCCCCGCCGATGTGGCAGGCAAAGGGCTTCCCCGCGGTGAGAAGGATATGGGAGAGCATACAGCACGTCGTCGTCTTTCCGTGACAACCCGCGATCGATACGACATGACGGAAGGAAGAGGCGACGGTGCCGAGGAGCTCCGCCCGCGAGAGGATTATTTTCCCCGCCCGCCGCGCTGAGGTGAGCTGTCTGTTGTCCTCCGATACTGCGCCCGTAAAGACGACAAGTTCCTCCGTGATCTCCTCCCCGTCGCCGATATGGACGGGAATGCCGCACGCACGGAGTTTTTTGGTCATCTCCCCCTCACAGGCATCGCTCCCGCGGACTTTTACGCCGCGGTCTCTGAGAAGCAGGGCTAGCGCGCTCATGCTGATCCCGCCGATCCCGATGAAATAGCAGTCCGAAACAGGCTTGGAATGGACAAAAATCATAATTTATTCTATTCACGGGCAAAAAAATCGGTGAATTGTAGCCAAAATGAATTAAATTTTTTGTAAACTATTGATGTTTGCATCAAAAGGTGCTAAAATAGTGCATATAAAATATTCGGGGAGGTCTAATCTATGCAAATTGGGGACATTCGGATCCGTCGCGTGCGTCATTCGGACGGGAAATTGCGCGCGGTGGCATCCATCACGATCGACGGTTGTTTCGTCGTTCACGACATCAGAATTTTCGAGAGAGACGGTGCATATCTCGTAGCTATGCCGAGCAGAAAATCGTCCGACGGCGGATACAAAGACATCGCCCACCCTCTCAACACGGAAACGCGTGAGTATATCCAGCACGCGATTCTCGAGAGCTTTGAAACTTTTCTGAAAGAACATCCCGAGGACGGCTCCGAGGGCTGATATGGAAGAGACAAAGAGGAGAGCATCTGCCCTCCTCTTTTTGTATGGTTTTTTACGCGAGATCGCTATGTCTGAGCTTCGGGAGAGCACCGTCCGAGATCTCCCAGATGCTCTCATCCCACCCCGCAAAGAACGCGGCGGAGGAAAGCTCCGACTCCGTCTTCTTCACGGGGCCGTTCGCCCCGACGGAGGCGTCGCCCGTATAGTAGACATTCTTCCAAATACCTTTTGCCGCTTGGGTCGTCCCCGCATAGACATATGCCGTATTGTTCGGATTATGGGCAACGACGATCACGTTTTCGATCCGTGCACTATCTTGGGCATTACGGGCGAAAACCGCCTGATAGCTCTCTGCTCCGAATGTAACATCAAAGAAGCAATCCTGTACTGTCCCGCTGAAAAACTCCCCGAAAAGCCCGAAGTTGCCCTTAAGCTCCGTCAATGTACATTGTAGAGAAAGGCGTTTGACAACGCCATCCGCTTTGAGTCCTTCCCCGGAGCTGTTTTGCCCGAACAGAACCCCGCAGCGGAAATTTGAAATCGTGTGCCCGCAGCCGTCGAAGGTACCGCTGTAAGACGAAAGCGTGCCGATAAGCGTCTTTCCGCCGAGATCGATATCTGCAATGAGGTACATATTTTTATTCTCATTCCCGCCCGAGAGCGCCGCGCGGAGGGATGCCTCATCCCCGATCGCGATCCAATCTTCATAGGGCGCGGGAACGTGCACCGAACATTCATCATAGGCATCGGGATCCTTGACGCTCGAGGCACGGACGACGGCATCCCCTGCCACGCCAAGCGAAGTCACGACCCCGCCGTTACTCACGGAAACGATGTCCTGTCCCGATTGCACACTCCAGCGGATCGCCGCATTCTCCCCCGTCTGCTCGGGCGTCAGTGTCGCTTGTAGCGTGAAACTCTGCCCGAGCGGAAGGACCTTGCCCTGTTCACTGAGGGAGAGCGTCAGGACGACATCCTTGACTTTGACATTGCAGACCGCCTGAGCGCTGCCGTACTGTGCCGTGATCACCGTCTCCCCGACGGAAATCGCCGTCACGAGCCCGTTTTTGACCGTGGCGACATCATGGTCGGAAGAAGTCCATACGACGTCACCGTTCGAATCGGCATCGAGCTGCATCTGCTCTCCCACGGCGAGGAGCAGAGAAGCGCGGTCGAGCGTCACATAGGGCTGTTTGACGGTCACCGTGCAGGCAGCGCTGACGCCCCCGCCCGAGACGGTGATGATTGCAATCCCCTCCGCCTTGGCGGAGACCAGCCCCTCTGCATTCACGTCTGCAACGGAGGGAGCGTCCGAACTGTAGGAGAGTTCCCCCTCGAAATTTGCCTCTGCACGGATGAACGCCGTCGTCTCCGTCAAAAGTTCGAGCGTCGGCGTGAAAAGCGTGATCTTCGGCGCGGCGGTCACATAGACTTTGCATACCGCGATAAGATCGCCCGCCGTCACGGAAATCACTGAATTGCCCTCTTTCAGACCGTAAAGGGTAACTTTATTTGCGGCAGAGCCCTTAGCAATCTCCACCACGTCCTCTTTTTCGGAGCTCCAGAGAAGGTCATCATCCACATTCTCCACACGGAGCGACAGCATGGCGGGGTCGCCGCCCGCGGCGAGCGTGATCTCCGTCTTGTCGAGCGTGAAGACTTGTTCAAGCACGGGGTCCTGCACATCCGTACCGCACCCCACGGCAATCAGCGCCGTCAGGAGAAGAAGGATGAGCGGAATGGACAGTTTTTTCATGATACCCCCTCTTTCTTGCCGCGGCGTTCCTCTCTGATCTCACGCGGCAGCTTGATTTTGAATTTTCTCACGACGATATCGAGGAGGAACAGCACGGCGGCGACGATCAAAAGGACAAGTCGCGGGTCGATCGTCTCCTCCGTCATCTCGTTCTGTACGCCGAAGACGCCGTCCGAGGAGAAGAGCATCTTACCCTTCCCGTTCTCGCTCAACGCCTCCATAAAGGAGAAACACTCCGCTTCGTCATGGAAGACGTCGTACTCCGCCGAATAGGAGAAGTCCGTATAAGCCGTAATGCTCTGCTCGGTTCCCGCCTCTGTGTAGGTCACGTCGACGGCATAGACGCCCGATTGCTTGGTCGCAAATTCGGAGACATACAGGTAATCGGATGCACGGGAGAGCGTGAGCGTCTCCCTGCTCCCGTCGGGCAGGATGAGTGTCGCGGCGAGGTCTTCGACCGTTCTGTCGAGCGACAAACGCACCTGTGAAGTAAAATTATCCTTGTTGAAGGAGACCCGAACGGCGTCGAAGGAATGGTCGCGTACCTCGGGGAAGATCGCCCCGACGGAGTTGCGCAAAAACCGTCTTCCCGCGTCCGCCGACAAAAATTCCGACGACCACCGACCGCTCAGATCGGACATGAAACTTGCAACTTTCCCCTTCCCGCACGACCACTCCGCATAGATGGGAGAATCGCCGAAGCTGAGGATCTCCACCGCCCCCGTCTTGAGTTTGGCGCCGTAGAAGCCATTCAGGGAAGGCAGAGACGTGAGCCCGGCAACGGCGGGCGTACGGCTCTTGATCCGCGGGGCAAAATGTACCTCGTTGGAGTATTCCCCCGTCGCGATCTGCGCTTCCTTCGTCATGATCTCAATGAGCGACGATTCCTGCGCAACGTTGTAGAAACGCCCGCTGCCGTAAACTTCCGCCATTTCCCGTACGGTTGTTAGCGTATTCGCCGAGACGGAAGGCCCGAGCGCGATCGTTGAAAGCGTGATCCCGTTCTGAGACATCCGCCTGATGTACTCCTTACAGGTCGCGATACGGTCATCCTTGGTCGGGTCGGGGTTCCAGTCGAGGTTGTTATCGGTCGGCTCGCCATCCGTGAGAAAGATGATATGGCGGAGATCTGTCTTATCAAAGGACATAAGGCAATTCATCGCCTCATCCGTTGCGGGAAGATACCCAGTTCCGCGTCCCGTCTTGATGTCTTGGATGGCCGCCTTGACGCTCTCACGGGAAATAGAGACGGGAAGCATTCCGTTTGTGATCCTCGCCGCTTCCGCATCGAATGCAATGACACCGATGTAATCCCCCGCCCGCAAGACGTTGAGGCTCGCAATGGCGGCGTCCTTGGCGAGCTGCATCCTCTGAATGGCCGTCCCCTGTGCATTCTGGTTCATACTGCTCGACTTATCGATGACGAGAAGGAGTCCGAGCGATTTCGAGGAGGAATCCGATTCAATGGGAAGAAGGGATTCATAGAGCGTCCCGCTCATATCTTCCTTCTTGTAAGCCATATCGCCGCCGATCGTGTAGAGCCCCCCGCCGTAGTCCTGTACATAGTCATAGAGGATCCCGTCGAAGCCCTGCGGCAACGCAGAATTTGCAACATTCATCAGGATGACCTCGTCGAAGGCACAGAGCGCCTCGAGAGAGGTCGGGAGCTCGGACGTCGTGACGCGGGTTACTTCGTAGTTTTCTTCGAGAATGTCCTGTAAAGCGGCAGACTCTTCCCCCGTTCCGTCCACGAGGAGCACCTTGGTCGACATCTCGATGTTGAGATAAGAATAGTATTCGTTATTCTGGGAGAGAGAATCCCCCGAAGCGTCAAGCGTGACATAAAAGGAATGCAGGCCCGAGGTCGTCACTTCATAATCAAAGGAGAACGCCTCTTCGGTGCCGCTCAGCGTGACATCCCGCCCTGCGACCTCCTCGCCGTTGTCAAAGAGTTTCAGATGTGCAGACGTCGCCGCGCCGCTCAGAAGGGAGACGGTCACCTTGATCTCATCGCCAAGCGAGACCCGTTCGGGGACGTCGACGGAGAGGATCTGCACTTCTCCCTTGGCATTTTTCGGGGGGAAATAGACGGTATCGACGCGGATGCCCTCGTCCGCCATTGCCTTGACGGCGGCGATCGCGTTCCCGTCCGTTTCGAGCCCGTCGGAGAGCAGAATCACCCGCCCGTTCCTGGGTGTTGCGAGCGCGCTCCTTGCATAATCAAAGGCAGAGGCGATATCCGTCGCATTGCCGAGCGGCTTCACGTCATTGGTCAGATAGTCTTCATAGACGGAATCGGCATTGGAGCGGATCTCCGCGCTGAAGACGGTCCCGTTTGCAAAGGTAACGATCCCGACCTTATAATTCTCTTCCTTGGAAGCGAGCAGGCCGCGGATAAAAGCATTCATATCCTCTTCGGAAGAGCGGTTGCTGTCCGACAGATCGACGAGCAGGATGACGTCCGTCTTCTTGGAGACTTCCGTTGCATGGAAGCTCATCCCCGAGACCATGAGGACGCAAAGCACCATGATGAGCCCGTGCAAAACGAGGGAAATGATCCTGTTCCTCGTCCTTCTGCGCCGCTTGGGAAGCCGCAGATACGGGAAGAGCATGAGCGCCGCCGCGGGGATGAGAAGAAGCAACAGCCACGGATATGCAAATGTCACGGAGATCGCATTCAAACTACTGTTCACGGTATTGCAACCCCCATTCGATACATAACAGCACGAGGAGCGCCGCGGCGAGATAGACATAGATATCCACCGTGTCGCGGGCAACCGAAGCATCCGTGCCGCTGCCGCTGACGATCGGGACGGTGAGCGTGGTCTCGACAACTCCGAAGACGCTTTCCGCTTGGGGCGAGCGTACGGTAAAATAATCCGTCACAACCTCCCCGCTCAGAAGCGTTTGCGTCACGGTATAGACGCCCGTGCGCGAGGAAGGGAAGGAGACGGGAAAACTCGTATAGATCTCTTCGCTCTCTCCCCCGTCCGTAAATACCCCCTTGACAGAGACAGATCTCACGTTCGGCTTGGTATGGATGCCGATCTCCTCGCCCACGAGATAGGCGTTCTTTTCCACCGTGGGAGAGAGACTGTAGGAGCACATATTGCCGATGAGTCGAGGAAAATCGGTCAGAACGGGAAGATTCGACCAGTGAATGTTGAAGGCAAGGATGAGCGTCTTCAGACCGTTCTCATTCTTTGCAAGGAGCACGGGCGAGCCGTCACAGGTGAGCACGCTCTCATACCCCGTATAGGCGGTAAGATAGGAATATTTTGAAAGAGTGATCGAAGAGGGCCAAATGCCGCGTGTGATCGTACGGCAAGCCTCGCTTGTCCCGCCCGAACCGGCGAGAACATAGTCCCCTTCCCGCTCTCCGCCGATCCTGAACCCGTGCACGGATGCAAGATCCGCGGGCGGATCCACGAACCAGACTGCGCCATCCTGCGGCATCTCGGCGGGCAGCACGCTGTTATAGACATAGAGATCGAACCCGCTCCCGACGGCCTTGTCGATCTCCGTCACAAGCGTCACATTGCAGGAGGGAACGGAGCTCAATGCCCAGTATAGGAATCCCGTGTCGGCGCTGACAAACTGCACGCGGAAATTCGCCTTCTGATCGTTGAAAAGGACGAAGGTGTTGTCATATCCAAAGCGGTCCTCCGCGCTCAGAGCGATCTCCGCACGGGTGTAGTCATAGACGTCGAGACTGTCCCATACGACCTTGCAAGTACCGTCTTTGGCGCAATCTGCAAGGCGCCCCAGCCGCTCCTTCCCGTCGATCTCGATGGAAACGGGGATCTCGGCGGCCTTTCCGTAGCTCGCGATCTCGGCTGTAAAGACATACTTCCCCTTGACGAGCTCTGCACGAAAATCGAGCACGGCGGCATTCCATTCCTTGTCCGACAGGTCCACGACCTTTACGGGGCCGCTGTCAAGGTACTCCTTATCCGTAAACAGATAGACTTCGGCGGAGGGATTCTCCTCGAGGACCCCCTCTGCAAGCTCCATCGCCTCGTCAAGATCTGAGGCGCCGTAGCCGCATTCCGCCTCAAAGAGCTTTTGTTTGATGTAGGCGGCGCTGTCCGATCTTCGGATGAGAAAGGATGCTTCGTCCGCGGCGAGGATGATGCTGAACCTGTCGGCGTCGACCGTGCCGTCCGCAAGCGAGGCGATCTGTTTTTTGGCGCGTTCGAAACGGCTCTCCCCGTCCCCCGCCATCATGGAGGCGGAAGCGTCGAGGATCGCGATCTTTTCGCCGTTTTTGGATGCAAGCACGATGTAGGGCTCCGCCATCGTAAAGGCGATGAGCGCGAGAATCAGGATCTGGATGAGAAGCAGCAGCGAATTTTGCAGCCACTGCATGGGGACTTTTCTTTTTTGGTACTGCAAACTGAGCTTCCACACATACGTTGAGGAAACTTTTCTGTCCTGATACTTCGGTTTGAAGATGTAGATGAGGATAAGGGCGAGAACGGAAACCAGCCCGATCAATCCCAAAGGCAGGAGCAGCTTCATTTGACCGTACCTATTTTCAACATTCTGTCAAAGAGCAGTTTTTCGATCGGCTCATCGCTCACGACGGAGAAGAAATCTACTTCCCGCGCGGCACAAAAATGCTTGATATCGCCGATAAAATCCTCGAGCGCCTCGCGGTATGCCTTGAGATTCGCCCTTGTGATTTTGAGTTTGATGTTTCTCTCGTCGAGCGGGTCCTGTGCCTCGAAATCGATGAGCCGCGTCCTTCCGTTGAAGAACGGATCGACGTCCTCTGGCGAGAGCACCTGCACGAGCAGGACCTGCCGCTTTTGGTAGAGCAGATAGCTGACCGCCTTTTTCCAGTTGCTCTCCGTCATAAAATCGGAGATAAGGACGGTAAGCCCGTTGTTGGTGCCCACGGAGGGACAGTTGACGATCGCCTTTTCAAGGTCTGAACTCCCTTCAAAAACGAGGGAATCGAGCTTCCCGACGCCGCGGAAAAAGGCATTCTTCCCCGTGACGACCCCGCAAAGATCCTCCGCCCGCTCCCCTTTGATGAGGCGGATAGAGGTTCTGTCCATATTCTGCACGGAGAGAAAGCCGAGCGCCGCGGCGAGCCGCATCGCATAGAGCGCCTTCCCCGCATCGGGTTTCTGCATGGAGGCCGAGCAGTCGAGAAAGATCTGCGTGTGCATCTGCCGCTCGTCGACATAGAGCTTGATGAAATATTTTTCAAAGCGGCTGAACAGATTCCAGTCGATCCGCCTGATGTCGTCCCCGAGCGCATACTCCTGATAATCTGCAAATTCCACCGTGGAACCGTACGAACGCGTGGGGTGGTTCCCTCCGAACCATCCCTGCATATTGGCACGCATATAGAGCGCCGCGGATTCAAGACGGCTTAAAAATTTGTCGTCTATGACCTTGGTCTGCGTCATCATCCCTTTTTCTTTCCGAAGAGACCGCGTTTCTCGGAGCCGCTATCCGCCGCAGGAGCCTCCGCCGTGCTCTTCTCGGAGCCCGTCCCCTTCCCGAGTTCTCTCAAAATCTCACGGATCACATCGTCGGGCGTCACGTTGTCGGCAACGGCCTCGAAGGTGAGTTTGATCCTGTGGCGCAGGACGGGATAGGCAAGCGTATTGATGTCATTATAGGAGACATTATATCTGCCGTTCATGAGCGCACGGACTTTCGCGGCGGAAATGAGCGCCTGTGCCGCACGGGGGCTGGCGCCGTAGCGGATATATTTCTTGGCGATCTCCGCGGGGCATTCGCTCGAGGGCTGGGTCGCGAGCGTCAGACGCATCGCATATTTCATGACCTCGGTTGCAACGGGGATCTCCTTTGCGGTCCTGCGCATCCTCAAAAGCTCCTCCGCGCTGCACACGGCGTCCGCGACTTCCTCCATTGTGACCTGCGTCATGCCGACGATCCGCTCGAGCTCCTCCATATTGGGATAGGAGACGATGAGTTTGAACATGAATCGGTCCATCTGCGCCTCGGGGAGCGGATAAGTGCCGTCCTGCTCGATGGGATTCTGCGTCGCGAGCACGAAAAAGGGCTCATCGAGCGGCCTTGAGACCCCCATCACCGTGACTTTATGCTCCTGCATCGCCTCGAGCAAAGCGCTCTGCGTCTTCGGCGTCGCACGGTTAATCTCGTCGGCGAGGATGATATTCGAAAAAATGGGCCCCTTCTGGAAACTGAACTGCGAATTTCCCTTATCGTCCTTCACGATGATATTTGTACCCGTGACGTCGGCGGGCATGAGGTCGGGCGTAAACTGGATCCTCGAAAAAGGAAGGGAAAACACCCTTCCGAGGGTACGCACGAGTCTCGTCTTTCCGACCCCGGGGACGCCCTCGAGCAGGACGTTCCCTCCAGCGATCATCGCGATCACCGTGGACTCGACGACTTCGCTCTGTCCGATCATGTCCCGTCCGATCTGCGCAAAAATATTTTTGCAGGTTTCGCTGAATGCTTTCAGATCTTGTTCCGTAACCGTGTTTTCCATAATCTTCTCCGTAATTTATCCGAGCTTTTTGAAATAGTCTTCGATGAGCTTTCTCTCCTCTTCCGTGAGATCTCCGCTCTCGAGGAGTTCCTTCATCTTCTGTTCGTATTCGTCATAGACATCGTCATAGGGCGTTTGTCCGTCGATGACGGAGTCGTAAGAGACATCGCCGTCGCTCTGCGGAGGCGCGGATGAGCCGCTGTCGCCGCTCATGTTTTGGTTCTCGTTCGGATCCTTTTCTTCGGGCTCCTCTTCGTCCTGCTTTTCATCGTCGGGCTTTTCTTTTCCTTCGAGCTTGTCGAGCGCGTCCTGAATGGCGTCCTGAAGTTGATCGTCGAGCTCGTCGGCGTGCTGTTGGTCCTCGAGGGCGTCCTTGATGTCCTGCATCGCCTGATCCATGGCGTCCTGCACGTCCTTCATGACCTCATCTCCGACGTGTTCCTCCTCCCCTGCATGGGGCGGCTCCTTGGGAACGGCGGCACGGAGCGCCTCGGCGAGTTCGTGGAGAGCGTCTGCGAGCGCATCGTCCTTTACCGTAGCATCCTCGATGGATTGGTCGATATCGTCCGCCGTCTGCAAGAGGATATCGTATTCCCCCGCCATGACGTGCGGCTCGATGCTGTCATACATATCCTTGAAGGCCTGTTCGACCTTGGAGACATCCCCCGAGACGATGGCGTCGCCCAAAGGTTTCGTCGTATCGTGCTTCTGAAGCTCCTGCCCGATCGTCGTACGGGACAGATATTCTTCGATGAGTTTATGGATCTCCTGCGCCGTCTCGGAGACCTTTGCGATCTTGACCTCGAGGCTGTCCGTCGGCTTGATCGAAGCCTCCAGATCGTCGACGAGCCCGTGAAGGTACCCCTTCAGGCTGTCGCTCACGGGAGAGTTATCGATGAGGTCGCGGAGTTCTTCAATCATCTGACGGATGATCTCATCGTCTTCGGAGGGTTTTTCCTCGTCCGTGATCCCGCTGCGCGCCTCCTCAGCCTTGACGGCGAGGACGGTCGAATAGGACATCATGAAAATCGAGACGACGGCGATGAGGGCAAGACCGATGAGGAGAAGTTTGGGGATCCCCGTCTTCATCTGCTTGACGGAGACGCCCGAAAGCGTCGTTTTGGTGTCCTCACGCTGTTTTTCGGCGAGGACGCCGCTCTCCCCCCTGAGCTCCACCATGGTCAGAACGCGCTCCTCGAGCCCGATGCCGTCCACCCGCTCCGCCGTCTGTTTCAGATCCGTACGGAAGAGCAGGAAATAGAACAAAAATCCAAGCCCGACGGAGGCCGCGGCCCAGACGCCGAGGGCGATATAGAGCGTATTATATAATGTCGCGAAAGAGACCGCTGAGACGATGACGGAGAGCAAAAACCCGCAAGCGGCGGCGAGCGCGGCAGATTTTATCACCGCTTCCCGCTTGACCTTCGCACGATACTTTTCGAGCATCTCCTCTTCGGGGGTAAGTTTCTTCTTCTCTTTCATTGCTTCTCCTTTACCATGTATAGGTGACTTCGCCCGAGCGCGGCGTCTTCTCCGAGGGAATAAATTCCCCCTTCTTGTCTTCGAAATGGAATGTGAACGAGAACTTTGCGCCGCTCTTCACCGCGGGGTATTCCGCTTCAAGCGGTTTCAAAAGGGGCAGAACCTCTTTCAGGATGAATCTGTTGAAAAGTTTGGTCATATCGATCTTCACCGCCGCGACATATGCCCCGTCGACATAGACATCGAGACAGCCGTCTGCATATGCGGAAAGCGCGCCGACGCTATCCACCTGATAGAATGCGAGCGTGGTGTCGAGGTGTTCAAAGGTATGGATCAATACGTAGGGCGGGTTATCTCCCGAGAAATCGATCTTTTCCGCCGCAATCGGGATCTGCCGATACCCCTTTTCGTCGAAAAGTTTCTGCGCCGCGTTCCACTTCTCAAATGCCGCCTTGACGGCCCCGTTATTTTGTTGCGTCTCCAAAGAGAGCGCAAAGTAGGCATCCGAGGCGTCTTTCAACATATCAAACCATGTGATGTCGAGTCCTGAAGTGTCATCGGGAATGCGGGCGACCTTTGCAAGGAAAATATCTACCCTCTCCTGCTCTGCGATCGCGAAGAGCTCATCGTAGCGCGCCTTTTTCTGTTGTAATTTTTCATATGCCGCCTGTGCGTCGGCATTTTCCTTTGCGGCATCGGATAACAGATCGTAGGCAAGAAGCGTACTTTTGATCAGGTCCCCGCTTGCAAGGGTCACGTCGCCGATCCCCTCCACGCGCGAACAGAAATCGCGGATATCCGCCTCATCCCTGAGGGCACGGTATGTGTTCATCTTTTCATCGAGTACGGCCTTGGCCTCCGCCACGCCCTCGTATGCCTTGATGTCCTCGTCAAACGATTCAAAGTCGCCGAGGAGCGCCGAGATCTCCTCTCCCGATTCAAGCGTGACCTCTCCGAGCGCCTCTACGGCCGAAAGAAAGGCTTCTGCCCGTTCTTTGACAAACTGTTCTCGCGCCTCTGTCTCCATGCGGGTGAGCGCTTCCCCGAGAGATAAGAATTTTTTCTCCGCCTCGGCGACCCTTTCAAGCGATTTCGACGTCTCGGACAGGGCGTCATAGAGCGCCTTTACGCCGTCGAGCGTCTCCCTGTCTTCAAGGACGAGCTCGGACTCCGCGGGAAGAGAGGCGACGGCATCGAGAAAACGGTTCACACGGGCGTCCTCTTCCTTTTGAAGAGCTTCCCGCTCTGCCGCCCCGACCGCGGCGTCGAATTGTGTCTTACAGGCATCAAGACGTTCTTTCCCCTCCTGCACGGCTTTGAGGCTCCGCTGTGCCTCGGGAAGATGCTCCCAGACGATGAGCGGCGCGTTGATATCCGCCTCGCTCCCGAGCGTGACGTCTCCGATCTCTCCGACCAGTCTTAAAAACAGTTGTGCGCTTGCAGAAAGCTCCGCCTCATTCCCCGCCGTCGTCCCCGTGTCACAGCCGCAGAGCGCCGTGCAGACGAGAAATGCCAACAGGACGGAGGCGATCCTCTTTTTCAACAATTCCGATCCCCCGTTTCCGAAAGTACAGTTTCCTTCCCTATCATTATACCAAAAAAACGCAAATTGTCAATCCATAAATGTACTTTTGAGATAATCTGTCATTTTATGTGTTTAATTGGCATTTGACAAGTGCATGGATTCATGTTACAATGAAGAAAAGCTACAGAAACTTTGACTATGAGGTAAAAAGAACCGATGAAATTCATCAGGGCGCTACTCATGACACTGCTTGCATCTCTCCTCCTCACGGCGGCGGCAGGATGCAACAAACAAGGCGGAACGTCCATGACGGCGACGATCACCTATGAAACAGGCATAGACGGCGTCTCGATCGATCCCCTGACCGCACGGATCGGCGGCAAAATCTATGCCCCTGATGACCCCGTCCGCGATGGGTATCGCTTCGAAGGATGGGAATGCGACGGTGAAACCTTCGTCTTCGACACGATGCCCGAGGGGGATATCACCCTCACGGCACGCTGGACCAAACTCTTCACCCTCTCCTTTGAAACGGGCGAAGGCGCGACGAGCTTTCAAGACTTAGAGTATGCTGCGGGAGAGAAGATCGAACTCCCCGCCTCCCCCTCCCGTGCACACTATCTCTTTGACGGGTGGCTATCAGACGGCGAGCCGTTCAGGGATACAACGATGCCCGATCGGGACATAACGCTCACCGCCAAATGGATAGAGGCCGTGACGATCAGCTTTGTCACGCGGGCGGAGGATTACCATCTCCCCCCGATCGTCGCCGAGGCGGGCACGCCCATCACCGCCCCGAAAGTGAACCGCAAAGGCTATCATTTCGTCCGCTGGACGGATATCAGCGGCACAACGTTTGAATTCACGACGATGCCCTCAAGCGACATCACTCTCTACGCCGAGTGGATGGAACTCACCAACCTGCCCGCCCTCTTCATCGATCTGTATGCCGAAAACGGGGATGTCTACCCGCTCGGCAGCGTCGGCCGTGAACAGTATATCCAAAGCAACATCTCTCTCGAGAATACCGAGGATGAATATCTTCTCGATGACCTCAAAGCGGAATTCCGCGGCAGAGGCAACGGCTCGTGGACGGATATCCCCTATGACAAAAGGGGGTATAAGATCAAATTCGACAAAAAACAATCCCTCTTCGGAAGGGAGGCAAACAAACATTGGGTACTCATCGCCTGTGTAAGCAGCCAGTTCCCCGA
The DNA here is from genome assembly GCA_947624805.1 of uncultured Clostridia bacterium. Taxonomy (GTDB): domain Bacteria; phylum Bacillota; class Clostridia; order Christensenellales; family Borkfalkiaceae; genus Gallimonas. The sequence goes on along the minus strand of CANQLW010000002.1, from coordinate 6,733 downwards.
GACGACGATGAGCCGCAACTATCTCGCCTACAATATGGCAAACGAGGTCTTCGACAACATCGAATATTCCACACAGGCGCACTGGCTCGATCTCTATGTAAACGGCGAGTACCGCGGCGTCTATCTCCTCTGCGAGCACGTCCGCGTGGGCGAGGGCCGTGTGGATATCGAGTCGGATTTCCTCGGCACGGGCTCCGATTATGCAAGTACAGGCTATCTCCTTGAATATGACGCCTATGCGGAGGGAGAAGAGGGCGTCGAGCATTTCACGCTGGACGGAGGCATCGTCAAATACCCCTTCACCGTCCACTCTCCCGACCCCGAGGATGTCCGCGACGGCAAAGCGGGCGTCACCAAGGCCGAGTATATGCAGCAGATTGCCTATATCAAGAATTATGTGCAGAGCGTTTACAACGCCGTCCTCGGGGAACCGAACAGCGTGGACTATGCGACCTTCTCCACGCTTGCAGACGTCGATTCCTTCGTGGATATGTATATCCTCTTCGAACTGTTCAAAAATGCAGATCTCGGGTATAGCTCCTTCTACCTCTACAAGAAGCCGAACGGCAAGCTCTTTGCGGGTCCCCCTTGGGACTTCGATGCGACCTGCAATGCGACGCGGGGCGACCAATCCCCCGAGGGGATCTATGTCGCAGACAGCGTGCAGTCAAGTTCCGCCCATACCGCAAGCGAACTCTTCATCAAACTCTACCGCAACGCATCGTTCAAACAGGCCGTGCAGGCAAGGTGGAAGATCCTCGCGCCCAAGATTCTTTCCTTCCTCGATGAGCGTCTCAACGATACCGTCTATGAGACCTACAAGGCGGCAATGGGAAAAAATTATGTGAAATGGCTGGGCAAGAGTCAGCAAGAAGCGGAAGCCGACTGGCTGCGCGACATCAAGATATTGAAACAGTGGCTTGTTGACCGCGTCGCTTGGCTCACCAAACATAACTGGTCATAAACCCCTTTCAAGGCAACGGCCCACCGTGCATCGCACGGCGGGCCTTCTTTTCATGTCAAACTCCAATCTTTCATGATGTCTTTGATTGCCTCGAGTTGCCCGAGCGGGATATTCAGCTGCGTCGTCAGACAGTTCTCGATCTTTTCACTGAGCGTGTCCCCTTCCGCGGCTTTGATCGTCGCAAGGTAGTTATTCTCGATATTGCTAAGAGACCGCGAACCGCCGATCTTTCCGAAGTTCGAGAAGAGATAATCGCGGTAGAGGTCCTCCTCGCTCACCCCGCAGAGGCCGTTGATGAGAAATGCAAACATCCCCGTCCTGTCCGTGCCGATGTCGCAATGGAAGATGAAGGGATAGTTTTTCTCGTCGGAGGCAAGTTCGAAGAAGCGGCGGACGGAATCCTGATTGTTGAGCAGATAATTGCCGTTATTCCATTCCAGCTCCACATTATAATATGTAACGCTGTCGCCGAGAGGCGATGAGGTAATCCCGCCCGACTCATAGCCATGCGCTTCCTTCATGCGGAGATCGATCTCACTCTTCACGCCGAGATCTTCGAGCATCGTCCGCTTGCCTTCCTCGGTGATCTCGATTTTGACCGTCTCCGTCTTGCTCTCATTCAGCCTTGCGCAGCGGAAGATCATGCCCTGTCTGACGACTCCGCCGTCGAGAGTCTCCCACCCGCCGAGGTCACGCACGTTCGTGATGCCGTCGACATACAGATTGCGGGGCGCCTGAAAGGTCGTGGTGAAATCGGAGGGTTCGGATGTGACCGTCTTGCCGTCCGAGAGCGTCGCCCTGACACGCCAGTAATAGGTTTGTGCGAGGAGGAGATTGTTGATCTCGACCTCTGTCCCCTCCGCGGCATAGGTACGGACACTCCCGAATTGCTTGTCCGTGGAGAGCTCGACGGTATAGGAAGAGACAGTCACATCCTTCGGCGTCGCCGTCCATGAGAGCGTAATGGCTTGCGGGCGGCTCGCTTCCTTGTTCCCCGTGACCGTCCCGAGATCGAGATAGTTGCCCTCGAGGTATTTCCTCTGCGCATCGGTATGAAAATCGACGTCGCCGCCCAAATCGTTGAGCTTCCATTCAATTGGCGAACTGCCGCAGCCGCACAGGACGAGAAGGAGCGACATCACAAGACAAACAACGGAAATAAATTTTTTCATGGTTTTCCCCTTGTCTTTTTACATATTGTATATGTATTATATATGCCAAAACCTGTTTTGTCAATATGCCCGCAGCGAACCGTATCAAAAAGCGTTTAAGAGGCCGCAAAAAACTCCCCCTCGCGGGGGAGTCTGAAGTTACGGAGTCGTCTCATTGCCTGTGTCGGGCAGGGGAAGGATGACGCTCGCCCCCTCACCCGTCACGAGGACATCGGGAAGTTTGCCGTCCCAAGCGGCGAGATACTCGATATATTTCAGATAGTCGGCAATTACAGAAATCTCCTCCGCCGTCTTGTCTGTGAAATCAATCTCATACGCAACGCCTGTCTGCACGGGATTCCCCTCCTCATCCGTTTCATAGACGGGAGTTTCCGTGATGTGGAAGCCGAGCATACGGGCGACCTCGACGGATTTTGCCTTGATGGCATTTGCCTCCGCCTGTGCGATGACGAGCTGCGCCTCGGCGTTGCCTTCCGCCTCCGCGATGCGTGCCTGTGCCTGTAATTTGGCAACTTCGAGCTCCTGCTCCGCCTTGATGATTGCCGTCTCCTTCTCATACTCCGCCTTGAGCTTCTCCTGCTCCGCGATCATCTTGTCCTCGACGGTCTGTTCGAACGCGTCCGAGAAATCGATGTTGGTGAGCACGACCTTTTCAATGTTGACATAGAAGGTGTCATCGATGATACTTTTGACGTTCTCCTCGACTTCCACGGAGATCGTGGCGCGCTTTTCGATGATCTCCATGGCGGAATAGGCGGAAAGCGTTGACTTTGTCGTCGCCTCCGCGACCGAGGTGATACGGTTCCCGAGCGCCTCGAGCGTACCGTACTGTTCTGCGATCTCGAGCGCCTTATCCGCCTTGATCGAGAACTGCACCGTCATGGCGATATCCATCGTCTGGGCGTCCTTGGAGTAGGTGTTAGCGTCCATGTCGAGATTCTGCACCTTGGCATCGTACATCTCATAGGCGTCGGTGATCCAGAAATTAAAATATGTACCCGACGCACGGACTTCGGTCGCCTTTCCGAGATGTTTGACAACGGCGACCTCGCCCGGGCCCACGGTGTGGATGCTGAACGGGATAAAGAAAAACAGGAGCGCAAAGACGGCGGCAACGCCGAGCCCGCCCCAGATAAATTGCTTCTTCCTTCTCTTCAGACGCATGAAGACCGAAAAAACGATCCCGCCCGCGGCGATGAGAAAGAATAAAATGCCGATCACAATGCCGATCATAGAAATCCTCCTAAGCCGTGCTTTCCGCACGGTCCTTCAAGATAATTATACCACAGGAACGGGAACATCAAACAAGTCCCGCCTCTGAAAGCGCCGAAAGCACGGCGCGGCGGAGATCGTCCATCGAACCGCTGTTTTCGATGCGATATACCCTCTCCCCCTCTTTTTTTTCATCGGGGAGCTGCGCGGCGATGCGGCTTTCGATCTGTGCCTCGGACAAGCCGTCCCGCGAGGCAACGGCGGCGATCCGCTCTTTCAGGGGTCTTGTAACGAGGAAAACGCCGTCAAAAAGGGACTGATACCCCCCTTCAAAGAGTAGAGGCACTTCCCCGAAGGAGACGCTATGCTCCCCCATTTTGCGCATGAGCTCGTCCATGATACGCGGATGGGAGACGGATTCCAGCAATTTTCTCGCCTCCACGTCCCGAAATACAAGCTCCGAAAGCAGCTTCTTGTCGATTTTTCCGTCGATCGTGCAAGACGGAAACAGTCGGGCGAGCATGGCAAGATACCCCGCTTCCCGCCACATTTCACGGGAGATGTCGTCGCAGGAATACACGGGATAGCCGAGCGCTTTCAGGATATCGCAGACGGCGGTCTTCCCGCTTCCGATCCCGCCCGTCACGGCGATCTTACTTCTTTGCGTCATACCAGCTGCGTCCGACGGATGCCTCTGCGACAAGCGGCACGCTGAGCGTCGCAGCCTTCTCCATCTCCTCCTGTAAAACCCTCTTCGCGAGTTCCGCCTCCTCGGCGGGAGCGTCGATGACCAGTTCGTCGTGGACTTGCAAGACGAGCTTGGATTGCATCTTTTCTTCTTTTAACCTTCTCGAGACGCCGAGCATCGCGATCTTGATGATGTCGGCGGCGCTCCCCTGAAGGGGCATATTCATCGCTGCACGCTCGCCGAACGCCCGCAAGTTATAGTTGGGAGATCTCAGCTCGGGAATGTAGCGTTTTCTCCCCAAAATCGTCGTGACATACCCGTTCTCTTTGGCGAAGCGGACGTTTTCATCCATGAATGCCTTAACCTCGGGGTGTGTCTCGAAGTAGCGTTTGATGTAGCCCTGCGCTTCCGCCTGAGGCACATGGATGTCCTTTCCGAGGCCGAAGGCGCTCATCCCATAGATAATGCCGAAATTGACGCTCTTCGCCTTCCGCCGCATCGTCGCCGTCACGTTGGGCAGCGGGACGCCGAAGACGATGGATGCCGTGGAGGCATGGATGTCCTCCCCGTTCCTGTAAGCCTCGATCAAAGTCTGGCAGTCCGACATATGGGCGAGCAGCCGCAATTCGATCTGGGAATAGTCGGCGTCTACGAGCACATGACCCGTCCGCGCGATAAACAGTTTCCTGAGCTCCTTACCCTCCTCCGTACGGACGGGAATATTCTGCAAATTGGGGTTTGCGCTCGAGATCCTGCCCGTCGTCGTGGCGGTCTGGTTGAAAGTCGTGTGGATGATGCCGTTCGACACGAGCGGACGGATCCCGTCGATATAGGTCGACCGAAGTTTCTGGATCTCCCGATAACGCAGGATAAGCCGTACGATCTCATGCTCCTCGGCAAGTTTTTCGAGGACATCCGCGCTCGTGGAATACCCACCTCTCGAATTGCGCTTTGCTCCCCCGGGGTCCAAGGCGAGCTTATCGAACAGGACCTCGGAGAGCTGATAGGGCGAATTGATGTTGAAATTCTCAACGCCCGCAAGCTCATAGATCCGTTTTGAAAGCGCTCTGGTCTCCGCGGCGAATTTTTCGGAAAATTCGGGGAATTTATCCGTGTCGACCCTCACCCCGTAATGCTCCATTTCATAGAGGACACGCACGAGCGGAAGCTCGAGTTCCCGATACAGTTTCTCCTCCGCATTGCCGTGGGCGCGGGAGAGTGCATCATGATAGGCGAGATAGAGCGCATAGGCTCGGTTGCAGTCGGGCAGGGAAAAATCTTTGGTGAATTCCGCGGGGCTCATGGTGCGGAGATTGGAATCGACGAGATAGCGAAGCAGGGCGACGTCTTCCACATCGCAATCGATTTTCATGCCGAGCTCGTCGAACATATGCAAAAGCGCCTTCAGATCGGGCACGAGCACGGTATATTTGCCCGAGAAGATGATTTCGAAGATGGGACAGAGCTCATCGACAAAGAATCCCGTCTGCAAAAAGTTCTGGCGGAGCGGGAACAGGTATTCCCTGCCGCCGAAATAGATATGACAGCTCTCGAGTTCTAAACAGAGAGCGATCTCGCCGTTCTTCGGAAGAAGCTCTTTGAGCGCCGCGACGGAATCGCACTCCACCGTTTCGATGATCGCCTCCCGCTCTTTGGGGAAAAACTCGCTGTCCGTCAAGGAACGGAATTCGAGTTTGGAAAAGAAACTTCTCGCCTCCTCGGGGAAGGGCAGACGGAGCGCACAGCTCTCGAGAGAAACGTCGAGCGGGACGTCGGTGACGATCGTTGCAAGGATATGGGAGAGCATAGCGGATTCCCTTCCCTCCTCGAGACGTTTTCTGAGGGAAGGCGAGATCTCGTCGAGGTTTTCATACACCTTTTCGACGCTCCCGTATGTCACCAAAAGATCGAGCGCCGACTTGGGCCCTATCCCCTTCACCCCCGGGATATTGTCCGAACTGTCCCCCATGAGCGCCTTCTCTTCCACAATCTGCCACGGTTCGAGCCCGACCTTTGCACGGAAATTTTCATTTGTCAGGAGATCGATCTCCGTAACTCCCTTCTTGGTAAAACACACGCTCACGTTTTCATTGACGAGCTGGTAGGAATCCCTGTCCCCCGTGTAGATATAGACGTCGGTGTTCTGATATTTACGGGAAAGCGTTCCGATGATGTCGTCCGCCTCATAGCCTGCAAGTTCGACGGTACGGATCTTCATGGCGGCAAGCAGCTCTTTCAGAACAGGGACCTGTACGACGAGCTCCTCTGGCATGGGCTTCCGCGTCGCCTTGTATCCGTCATACATCTGATGGCGGAACGTGGGAGCGTGCAGATCGAACGCCACCGCAAGATATTCAGGCTGGACGGTCTCGATGATCTTGAAGATCAACTTCACGAACCCGAAGATCCCGTTTGTGGGCATACCGTCTTTGGTCGTAAAGACGGTCATTGCGTAGTAAGCGCGATTCAGTAGACTGTTTCCGTCAATGAGTACAAGTTTGGTCCGATTGCCCATAATGTTCTCCTTACATTGATATTGTACCATGTTTTCCCTTTTTTTGCAAGAATATGAAAGAAATCGCTTGCCTTTTTCGGATAAATCGGATATAATTTACACGACAAGCCGGTGTGGTGGAATTGGCAGACGCGCTGGACTCAAAATCCTGTGGTAGTGATACCGTATCGGTTCGACCCCGA
>CANQLW010000001.1 GCA_947624805.1 uncultured Clostridia bacterium | reverse complement strand
CCCGTCAGGGCGAAGTAGGGCGACTCAATTTGCCGAACCCCTTCGGCTTAATGTCGGGGAGAGCGCCCCTCTCCCCCCCTGCGTCATCCTGACCCCCCGCAGGGGGTGAAGGATCCCGAAGAACGGAGTCCGAATTTCAATCCTCGGGATTCTTCGGGCTTCGCCCTCAGAATGACGCGCCAATGCGCGTCCGCGGGGCGGAGCAAAGAAATCGTTCGAAACAAGTTCCCTAATAATGTGCCTTAGGCGGAATTGACTTCCGCCGTGGGCGACTCACTTTGGTACCCTACGGGAACCATAATGTCGGGGAGAGCGATATCGAGCCGCAACTCAATATCCCAGAGGGTGACATTCCTCGCTTGCATTTGTTTTGGAGCACGCGCCCGAAGGAGCACGGACGATAAAACAAATCAAGCGAAACCTTTTATTTGTCCTTATTCGTCTTCAAAATCTCCATGAAGACTTCGCTGGGGACTTCGACGGTGCCGATCTTTCTCATGCGCTTTTTGCCCTCTTTCTGCTTCTCGAGGAGCTTTTTCTTCCGCGTGATGTCGCCGCCGTAGCACTTGGCAAGGACGTCCTTTCTCACCGCCTTCACCGTCTCGCGGGCGATGATCTTTCCCCCGATCGCCGCCTGCACGGGGATTTCGAATAACTGCCTCGGAATGGCGTCCTTCAGATTCTCGCAGAGCGTTCTGCCCCGCGTATAGGCACGTTCCTCATGCACAATCGTCGAGAGCGCGTCGCATACGTCGCCGTTTAAGAGGATATCGAGCTTGACGAGCCTGCTCTTCTGATACCCCGCGATCTCGTAGTCGAAGCTGGCATAGCCCTTCGTACGGCTTTTCAGCTCGTCGAAGAAGTCATATACGATCTCGTTGAGGGGGAGAAGATACTCGAGCTTTACCCGCCGCGTGTCGAGATAGGTCATATCCTTGAAGGTGCCCCGCTTGTCCTGACACAGGTCCATGACGGGCCCGAGATAGTCGGGCGGGGAGTAGATCTCCGCCTTTACGATGGGCTCTTCCATCGACTCGATCTCCGAGACGGGGGGCAGGTGTGAGGGGTTATCCACGAACAGCTCGCTCCCGTCCGTCTTGTGCACGAGATAGGAGACGGAGGGCGCCGTCGTGATGATGTCGAGGTTGAACTCCCGCTCGATCCTCTCCTGTATGATCTCCATGTGTAAAAGTCCCAAAAAGCCGCAGCGGAAGCCGAACCCGAGCGCGACGGAGTTGTCGGGCTCAAAGGTGAGCGCGGCATCGTTGAGTTTGAGCTTCAGGATCGCCTCTTTGAGGTCGAGGAACTTGCTCCCGTCGAGGGGATAGATCCCGCAGAAGACGACGGGCTGCACTTTTTTATAGCCGGGGAGCGGGGGCGTATCGGGATGATCCGCCGCGATGACGGTATCCCCCACGGCGACGTCCTCGATCGATTTGATGCTCGCCGCGATGTACCCGACTTCCCCCGCGAGGAGCCGCTCCTTGGGCTGCAGGGCGGGCGCAAACGCCCCGACTTCGGTCACTTCATACACCTTATCCGACAGGCATCCCTTGATCTTATCGCCCACTTTGACCCCGCCGTCCTTGATACGGACAAAGAGGATGACCCCCTTGTAATTGTCGTAATAGCTGTCGAAAATGAGCGCTTTGAGGGGGGCGTCGGTGTCTCCCGCGGGCGGGGGGACGAGCTTTACGATCGCCTCCAAAATATCGCGGATGTTCGTGCCTTCCTTGGCCGAGACGCAGGGCGCTTCGCTCGCGTCCAGCCCGATGACGTCCTCGATCTCCGCCTTGGTCTCGTCGATACGGGCGGATTGCAGATCGATCTTATTGATGACGGGCACGACTTCGAGGTCGTTGTCGAGGGCGAGATAGACGTTTGCGAGCGTCTGCGCCTCCACCCCTTGGGTCGCATCCACGACGAGGACCGCCCCCTCGCAGGCAGCGAGCGAGCGGGAAACTTCATAGGTAAAATCGACATGACCGGGGGTATCGATGAGGTTGAGTTCGTACTCCTCGCCGTCGAGCGCGGTATAGTACATCCTTACGGGGGTGAGTTTGATCGTGATGCCCCGCTCCCGTTCGATGTCCATGCTGTCGAGGAGCTGTTCCTCCATATCCCGCTTGGAGACTTGTCCCGTGAGCTCCATGATACGGTCTGCAATGGTGCTCTTGCCGTGGTCGATATGTGCGATGATGCAGAAATTTCTTAAATTTTTATTGGGACTTGCCATAATTCCATTATAACGGTTTTGAAAAAAGAATGCAAGCGTTTACGGGGTTCCCTCGGCGCCCTCTCCTATCCCTCGTTGATCGGCACATATCCCGCCCGTTCGATGAGGAGCTGCCCCTCGGCGGAGAGGATCCAATCGAGCAGGCGGGCGGTGTTTTCCGTGCGGTCTTTTCGGGTGACGGCATAAAAATTCACCGTGAAGGGGTATTCCCCTGATCCGATCGTCCCGACAGTTGGCGCGACGCCATCGATTTTCAACATCTTTGCATGGGGATTGGGGCGCATCGTCGTCGCAAAGAATCGGTAAGAATACCCCAAAACGGGCATGACGCCATTCCGCTTTGCCGAGATCTGGTCCATGAGGCTGTTCGTCCCGACGAGGCTCTTGTCAAACGGACGGGGCGCGGCGAGAGGCAGGCCCGCCTTCTTCATGATCGACTGCATTCCCGACTGGCTGCCCGACCCCTCGGGACGCTGGAATGCAACGATCTCCCTGCCCTCCTTCCACCCGAGCGTTCCCCAGAGCGCGGTCTTGCCCGAGTAGATGTTATAGATCTGTTGCAGGGAGAGCCCGTCTATGGGATTTTCATCGCCGACCAGAAAGACGAACGCTTCCCTGCCGATGGGGGTGATTTCGAGCGCAACACCCGCCTCTTTTGCAAGGCGGAGCTGGCTCTCGGCGGGATAGGACGAGAAAAAGACGTCCCGCTCCCCCGCGATGAGATGTTTGAACGCCTCGACCGTATTTGTAAACTGCACGGCGCCCTCTTCTTCACAGATCTCTTCGGGGTAGACCGCCTCGGCGATCGCCGCATAGACGGGATAGAGGGCGAGTGCGCCGTCGAGAACGGGAAGATCTCCTTCAAAGAGCAGACTTGCAGGGGCGTCCAGCCGCGCCGTCTTTGTGCCCGTGTAGGGGTCATAATCGGTGAGCGGCGGATCGCTTCCGTCGCGGGAGTATTCCACCTTCCGCCAACGCCCCGTGAGCGCGGTGGGGTAGAGGGCGGCGGAGAGGATGACGAGGACGGCGAGAAAGATCGTGAGCGGCGCAAATTGCCGTGTATGCTTCATCCAGAGCGCCCCCGAGAGCCCGCCGACGAAGAGGATGGCAAGGAGAATGGGGAGTACGCCGACGAAGTTGTCGATCGCGGCGATCTGTGAAAAGTATTCATACCGCCAGAGCAAGACGACGGCGAGCGCGGCCGCGCCCGCCGTAATCAGCAAGCGAAGGGAAAACCATGCGATTTTCATGCCGTTTCCTTTCATGTTGTTCCTTTACATCCCGAAGATGAGTAGACTCACCTCGAGTCCTCCGACCAAGAGGGTGAGGAGGGTGAGCGGATCGACGATCGCGATCACGGACAACACGATGCCCGCCCTTCCGACTTTTTTATACAGGCAGAGCCCCGTGACTGCGAGGATCAGACCCGCAATGGTGAGGGAAAATCCCAAGATCTCCGCCCACAGGGGGAAATCCAAGGATATATCAAGGATCATCGCAAACAGCCATTCGAGGCCGAAGCACAGCCCGCCCACGACCGTGCAAGCAAGGGCAAGAATGGGCACGATCAGCCGTCTGAGTTTTTGCGGCACGCTCCCCCGTTCCGCGGTTGTGTTATCTTTCATAACAATCTCCTGCATTATTTTTATGATGCGTGTCACATTTCATCCGCTCCGCCCCCACGCCTTTGGCGCCCCTTGAGGGGTATCGGTCATCCTGCCCCGCGCCCTCGCGTCATCCTGCCCCGCGCCCTCGCGTCATCCTGAGCGTAGCGAAGGATCCAGAAGAACGGAGTCCGACCCTCTCCTGCGTCATCCTGAGACAGTGAGCTTTACGAAGTCCGAATCGTAAGTTTCGAAGGACCCTCAAACGGAGTCCGACCCAAAGCCCGACCCCCTTTGGGGGGAGGGTGGCACGGCGTAGCCGTGACGAGTGGGGGGCTTGCCTGCCCCCTTTCAAGGGGGCGGGTGGCGCGGGGGCCCTGCGGCTCACATGGCGGCTGCGCCGTAGTCGGCGGCCTCTTGTGCCGCTTCATGCAGGACGGACAGGACCTCTTCGGCGGGAGGAGCGGGGACATCGGGGACATAGGTACAGTCGATGGGATCGAGCTCCAAGAGGGTCGCGACGTGCACGCACGCACTCAGATATGCCCCGACAAGGCCCTGATGACGGTCGTCGGTGTCCCAAAGATAATATGCCTTATCGCTCTGGTGCGTCCTGTAAATTTCACTGAACGCATACCCCACATAGGAGATCTTTCGGATGCCGCAGTCGGCGGCGGCAAGTTCATAGGTCGTGCGAAGGTCTTGTTCCATGTCAAAGACCGTCGTGTCCCTCGTCTTTGCCGAGGCGGGGGAGCCCCATGTCTCATAGAGCACGACCTCGGCACGGGTCTGCGTCGCGGCGACTTTCTCCTGTATTCCCTTGATCCCGCTCACAAAGTCCTCGCGCTTGTCCATGGAGTCCGTACTGTGCTCTTGCAGGACGATATAGTCGAAGTCATCGACGGCATGAAGCAGGAGGTCGACCTGTTTTCCGCAGGGGTCTTCGCTTTCGGCATGGTCCTTGATGTGCCACCCGGGACCCGCGATCATGTACGTCTCACATACGGCGCCCAAGTTCTCGGCGACGCCGTCAAAGAGCTTTGCAACGCCCCCGCTCGGCTCGGAGACGCCGTTGCGGTAGGTGAAGCTGTTCCCGATGAAGAGGACTTTATAGAAATTATAGGCGGTCGGGACGTCGTTTTCATAGTGGAAATACCGCTTTTCGGCGGAGTGAAGCCCGTCCGTGACGTTCCCCGTGCTCTTGTCCTGCTGCCAGTAGACGTCAACGCCCGCGGGCGCGCTCTCGCTGTAGTAATAGAGATCCGCCCCGTCGCCCGTCACGGCGTCGTTCTCGGCAAAGAGCTTGACGCCCGTCTCCGCCGCGCCGCTGCCGATGAGGGCAACGCTCTCGGGCAAAAGGATATAGGGCACGGTGATGCCGCGGAAGGCGTTTTCGCCGACGGACCTGACTCCATTTTTGATTTCGACTGCCTCGATGCTCGCCGCCTCGGGATCCCAAGGCCGATCGCCCTCTTGGAAGTTTTTCATCTCGCCGTTGCCCTCGACGATAAGGGTACGTTTTCCGTTACTGTTTTTGATCGTGGCGGTCACGGACCCGTCTCCCGCCGCCGAAATATCCCACTTCTCCCCGCCGCACGAGGCGAGCAGGGGGACGAACAGGGCCGTACACAGTAAGATACAGAATAATTTTTTCATCGCGATCTCCTTTTTCCCATTTTATCATAGAAAAACATATCCGTCAAGATTGTATTTTGCGGCAAGATCCGCTATAATATGGGTATGGAACGAACGTTTTTGCGGGATATCCCGTTTGCCCACCGCGGGCTGCACGGCGGGGAGATGCCCGAGAACAGTATGGCCGCCTTCCTCGCCGCGGTCGGGCACGGGTACGGCATCGAGACGGATGTACGCTTCACAAAGGACAAACGCCTCATCCTCTTTCATGACGACAGCCTGCTCCGTATGACGGGTGACGGACGGCAGGTCTTGGATTGTACCTATGCGGAACTTTCAACCCTGCCGCTGATATCCGATGGGATTCTTCGGTCGCCTTGCTCCCTCAGAATGACCGAATCCCCGTCCCTTGGTTATTCCGAGCCTTCCCTCGGTCATTCTGAGCCGAAGGCGAAGAATCCCACGAACGAAGTCCCTCAAGCGCAATCCGAAATCGCACATATCCCGCTGTTTTCCGATTTTCTGGAGGCCGTGGGGGGAAGGGTGCCGCTCCTCATCGAGATCAAGCATATGAAGGGGGTGGGGGCGAAGGAGATCGCGCGGGCGCTCTCGGAGGCGATGAAAGGGTATCGCGGCGCATACGCGGTGCAGTCCTTTGACCCGCTCTATGTGCACGCATATAAAAAACTCCGCCCCGAGGTCCCCTGCGGATTGCTCGGGACGGCGGAAGCGGGCGCGGCAAAGGGGATACAGGCATTTGTCGTCAAACACCTGCCCCTGAATTTTTATGTGAAGCCTGATTTTATCAGTTATCGGAAAGAGGATCTGCCGCGCGGCAAGCTCAGTCGCTTCCGCGGCCTGCGCCTTGCATGGGTGGTCCGTTCGGAGAAGGAATCCGCCCGCCTCCGCCCCTATATCGACAACATCATCTTCGAATCCTTCCTCCCTCACTGAGGGAAAGGGGGCAAACGGAGACCGCCGAAGCTCCCCCTTGGGGGGCTTCATTACCCCCCCACCCTACCCTCCCCCCGCAAGCGGGTGGAGGCGCCATTGTACCCCCCCGAACGCGTGGGCGCCATCCTACCTCCGCCCTCCCCCTTAACAAGGGGGAGGGGTAGGGGAGGGGGTTCATTCCTAAATAACGGCGCGTGGCAGGGTTGCCCTGCCTAAGCGCAGCCAATTTGCCGAACCCATTCGGCTTAATGTTGGGGAGAGCGTCCGCGACGATGACTCCATATCCCAGAGGGTGACATTCCTCGCTCGCATTTGTTTTTGAGCACGCGCCCGAAGGAGCGCGGACGAAAAAACAAATCGAGCGAAAACTTTTTTATTGCCAGTCGCAAACATTTACCCAGCTTGCCAAGAATTCTTGTTCTTCGGGGTGCTGCTTCACAGACTGCGAAGCCGCGACGATCGGCAAGATCCTCTGCACATACTGGATGGCGGTGTCCGTCTTTTCGCAGAAGAGTCTGAGATACTTCTCCGCGAGCTCGTCCCGCTTCTGCAGTTTGAAAATGAGGTACGTCCTCGCCGCATCCGCCGACCCGTTCCCCTGTGTCGCATGGGACCAGTCGATGATATAGGGCGTGCCGTCCTTGGTGATGATGACGTTGGAAGGCTGGAAATCGCCGTGGCACAGCTTATTGTGGCGGGGGAGCCCGTCGAGACGGACGTGCAGATCGTATCGCACTGTCGCGGGGAACGAACTCGCCGAGATCTTTGCGTGCATTTTGTCTCTGAGGTGCCCCAAAAGCGGCACTTTTTCTTTGCTCATGCGGATGTGCAGATCGACGAAAAATTCAAGGTATTCATCCGTCTTTTCGGGGTGTTTTTGCATGAGCTCTTCGAGCGTTTCCCCTTCGATAAACTCCCAGATGAGCGACCATTTCCCGTCGATGACCTCGACGCCGAGCACTTTGGGGATGTTGAGCCCCGATTCCTCGACGCGCGCCTGATTGAGCGCCTCGTTGAGGATGCCCGCCTTGGAATAGCTCTCATCGAAGGACTTGATGAGCCTGTCGCCGTCGCGGTAGAGTTTTTTGCCTGCGCTTTCGTGAATGAGTTCCATGGTTTTCTCCCTTTTTGCGCGGGGTACTATCCCGCAATTTCTTTTCAAGCCGATTATACACCAAAAGGGGGACAAAGTAAAGCCCCCTTTTGCATTTTGTGAAGGGATTTTCCCTTCTATTTTGTTTCGTCCGCCTCGTCGCCCCCCTGCGGCCCTGCAAGGAGCGCGTCCAAAAGTTCCAGCTTCCCGCGGAGCGCGGCGAGATGTTTTCCTTCCTCTGTCGAAGTGAGCTTTTCATTGGCAATACACAGCCGCTGTGCTCCCGCCAGTTTTGTGGCAAAGACGGCCGTCGCGCTCAGGGCGAGGAAGGAGAGTACGCCGAATATCGCCGTGAACACGATCGGAAGAGAGGACTGCGTATGCAGAAGATTGTCCGCGCTGATCGCCGTCGCGATGACGAAGACAGCGAGCGCAAAGAGGGCGGCGGATGCAAAAATGACGTAATGTTTCCTGTTCGCCGCGAACGCCTCCCGCCGCTCCGCCTGTTTCTCTTCGAAGCGCGGGGCGAGCTCCTGCTCCTCGGCGGACAGGGCGCGCTGCTCCTCTTGGAGCCGCTCCCCGAGATGTTCGATGACCGCCTGCCGTCCCGCTTCGAGACGTTCGAGCTCACGGACGGTCTCCTCGCTGTACAGAGGCTCCGTCGCCGTAAAGTTTTGGGTGACGGCACAGGCATAGCCGACCGCCGCCTCCGCATTGCCGTCATGATAGAGGGTCGCCTGCGAAAAGAGGGGCGCCGCTTCCCCGTATTTCCCCTCTGCGAGCAGGGCATTGCCCTCACGGGTGAGACGGTCGCTCTCCGCGATCGCTTCCTCCTGCGCGCGTCTGCGCTTTTCGAGTTCCTCCTCGAGCTGGGAGGGGGTGAGCCCCACGAGATCCTCGTCATACTCCCCGTCGGGGAATTCCACGGTGACCTCGTCGTCTTCCATGCCCTCGAGGGCGTCCGTTTCCCCGTCCTGTGTCCGTTTCAGACGGATGCCGCGTCCTTCTTCTTCATCCAGGATCCTTTCTTCCATATCAACCTCCCGTTTCCCCGTCCGACAGGACGAACGGATTTTTTATGCTTTTTTCACGGTAAGATGTCGCCGCGACGATCGCACGGCAACGCCCCGTGTATCTGCTCTTCGCCCATGCTGCGAGCTCCCTCGTCGGGAAGAGCGCAAAGACGGCGCTGCCCGAGCCCGTCATCGCCGCCCCGAGCGGGGAAAACCCCTTCACGGAGAGGAGTGCGTCTGCGATCTCGGGTTCGAGCGCGACGGCCGCGTCATAGAGATGGTTGGAGCAATACCGCGCCGCCCAGAAGGACTCCCCCGCAAGCAGGAACTTCGCCGCCTCCTCCGTGCACGGGGCATGGGTCCGGGCGAGCTCGTCGTATTTCCGATAACACGCCGCAGAGGAAACGCCGTGCCGCGGGCAGAGGATGAGGGCGTAATATTCGGGCACGTCTTCAAAGAACGTGAGCTCCGTGCCCCGCCCCTGCATACGTGCAAGCCCCCCGGAAAGCAGGAACTTCGTATCGCTTCCCAAGGCGTCCGCGAGCGAATTTACCACACCCATGTCCGAGACCCCATATAACTCTTTCATGCCGAGGAGCACGCCCGCGGCATCCGCCGAGGACCCGCCGAGCCCCGCGCCCATGGGGATATTTTTATAGATCGTGATATTGGCGCCCGTGACGCCGAACGCCTTCGAGAACATCTCCGCCGCTTTGAGCGCGTTGTTCTTCTCGGGCGGGAGCGTCTCGCTCCCCATCCCGTGCATCGTCACAAAGGACAGCGCGTCTTTGCGCTTTCTGAGTACGATACGGTCGCAGAGATCGATCGACACCGCGAGGGAATCGATCGTATGATAGCTTTCCTCTCGCCCCGTGATATCGAGGGTGAGATTGAGTTTTGCATGGGCATTCAGTCTTACAGTATCCATTTCCTCTATTGTAGCACGCTTTTTCGGAAATTGCAAGAAAAAAGTTTGCTTCCTTCCCCCTCCATTAGGAGGGGGAAATTGTGAATTGGTAAAAATTTTTGTGAATTGTTTTCAATCGCTTGATTTTTTGAGAGGAAAGTGTTACAATATTGGAGACTTGAAAAGGGGCAGCGTGCACAGAATAACACAGAGGAGGGAAGTATGGAGAGCGGAAAAAGCGTCATCAGGATCGCGATCGTCGAGGACGATCTGACTGCCGCAGACCTTTTGCGGGAATATCTGTCCCGCTATGCGGCATCCAAGGGGGCGAACGAGTTTTCACTCACCCGCTTCGGGACGGCGGACGCCTTTCTGAGCGGCTATACGTCACAGTTCGATCTCGTCCTTCTCGACATCATGCTCCCTGACCTCAACGGCATGGACTGTGCAAGGGAGCTGAGGGGGATCGACTCCAAAGTGCCCATTATCTTCGTGACGAACATGGCGCAGTTCGCCGTCAAGGGGTATGAGGTGGACGCGCTCGATTTCATCGTCAAGCCCGTCGCCTACAAGGATTTTTCGGTGAAGCTCGACAGGGTGCTCCGCATCATCGGGAGCACGAAAGAGCGGAAGATCAAGATTGTTTCCCAGAACTGCAATTATTATATCTGCATCGGCGACATCATGTACGTCGAAGTCTTTATCCGTAAACTCGTCTATCACACGGCGGGCGGGAACTTCGAGACCTATTCCACCCTCAAAAAGACGGAGGAGAGCCTGAGAGGAGAGGGATTCATCAAGTGCAACCGTTCCACTCTCGTCAATCCCCGCTATGTGACCGCCGTACGGGCGGACACCGTCGACGTGCAGGGCAGTGAACTTCTCTTATCGCGCAGCCACAGGAAGCAATTCCTCGCCGACCTCGACAGGTATATCGGGAAAGGAGAGTAAGATGTTCGGCGACGCCTATAAAACGCTCTTCATGTTCGAACTGCTCGCCGCGGAGATGATGTTCACCTCCCGCATGAGCAAGCGGTCGCTCTTTCCGCTCCGCCTTGTCGCAGCGATCCTGCTCAATCTCGGCGTGTCGTTTGCCGTACCCGTCCTCGTGCACGGCGCGATCTTTTATTCCTTTATGTTCATCGCGATGTTCCTTCTGAGTGTCGCGACGCTCATGTTCTGCTATCGCGAGCCCTTCATCAAGATCCTCTTCTTCTGTGTCGCCGCTTACGGCATCCAGCACATTACATACGAGATCTTCAACTTCGTGCTTGTGCTGTTCGACATGGGGGAGGTCACCCTCAACATCTACTACAATTCGAACAGCGTCTTTGCGGCGGCGCTCGAGAACCCGTTCATCATCGTCCTCTACATCGCCCTCTATTTCCTCGTCTATTCGCTGAGCTATCTGATCTTTTACCGCCGTATCAAAAATCATGCCGCGTTCCGTCTCAAACGGGTCTCCGTGTTCATCCTCGTCGTGCTCATCATTCTCGTAGATATCGTCATGAACGCCGTCATTCTGCAGGTCGTCGGAATGCTCGATTCCTTCGAGGACGAAAAGATACTGCGGATCGTCACGGGGATGTACGACATCCTCTGCTGTCTGCTCGCCCTCTTCATCCAGTTCGAACTCTCCCTTCGGAAAGAGCTCGAGCGCTCCCTCGAGATCGAAAAGCATCTCCGCCATCAGGAACGGGAGCAGTACGAAAACATCAAGGAGAACATCGAACTCATCGGCATCAAGTGTCACGACATCAAGCACCAGATCAACGATATGGGCGTCAAGAGCCGTATCTCCTCGGATTTCCTCGACGAAGTAACGGGGATCGTCTCCGTGTATGACGCCGCAGTCGTCACGGGGAACAAGGCGCTCGACGTCATCCTCACCGAAAAGAGTCTGCAATGCAGCAAGAAAAAGATCAGACTGTGCTGTATCGTGGATGGCGCGAAGCTGGATTTCATGGAGGAAGGGGACATCTATTCCCTCTTCGGGAACATCATCGACAATGCCATCGAGGCGGTCGGGGAGCTGAGCGAGGATGAGCGCGTGATCAACTTTCAGGCGCGGGAGGAGGGCGGCAAGCTGATGGTCACCGAGTACAACTGTTACAGCCGTCCGCTCGTCTTCGAGGACGGCGTTCTGCAGACGACGAAGGCGGATAAGCGGTACCACGGCTTCGGGCTCAAGAGCATCCGCGCCATCTGTGAAAAGTACGGCGGCGAGCTCGTGATCGACCCGCACGGCGACGTCTTCGAGATCCGTCTGATCTTCCCCGCCGCATAGCGCCGCCCTTTTTGACGGCAGGAGCCCACGGGCTCCTTTTTTCTTTGGATTACGCCTCTTCCCCCCGCGTGTTACGGTCATCCTGAGCCGCCGCCGCAGGCGGCGTGTCGAAGGATCCCAAAGAACGGAGTCCTCCCCTCTCGGAACGGGCAAAAATGCAGTTCACAACAAAAAAATGCGGAATCAAAACATTTTCAGACCGCCCGAAGGAAAATTTGTTACAATATCGGCAAGAGTGAAAACTCAAAAAATAGGAGGAATTTATGAAACAGACCGGTTGGATCGCCGTATTGCTCGTCTGTGCGCTCGGGCTGGGCGCGCTTACGGCGTGCGGCGGGGAAACATCGGGAGGGGAAACTCCGGTGCAGCCCGACGGCTATGACCCCGCGTCCTCTGTCTCGCTCTCCCTCTATGACGGCGAAAAGACGGAGTTTTCCGTGTTTGACACCGTCGGCGAGGCCGTCAGGGCGGCGGAGAAGACGTTGAAGGAGAAGGAGAACGTATCGGCGACCGTCCTGCTGTCGGCGGGCGAACACGTGCTCGGCGAAACGCTCTCCGTCGCGGGACCCTTCCGCAGCGGCTCGACGCTCACCTTCAGGGGCGCGGGCACGGACAAGACGACGCTCACTTCGGCGATCGAGGTCGACAACGCCGAGATCGAGGACCTCGGGCTGGGGCAGTTTTCTTACCGCCTGCCCGAGCGCTACCGGAAAGACGGCGTCTATCCCGCCCTGCGCGATCTCCGTATCAACGGAAAGGCGGCGACGCTCGCGGCATCTCCCCACGGTGAACTCGACTATATGCCCGCCATCAGGGATGAGGCGGGGGAACTCGTATCGCGTGAGGACGAGGTCATCTATCTCAATTCCGAGATCCTCGCGGGCAATACGCCCGAGCGCGTGCATCTCAAGGGTGCGGAGCTCTACATCAAGAACGTCTGGAATTTCATCGGCGTACGCATCGAGGACATCGACTTCGGCAAATCGCGGTCGGATGAACACGGCGTCTCCTACGGCGTTCGGATCGCACACGGGGACTGGCAGAAACTGCTCGGCACCGACACCGCTGCGGGGAGCTATTACAACACCCTCGCGGGGAATCCCTACTGGATCGTAGGTAGCGTGGATTATCTCACCGAGCCCGACACATTTGTCTATGACAGGGAGATGGGCACGTTCACCTTCCAGCTCGAGGAGGGCACGGATGTGAGCGGGGTAAAGCTCTCCGTCCCCATGCTCGATACCCTTATCGCGCTTGAAAACGTCTCGGGCGTGACCTTTGAGGATCTCTCCTTTACGGGAACAACGAATACATGGGTCTCGGAGAACGGCTATGTCGCGGGGCAGGGCGGCTCCGTCTCGGGCGTGCCGCAACCGGGGACGGTCTCCTTCTACGGATTTTTGCCCTATGCTGCGATCTGCGGCGAGGACGTCTCCGATATCAGGATCACGGACTGCAATTTTACAGACCTCGGCAACGACGGCGTGAGCTTCCGCGGCGCCGTGGACAGGGTGGACGTCACGGGCAACACATTCAAGGACATCGCGGGCACGGCGATCCGCTTCGGCGATTGCTACGGCTCCAGCGCGGGCAGACCCTATGACGAAAAGAACCACAACGCCTCGATCGCGATCACGGAGAATTTCATCGACGGGACGGGCTGTTTCTTCGAGTCGAGCGTCGCGGTCCTCGTGACTAAATCCCGCGATCTCACCATCAAGTACAATACCATTCTCAACTCTGCCTATTCGGCAATCAGCGTCGGGTGGGGCTGGCGGCTCGTCGCGGACGAGGTCATCAACACCTACCGTGCGGAGATCGCCTATAACTACATCGAAAACTTCATGATGGGGATGGAGGACGGTGGCGCGATCTATGTCGTCGGCGGGAACGCCTCCCCCGAGATGCACGGCTATTTTAACAGCGTGCACCACAACTTCTGCGTCGTCGGGGACACGGCGGGCGTCGTGTTCGGCAAGGAGAGCGACAACTTCTCCGTGCTCTATATGGACGGCGCCTCCACCAACTGGGAAGTGAGCGATAACGTCATCTATGCACATCCCACGATGCCGCCCAAGATGGGCTACATCAACTTCCAGACGGTGACGGGACAGCAGGTGTATAACTGCAAGGCGGCGGGCAACTATCTCGTTGGCTCGCCCGAGGGCTCCGTCTACTGCAACGGATATACCGAGGAGGGCGCGGAGATGTATTTCCTCACGGAGGAGAACAATCAGCGCGCCGAGAGCGAAGCCGCGTTCAAGGCGGCGTTCCCCGATGCATATGCGCTCCTGTCCGAGGCGGGCTGCAAGGAGCACAAAGGGATCCTGAGAGAGGGGAGGAAAGCATGATGAAACATTGCGTCAAAGGTTTGTTATCGGCGGCATCCGCGGCTGTCATTCTCCTTGCGGGAGCGGGCATCGGCGGAAGCATCAACGCACAGGCGAGGACGTTCGGAAGCAGCGAGGCGGACGACCGTCTCCCCGCGGCGGAGAACATCCGCACCATTGAATTTGAAACGCCCGTCGCGGGCGCGGCACAGAGCAGGGAGGGGGCATTCAACTATACCTTCCCCGTCGAGGACGTCGAGAGGGCGGGCATCTATGAGATCGCCCTGCGCTATACCCAAGAGGTCGACACATATACGGGGTATTGCGGCATGGAGAGCAGCGCGCTCCCCCTTGCAAAGTCCCTGAGCCGCGGCGTCTACCGCACGGAGGACGGGTTCTGCACCGTCATCTACCATGCTTACCTCGCAGAGGGCGACAACACGCTCACCCTCTATGCCTGTTATGATACCCCCGTCTCGGGACTCCGTCTCGGGTATGTGAGCGGGGTGGATGCGATTGCGGACACCCGCAGCGGCGGGGATTCCTCCGCAAATGCAGGCATCGGGCTCTACACGAACCGTCTCGTCGCGGCGGACCGTCAGGCAAAGACGCTCACGGCAGAGCTCACGATTGCCGAAGAGGGCTGGTACGATATCTCCTACTTCGGCGGCGGGCACAACAACGCGGAGATCCAGTTCTATTTCACGGACAGCGTGGGGCAGAAGAGCAAGGTCACGAGTCTCAACCTCACATGGACGACGGCGGAATGGGGGCTCTCGGGCATAACGGTCGAGTATGAGGCACAGCTCTGGACGAACAATTCCTATCTCGCCCAAAGTCCCTATCTCGATCTCGGCGACGATCCGAAGAGCGCGATCGACAGGCCGTATGTCTATCTGAAGGCAGACACTTACAAGGTGGAGATCACGTCGAAGAAGGTACACTACAACAACATGAGCATCTTCGGCGGCGCGGTCTTCGCGACAAAGATCTCATAAAAAGGAATAAGGAGGAAATATATGAGAGGGAAAACATCGGCAAAGAGGATCGCCGCACTTCTGGCGGGAGCTTGTTTCGCGCTCGGGGGCTGTACGCCCTCGACGCCCGCGGGCGGGGAGCACGTCCATGACTGGCAGGTGACTTCAACGACGGAGGCGACCTGCACAGAGGGCGGCATGACCTATTATGCCTGTAGCGGCTGTGAGGAGACAAAACAGGAGCCCATCGCCGCAAAGGGGCACAATTGGGAGCTCAAGGAAAAGGTGGAGCCCACCTGCCTCGAGGGCGGATATACCGAATATACCTGCGGGGAATGCGGGGCATCCAAGCGCGAGGACGAAGAGGATGCAAAGGGTCACGATTTCAAGGCGGAGGTCACGCAGGAGTCGACCTGCCAGAGCGTCGAGATCACGACCTATTCCTGCAAGAACTGCACGTTCTCCTATACGGAGAAGACCAAGGACACATCGGCGCACAGCTGGCTCGAGAGCGATCACGCGGACGGCGTCTACACCTGCAGCGTCTGCGGCATCCGTGAGATCAGATATGAAGAACCCATTCACTCGGGCGAGACCGTGACGGGCGCCATCAACTCGGGCGCGACCGTTTCCTACCGTGAAACGACCTTCACGGTCAAGGCGGAAAAGAACGGCATCTACACGCTCTGGCTCGATTTTTCGGCGGAAACTTACATCGGCACGCTCGCGATCTTCAACGAGACGATCGCAGACGGCGCCGCGAACGCCCTCTTTACGGACGGCAAGGCGATCACTTCGGACCACTCCGTCGGATCGGACGTTGAGGGCGCGACGGGTTACAATAAGAACAGCTACACGGTTTATCTGCAGGCAGGCGAGAATGAGATGAAGCTCATGACTGCCGCGGGGACGGCAAATGTCGGCGACGCGGGCGAGGTTACCCTCTCGGGTGTCCGCATCGGGCTCGTCGAGGAGACCGAGGCATTGGCGCTCTTCGAGAACACCCACGCGCGGAATCTGCTCACCTACGGCGTCGGGTACGGTCCCTATCTCATCTGCGGGAGCGGGCAGACCGTCGTCGCCTCGACGGCGACCCTCTCTGTTGCGGAGGACGGGCTCTATACCTTCGGCTACTTCGGCGCGGGCGCAAACAACGGTCATGCGGCGGCGAGCGAGATCTATTTCACCTTCACACGGGAGGAAGACGGCGTGCTGCACCGCATCACGATGCGCTCGGACGGGCTCCCCGCAAAGACGGACTTCGGCTATCTGAACGATCTCTATACCTACACGGGCACGGAGAAGGCAGAGGATGTCCACGTGTATAAGGGCTCCTATGATTGCTACACGGGCGGCACGAAGGGGGGACAGAACGTCTACCTCACGGCGGGAGACTGGACGGTCACCGTCGGCGCTTACGACCATACGGGCGACTCCAAGGCATTCGTCCTGTTCGGCTGCGGGCTCTTCGCCAAGAAGGCGGAAGGGGCACACGAACATTCCTATACGCACACGTCGAGCGTTCCCGCTTCCTGCACACAGACGGGCGAGGAGACCTATTCCTGCACGGGCTGCGGCGATACATACAGCGAGGTCAGCTACGGCCACTCCTATTCGGACCATACGATCGCGGCGGGAGACAGAGGGGTCTGTGACATCTGCGGCGTACAGGAATACAACTTCGAGCCCCTCGCAAAGAGCGCGGCGAAGACGTATGACGTGAACAACAGCACGGGCAAGTACTATACCGAGACGTTTACCGTCAAGGCGGACAAGGCGGGCGTCTACAAGCTCAATCTCCGTTACACTGTTGAGAGGTCGGAGAGCGCCGCAGACGTCGACATCTCGAACTTCTACGCGGGCGTCGTCAACAAGACGCTCAACGAGGCGCTCGAGGCAGAGGACGGGCAGGGAATGCAGAGCTTCAACCTGCTCACGAAGGATGCTTCCGTCCCCGCGGCGTATGCTGGCGCGGCGGGCGGCTACAACGCCTCCTGTTTCAGCGTATATCTCACGGGGGGGGACAATATACTTGAACTCCACTTCTCCGATTGCACGGACGTCACTGTGACGGGTGCGAGACTCGAAGCCGAGAGCCTGACCGATCTCTATCTCTACACATGGTACTATACACAGGCGCACTGGACGGGTGCATACTTCACATCGGGCAAGAGCACGCTCGGGCTCTCCGTGAACATGATGGCAAACGGCTCATGGAACGAAACGCGCGGCGGGACGCTCACGATCGCCGAAGAGGGCTGGTACGACAGCTCCGTCCTCGTCACGGCGGCGAATAATACGGAAATCAAACTCACCCTCACGAACGGGGCGCAGACGATCGAACTCAACTCCAAAGGCCTCAGCGCGGCGGCGGAGAGCTCGCTCTCGACGACCCGTCTCAGCCGCAATCTCTTCGACGCGGACGGGGAACATCTCGTCTATCTCACGGCGGGAGACTGGACGGTGAGTCTGCAAGCGGTCAACGCGGACACGAGCAAGCGGATCGCGTTCTCGGGCGGCGGCATCTTCTTTGAGAGCACGGGCGAGACCTGCGAACATCACTATGAGGACCAGGATGTCGTATCCCCGACCTGCGAGAGCGCGGGGAGCAAGAAACAAGTCTGCACGGAGTGCGGCGCCGTCAAGAACACCGTCCTCCCCGCCACGGGACACAGCTATAAGAGCGAAACGCTCACGGACGGGTCGCTCACCTGTACGGTATGCGGCACGAAGGAATACCGTTTTGCGAACGCACCCGCAAACAACAAACAGGCAGGTGTCTGCCTCACTTCCTTCAAAGTCGAGATCCCCGCGGAGAAATCGGGACTGTATCGCGTCTATCTGGATTATGCCTATGTCCGTCAGGAAACGACAGAGAAAAAAGACGATGCCGATGTCGGCGCACTGATCAATAAGACGATGTACCCTGACTATTATCAGACGTCTGCCATGATGAGCAATATGAAGGGATTCATCCAATCCTATAATATCATCGATACGGACGCCTCTCTCGCGTACGGTTATTCGGGCGGCGACGGCGGCTACAATGCAAACTATTTCAACGTCTATCTTGAGGGCGGGAAAGAACAGGAGCTCGTGATGCACACGCAGTATCTGGTGAATGCGGAATACAGCTTCACGCTTCGCGGGGTCAAGCTCGTGCTTGTTGCACAGCCCGAGGGGATCGTCGTAACTTCGCATGACGGACGGACTCACACCGCTTCCTATTTCGGGCAGAATCTCGGCTTCAACGTGAACCTCATCTCCAACTCCAACAACAATGTAATCTCCGAGGAGCAATCGCAGACCGTAACACTCACAGGCGGCGTCTATGACATTACCTTCCTCGCCTCCGCCTATAAGGACCATACGGACAATGAGTTGAAGATTACGCTCGTCAAGGGCGATAAGACCATCGTGCTCACCTCGCAGAAGATCTGTCAGCAAGATGTAAGCTCCTGCGGGAAGCCTCACGGAAAGATGTTGCTCTCCGATAACCTTGTAGACGAAAACGGCACACATCTCGTAGAGCTCGAGGCGGGCGAATGGACGGTAAAGGTGCACTGCACCAAGACGACGGCAAATTATCGGGCGCTTCTGTTTGGCGGAGCGTTCCTCACCAAAGTATCGGATTGAGAAAGGGAAGGGGGAGCCGTATAAGGCTTCCCCGACCAAAGCGATAAGGAGAAAACCATGAAGAAAACATCCAAAATCTTTTTGAGCCTCGCCCTCACGGCGGCGCTCTCCCTCACCTGCCTGCTCGGCGCCTGCGACAACGGCACAAAAACGCCCGACGAGGGCACGGGGAACGGCGGGACACAGAACGAGCAGAAGACGGATTTCACGATCACCTTCCATTACGGCTTCGACCCCGCCTCTGCGACGCTCGACGAGAGCGGGAAGCCCTCCGCCTATACGGCAAAACAGGAACTCACCTCCCGCGGCGGCAACCGCGTGTCCGTCTCCGCGGCGATCGAGGCAAAATTCGACGTCGAGGGGTACAAAGTCATCGGGTACGATACGACGGCATGGCAGCAGGGCGGCATCACTGCGGATATGGACGTCCATGTCCTCTACGCCCCGCTCGGCAGCGTCACCGTGACCTTTGCAAACTGGGACGACAGCGTCATCAAGACGGTGAGCGCCTATGAGGGCCAGCCCCTCTCCGCCCAGAGCTATCCCGACACGTCGGATCCCGTCATTTTACTGGACGCGGCGCGCTATAACGCCCTCGACGGCACCCAACAGGGCAATTACGAGGCGCACGGGACTTACTATGTGGAGAGCTCCGAAAAGGGACGCCTGAGTACCTCGATCGCCCTCCCCATCGGGTATGTCTTCGAGAGCTGGACGGCAGTCCCCGCCTCCCTTACGGCAGATATCACCGTAAAGACGGTCGTAAAGCAGGGAGACGGCGTCGTGGAGCGCGCGTCGGAGGAAATCACGATCGATGCAGTCAAAGATGCCTCCTATAAGGAGCTCTTCGACCTCACGCACGGCGTCGTGCAGAGCTCGCGGGGCGGCTCCTCGGGGGAGATCAAAGACGAGAACGAGTGGAAGAACGTCGCGACCCCGCAGGGCGGTACGACGCCCATAGACGCCACCCTCTATGCGACACAGCATGGCGGCAGGATCTACTTCTATGCTGAGGTCAGGGACGAGAAAGTCGTCACCCGCGGCAAGAGCTATTACGACAGAAATTCCAACCCTTGGATGGGGGACGCGCTGGAGCTCTGGTACGGCGTCGGGGGCAAGTATCACAAGATCATCATCGACGCCTTCGGGTACAGCATCAACGGCACCACGCAGGCGGACAAGAACTCTGCCTACTATGATGCATTCATCGGCACAGAGAGCAATTATGCGACCCGCCTCTTCGATGCACAGGGCAGAGATGTCGCAAAGGGCGGCGACGAGGCACATATCGCGGAGGGTGCCGTCGGCTATGCGGTGGAGTTCTCCATTCCCGCCTTCGAGGAACCTGCATCTTCCAATTTCGACAAGACGCAGATCGGCGGCAACGGCTGGGGCAAACAGCTCGGCCGCGGCGGAAGTTTCTACGTCGCCCTGCAGATCGACAGCATCTCCTCTGCGCCGACAGAGGAGGAACTCGACCCCCAGACGGGGGACATCCGCGACGGGTATGCTTCTCGCGTGGATCTCATGGCTTACGGGTTCCAGATGCTCAGCGCCAACAGCGCGAGAGAGGGCGGCAAAGTGATCGTTCTCGGGTAAGGATCGGAGGGGCTTATGCCGGACAAGACAAAAAAAGTTGTCAAGATCTTACAGGCGTGTATCATCGCAGTCATCTTCCTCGCGCTCGTCGCGGGGAATGTGGCGTGCATCGCGCTCAGGGATTTCATCACCACCTATTTCGGAGGATATGGGCTCAACACGGAGAACATCGACTATGAAAAGGGGGATGACGTCGTCCGCTATGTCGAGGCGGAGGGAATCGTACTCCTCAAAAACGACAACGCGCTCCCCCTCGGCAAGGGCAAAGTGAACGTGTTCGGCTGGGGCGCGACGGACGAGGGTTTCGTCTATTCGGGCTCGGGGTCGGGGGCGACCAAGAACACCGAGGCGCGCGTCACCTTCCTGCAAGGGCTCAGAGAAGCGGGGCTCGAGTACAACGAAGGGCTCATGCAGAAATACACCTCCTTCTGCCGTTCACGGGACACGGACAAGTATTTCAACCTCATCGAACCCCAGCCCTCCGATGTGGAGAAATGGATCTCGGAGACGGGGGCGGAGGGGTATTCCTCCACGGCGCTCGTCGTCCTTTCCCGCCTCGGCAGGGAGCAGGGGGATCTCACCAGAAAACAGGATAAGACCTATTCCGACGCCGACGCGACGCGGACGTATCTCGAGATCAGCACCGAGGAGGAGGGGCTCATGCGCCTTGTCCGCAGCAGATTTGAGAAAGTCATCGTTATCGTCAATACCTGCAATGCGATGGAACTCGGGTTCCTCGACGAAGCGGAGACGAAGGCGGACGCCGCGCTCTACATCGGCGCGACGGGGCAGTCGGGCACCGTTTCGGTGGGGAAGGTCCTCACGGGCGAGACGGCCCCCTCGGGAAGGCTCGCCGATACCTATGCCTATGACCTTTCGACGGCGGCATCCTATGCAAATTCCGCCAACGGGCTCGAAGTGGACAACGAAGCGGGGAGCATTCACAAATATGCCTCGGCCGAAGAGTACTATGTGGACTACGCCGAGGGCATCTATGTCGGATATAAATGGTATGAGACGGCGGACAGCGCAGGGTTCTGGGAGAGCGATTACGCCGCGGAGAAGTGGGGCGTTCACGGCTACGGCGACGTCGTCCAGTACCCCTTCGGCTACGGGCTCAGCTATACCACCTTCGACTGGGAAGTCAAAAATATCTCCCCCGCGGACGGCTCCGAACTCGGCGCGGACGATAAGATCGAGATCGAGGTCAGGGTGACGAATACGGGGAATGCTGCGGGCAAGGATGTCGTGGAAGTCTACTATGAGCCGCCCTACTACGACGGCGGGATCGAGAAGGCGTCAAAGAATCTCGTCGCCTTCCGGAAGACTCCGCTCATTTCCCCCGGGGAGAGCACGACGGTGACGCTGTCCTTTCAGGTGCGCGACATGAGATCGTACGATTACGCGGGGCTCAATGTCACGGGTGAGGCGGGCTATTGCCTCGAGGACGGTATATACAATGTGTATCTCTCCAAGGATGCACACACCTATGTGAACAAATTTGCCTATACCATGTCCGAGACCCTTCTCTTGAAAAACGATGAGAAGACGGGCAATCCCGTGGAAAATCACTTCACGGGGGAGAGCGCGACGGACGGCGTCTCCATCGACGGCACATCGACCAACCAGAACATCTCCTATCTCACGAGAGTAGATTTTGAGGGGACGTTCCCGCAGGTGACGGCGGCCCGCGTCAAGCCCGAAATGACGACTACCGTCCCCGAGCCCACCCTTCCCGCCTATGAGGCAAGCGGGGAAAAACTTCCGCTCTTCAAGGACGGAGAGCCCGATCTCGGGCTCATGATGGAGCTCGGCTCCGATTACGATTCCCCCAAGTGGGAGATCGTTCTCAACAGCATGGCGCAGAGCGAACTCGTCGCCCTGATGGAACGGGGCGGCTACGGGACAGAGGCAGTCGCCTCCATCGCAAAGCCGAAATTCATCGACCTTGACGGCCCCGCGGGCATCTCCGATTCCGTCATGACGACGAACAACGCGAAGACGACCTATTACCCCATCGAGACGGTCATTGCCTGCAGCTGGAGCACGGAAGTCGCAAAGACATACGGCAGCGCGATCGGCAGCGAAGCGGCGCAGCTCGGTGTCGCGGGCTGGTATGCACCCGCGGTCAATATCCACCGTTCTCCCTTCGACGGCAGAAATTATGAGTATTACTCCGAGGACGGGTTCCTCGCGGGGAAACTCGCCGCGGAGACCGTGAGCGGAGCGATCGACATGGGACTTTATTGCTACGTCAAGCATTTCGCCCTCAACGAGACGGAGAACAAGCGCGAGGGACTGTACACATGGCTGACCGAACAGACGCTCCGCGAGATCTATCTGAGACCCTTTGAGATAGCGGTGAAAGAGGGCGGCGCGAACGCGATCATGTCTTCCTTCAATCGGATCGGAGCGGTCTGGTCGGGCGCATCCTCTGCGCTCATGACACAGGTCCTGCGCAATGAATGGGGATTCCGCGGCACAGTCGTCACGGACGCCTATCTGCTGGACAGGACGTATATGAACGCGGACACGGGCCTTCGGGCGGGCAGCGATCTGTGGCTCAACTGCGTCGGTGCAGAGCTCGGGGAGAGCATTCACGCCGACAAAAAGAGCCCGACGGCGCTTTCGCTCATGAAGAACGCCGCGCATAACATTCTCTATACCTATTGCAATACCGTGCAGCGCGCCGAGACCTTTGTCTCCAAGGGCGCAAATACCGTCGCCGCAAACTGGCTCTGGGCGCTCGGCGCCATCGACGTCGTCTGCCTCGTCGGGATCGGCTGTTGGACGTACTTCCTCTTTTTCAGGAAAGAAAAAGAAGAACAGACGGATGAATAAGACTTTTTTCCTCCCTGAATGATAAAATCGGCCCGCGGGCAATGCCTGCGGGCTGATTTTGTGTATTGGGTTCAAAGCTGTTCGGTTTTCGGCTCCGTTTTCGGTTCCGCTGTGACAAATTCGATGCGTTCGGAGAGACTTTGGTCGTTGTTACGCATCTCACGGCGCAGATGGGGGCGTTCGAGAAGGAGCGCGTCCGCCGCTTCCCACAGAGAGAAGGAGCCGACGATCGAGAGGATCTCCGTCATGAAGACGTGTTCCCCCGTGATCGCAAAGTACAGATATACGGCGAGCACGGCGGCGCCGAAGATCGCGAGGATGAGCATCTTCCTGAGATTCGCCATGAGATCCCATGAGAGATCGAAGGACTTCATTACGTAGTGACGGTGGATGGCGGTTTTGATCTCTTCCTGCTCCGCCTCGGTGAATTCGCCGTGGAAACGGATGCGGAGGGGGACCTCGGCGGGGATAATGTTCGTTTGCGCCTCGATGTAGTCGTAGATCTCGCCATTGAGATCCTTTTGCCCCTTGAGACTGAGGGGATCGTACCGCGTAACATCCTCCCCGAGATCGACGTCCACGACAGCATGGCCCTCATCATCGCGGATCCGTTCGATGTATCGGATCAGCTCCTCTTTTTCTTGTTTTCTCTTCATGCTTGCCTCCGTTTTGAGAAGATCATATCACACCCGTTTGAGAGGATTATATCATACTCTGTTTGACAGGATTATACCACACTCTGTTTGAGAGGATTATACCACACCTCGCCGAAAAAATCAACCTCTTGTTTTCCTCTTCTTCCCGTGCGTCATCTCGTGCGCTTTACTGTCATCCCGCCCTTATTCTTGCCCACCTCCCCCCAGCGTCATCCTGAACCCCCGTAGGGGGTGAAGGATCCCTTCAAATGTAGTCCATATTTCTTGCCCGGCCCCTTTGAAGGGGGCGGGGTAGGGGTGGGGGTTGCCTGCCCTCCTCCCCTGCGTCATCCTGAGCGCAGCGAAGGATCCCCTCAAACGAAGTCCGTATTTCTCGCCCGCCCCCTTTTTAAGGGGGCGGGGTAGGGGTGGGGGTTGCCTGCCCTCCTCCCCTGCGTCATCCTGAGCGCAGCGAAGGATCCCCTCAAACGAAGTCCGTATTTCTCGCCCGCCCCCTTTTTAAGGGGACGGGGTAGGGGTGGGGGTTGAAGCCCTACCCCCTATGGGGGGAGGGTGGATTTGCGAAGTAAAGACGGATGGGGGGTAAGACAATGCACCATGTCCCCTCAAACGCAGTCCGACCCTCGGCGCCCCTCCCCCCGCGTCATCCTGAGACAGTGAGCATTACGAAGTCCGAATTGTTAGTTTCGAAGGATCCCCTCAAACGCAGTCCGACAAAGCTCCCCCGAGGGTGGAGCAACGCGTTCTGCGAAAGGTCCGGTGAACCTTTCGCGCGTTGCGACATGAGTGCCCCGCCCGCACGTTCTTTTGTCGTCGAAGGGCGGCACGAGGAGCGAAGCAACGAAGTAGCGCATTATCCCGCGCGAACGTTGACCGCCCCGCCCGAGACAGCTGTCGAACGTAGTGAGACCGAGGGGGGTGAAATTCTTTTCAGGATGGGTTTTGCCACACAAGAAAAGACGCCCTTGACGGGCATCTTTCCATAGCGCAGATCGACAGTTATTTCTTCCAATGATTTCCTCTTTGCCTTACTCCGTCAAGTCAATGTCGCGAGCGGGCGGGGGGCTTAACCTGAACAAGTGGTAATTGAAAGGGCTGTTTTTATTTTCTTTTTACAACCTCTTCCTCAATACACTTTTCAATAAGATCTTTTAATTCCATAAAAACTGCGGATTTCAAAACGATACCTAAATGATTAGGCAAAACCAGCTCTAAATCATATTTCTTGTCCTGTTCTTTATCATAAGCTGTTACCGGAGTACTGCCATTTGTTACTTCTTCCCATCCACCGAAAAACATTCCCAAAAGATATACTTGTTGATTAAACACCAATGCATTACTTTCAAGATGAGGAGAAGGTTTATATATAAAAACAGGCGATCCACTCGAGCCATGAAAAGAGGCAATATCCAATAAGAATTGTTTTTTCCCACCAAAATCAAGTTGAATAGGAGATGAAGTAATTCCTTTTCTAATAATTGGCTTATTGTTATATGTGTCCCAAATATTTTGTGGATAGCCTACCATAAGGACTTCTTCTATATATGATAACTGATTAAGTTGTTCTTCGGTTGGGATTA
Source organism: uncultured Clostridia bacterium (assembly GCA_947624805.1). Taxonomy (GTDB): domain Bacteria; phylum Bacillota; class Clostridia; order Christensenellales; family Borkfalkiaceae; genus Gallimonas. The sequence continues at coordinate 91,741 of CANQLW010000001.1, read as the reverse complement.
AAGAATTATCTAATGATAGATAAAAAGGTTGCTGATTTCCGCTTAAAAAAATTTTATCGTCATAAGAAAAAATAAGCGCGGCAAGATCGATTGTTTTATCGTGGTGTTTTACAATCAAAGGGCTATCAGCGGCATATGTCATTGTAAAACGAACATTATCTATCGGTTCAGCGCGCCCATTATCTAAACAAGTAATTAAATCGATTTTGGCAAAGTCCTCAATCGAGTGTTTACAAGTTAAAATAGCCCTCACAGTTTTGCCATTACTTGTTTCAAAATTATAAAAAAATCCTGTTGAATGTTTTACCGTCCCATTCATAGTATGGTTCTCAATTTTGACAGTCGCATAAAAGAACTTTTTATCACAACTCAATTCAAGACCGTTACTCATAATATTAAAAATTCACTCCTTATTCATCGGTTAAATCCATATCCCCAATATCCATGAGGAAACCGCCATAATATTTGAATATCGCAGGAATGGCTTTTTCCAGATTTTCTCGAATACTATCTAATTCATGCTTATCAAAGTCAGAGTTTACTGCCTCGTTCTGACCGTTATAATATCCGTAGAGAGTAGAATATAAAATCAGAGCGTGAGAATAAATACTTGTGACATATTTCTTTCCTACCATTTCGACGGAAACGCCGCGCTTATTTACCTGTTTTTTAAGTAAGTTTGAATCCATATTGATAAGGATTTCGCTGATATTTTCATCGTCTATCACGAGTTGTATAACGTCGTCTGCCGTCATGGGGGGATTGCAGTCTGCCCATACCGGCGAATCATCATCTTTTTTATCTTTGAACACTCGAATCATCTTTGGCAGGTTCAAATTAGGCGTTTCTTCTACTTTTGCCGGTTCTGATTTCTTTTCCTTTTTATCGTCGATTCCGACAAAAACGACAACTTCCAATTCTCCTGCAACAGAAATCATTTTTGCGGAGATTTCAAACATATCCCCCGCGACGGCTTTTTCTGTTGGCGTTATAGAAAGTCGAATCTCTCCGTCATTCGGACCGGAACGACTAATAATGAGTTTGTCGTCGGGAGAAGTGGGAAGTCGATCTCCCTCGCCGCCTTGCCCGTGATTGCTATAATTCAGTATGGAGATTTCCAATTCGCCTTTCTCAACATTGCGGGTCAAAAATTCATCTTCCGCATTTGTTTCAAACGTAATTGTTCCGTGACTATCCAATGCGATAGCTTTATATAATTTTCCGTCTTTTTCTTTTAAGTTTGTGACTTTGAAATAGGAGGGGAATCGTTTCAGCTCGGGCGTTTCTGCTTTCTTTTTGGAAGTTCCGCTTTCATGGGGTTGTTCTGCCCGTTTGGTTGACGAGAAAGAATACAAGCCCTTTATATTTGTGAGCAATCGCTTGATGTTATCATTGTTTTTCAAATTTTCAAAAAGGTGCTGTATCAATTCTTTATCATCTTTGGATTCCGCAAGTTCTTTCCCCTTATACTCTTGATTCAGCTGTTTCAAGTTATCATCGCTTTTCAGCAATGCGATAAGCTGTTCTTTTAGAATCGTATAGTATTTCCCCTCACGCATTCTATCGCGGGAGGACATGAAAATTTCGTTGCGGACACTCGTTTTGATTTTGGTGCAATCGACGCAAATAAGCATATATTCGCGCAACTGTCTAAATCCCAAATCCGTGCTGATAAAGGTTTTCCCCTCAAAGCCCTGCGTTTGACCATTTAGGGTAAAAATCACGGAACGTTGTCTGATGAACTCCGGATTCTTTACTTCCGGTTTGAAAACAGTTACTTCTATCGGAATATCTGCGCCAAAAGTGGCAAGGTCTTGAATTGCATACGACCACGATTTATACTTTTTATCTCTATCGTCAATGGAAACACGGGTTTTATTTCCCAACATGACTTTCTCTTTCGAGTGTCCTTTGAAATCTCGCTGTTCGCAAATCAAGACGGGTAAACTTGAATCGTAAAGCAGGGTATTCAATTCGCGCCACAAATCAAAAGTAGCGTCCGATTGACACCCACGCGATAACTCATAGGAATATAACTTGATGACCGTACCGTCAATAAAGGGTTTCTTTTTATCCAATCCCAATTCCAACGCTTCGGCTTCAAAAGAGGGAACGGCATCGTTGATTACAAAATATTCATACCATGTACTTTTCATAGTAATTTCTTCTTCGGGAGAAAGCGGGTGCTTGCGCACAAGCGTGAAGCCATATTTGTATTCGTCTGCCGAACATAGCTTTTTGGCGCGTCTTGAAACGATAAGCTGATATTTTTCATCTCCGCCGCAAAACAGCACGGCACCGGTAGATCCCATATTAAATTTCCCCTGCACAAAGGGAATATCTATTTTGTTCCCGCGATGTAACGATAAAAATGTATTCGGGAACGCGCTTGGAGTTTGCCCCTCCCCGTCATCATAGATTGCAATATTGGGCGTCTGTTTATCTCCCGTCAAAATTACTTGTAATCTCGACGCGATTTCCTTGCGGCGCGACTCAACGGCGTTCTCCCATTTGCCCTTAATAACATTGAAATACCGTTCGATTGCTTCCGTCATCGTTTGCGGAACTTCGGGAGATTTGGATTTCGGGTCGATTCCTCGAATAAGGCACTCTTTCGTTAAAATAGCGTCTATCGAATTGGTAAGTTTCTCGACAAGAGCCGCTTCCGGTTTTGCTTGCTGATTTTCAAACGTGCCGCAATTATTCTTATTGTCACCATAGGGTCGCCAATTCGCCGGATCGCTCAAAAACGGGTCATGATGAACTAATTCATAGAGCGCGGCATAAGAATCGCAATTATAAATTTTATAAAACAAGTTTTTCATTTGCACCCTCGCAATTAGAGCTTAAATCTCGTTTCTTTGCTACCGCCGCCGGTGAATTTTGCCTTTGCAGTTTTGAGTTCTGCTTCAATCGTAGAAAAAATCTTTTCCACGTCTTTTTCGGTATATTCATACACATACCGATTAGAGCAATTACCCAATAGCTTTATTGTATCAATGATTTTTTGAGTTCTTGCTTCCGCCAACCTTACAAATTTCTCACGATTTGATTCGTTATCCATTTTTAATATCTCCTAAATTTTTTCAACAACAATATACCACAGCGAAAAAATATTTGTCAATAATTTTTCGACACATTTTTCTAATATTCTTCAAATATTAGATTGCTCCTTGATTATACAGGAATAACTTTTGTGTTTGCTAATATTGCTTAAGCCTAAAATTTCGCGCAAAAGATGGAGTTGTTTTCCAATTTGCCCCCCAATATTTCCCTGCGCTGATTGTAATTATAATTTTTTGATTTTACTGAAAAAGTTAGGGCTGTGACAGCGTGGCGCGTGCTCGTCTTAATATAAGGTCGATCGGACCCTCTTGAAATGGGTAGAGGTGAGAATTTTACCCCCCTTATTCCCCATCTCAGCCACACATAGCGTGACTGAGACGTAGCCGAAGGATCCCCTCAAACGAAGTCCGACAAAGCTCCCCCGAGGGTGGAGCAACGCGTTCTGCGAAAGGTCCAGTGGACCTTTCGCGCGTTGCGACATGAGCGCCCCGCCCGCACGTTCTTTTGTCGTCGAAGGGCGGCACGAGGAGCGTCAGCGACGAAGTAGCGCATCAGAGGCGCGAGCGGTGACCGCCCCGCGCGCGTTCTATTGCACTAAGCGCGGCACGAGCGGCTTTGCCGCGAAGTAGGGCGGGGCTCTACCCGCCCGAGACAGCTGTCGAGCGAAGCGCGACTGAGGAGGGGATAATGCCCACCCCATTTCTTGCCCACCCCTTGAGGTGGAGCAACGCGTTCTGCGAAAGGTCCAGTGGACCTTTCGCGCGTTGCGACATGAGTGAGCGCATCAGAGGCGCGAACGATGACCAAGCGCAGGACTCTACCTGCGCGAGAAGGGTGGCACGAGCAACGCGAGTGACGGAAGGGGTGTTCTCTCATCATCCTTCCCCCCCTTTAATCAAAAAAGGAGAAAGCGGCTGCTTTCTCCTTTTGGGGTATCAGGGTATTTACTCATTTAGGTATCAGGTTATCAGGTTATCTGACTTTTCCTCTATCTCAACCAATCTCTTCTTTCCCTTACCACTCAGGGGGAAGGTCCGAGTGAATGAGCCGATCGATGTCGCACTGCTTCTCGATCCGTCCTAACTGTCCCGTCAGTCTGTAACTGTACACAGCATCATTCCCGACGATCACATGATCGAGAAATCTCACATTGTTCAACGCACAGATCAGATGAATCCTCTTCGTAAAGTCATTGTCCCTCTCAGACGGAAGACAAGAAGCATTCGGATGATTATGTGCCACCGCAAACCCGCTCGGTTTGTTCTCCGCAAGAAATTTGGTAATATCCTCAGGCGCCACCGCCACATGATCATTCTCTCCCGATGATATCATAGAAGAGAATGTGATCCTGTCTTTGGAGTCTACACTGTAAAACTCAAGAACTTCATAATTGAAAGGCTTATACTTTTCCTGTACGTGTTTCCTGAACTCACTGAAAGAGAACGGATCTCCTCCCTTCGGACGAAGCCCTTCCTTTCCCATTCTGTCATAGAGTTCTCCGATCCCTCTGAGAAAGTACGACGTCTGCGGTCCTACTCCTTCTACCGACTGAAGTACTGTGGGATTGGTATGGAAGACACCTGAAAGACTCTTACAGCTATTGAGGAGCAGATGGGCTGTTTCGTTGGTATTCTTTCTGGGGATGACGAAGAAGAGTAGGAGTTCGAGGAGTTCATGATCTTCTAATGTATCGTCTTTGGACAGACGGTTATACATTCTCTCCCGATGACCGTCGTGCATGGCTCCTTTCCCCGGTTTATCTGCTTTCGTCTTTTTGGGTACGGATTCTTCCTCCGTTCCGTTCGGGATTAGGTCTGTCGGTTCATCCTGATTACTCTTTTTCCTCGATCTGTTTGCCATACTCTTTCCCCTTGGTTTATTGATTGATGTGTCTGTGGGTTGTTGCTTGGGTTGTCTGTTGGAGTTGTCTTGTTTTTTATCTTTTGGGTTGTGGCTTGGGTTATCGTTTGGGTTGTCGTTTAGATTATTTCGTGGGTTGTTTGATGAATTGCTGTTTGGGTTGGTTTTTGGGTTGTCTCTTTGTTTATTTTGTTTACTTTGTTTACTTTGTTGATCTGATATATATGAATAAACTTTGTGACGGACCCGATGTTTTAGTTTTGCTTATTATACTCAATTTTTCGACAAATTGCAACCCCCTCTGTAATTTTTCTCAAAAAATTTTTCGGAAAATATGAGAGAGCAAGGAAATGAGGCGGGCGAGAGGCCCTCGCTGCCCCTCGTAGGGGAAGTACCCGCGTAGTAAATTGGCACTTGCTTCCCCTCGTAGGGGAAGTACCCGCGTAGCGGGGGATAGGGTTTCAAAACCCCTCAGCCGCCTTCGGCGCCAGCTCCCCTATGAGGGGCGCCAAGAGAACACCCCTTCCGTCACGGCGAAGCCGTGACACCCACCCCTCAAGGGGTGGGCAAGGGCGGACTCCGTTTGAGGGGATCCTTCGAAAATTGCCGTTCGGACTGCGTACGGCTCACTGTCTCAGGATGACGCAGAGAGAAGGAGAGTGGGCGAGGGGCGGACTCCGTTTGAGGGGATCCTTACTTCGCGGCAAGGCCGCTCGTGCCGCGCTTTGTGTAATAGAACGCGCGCGGGGCGGACTTCGTTCTTTTTCACCGTCTCAGGATGACGCAGAACGCACGCGGGGCGGGGTGACGGATGAAATTTTCGGGGATTATGGAGTAAAAATGCGAAATCGCGTTGTTTTTCATAAAAAATTATGATAGAATAAACGGTGAACAAAGGAGAACACGGGAATGGAGCAAAAGAAGAGGGAAATATTCTGTCCGCAATGTGGAAACGTATTCGAAAAATCGGCGAAATATTGCCCCGAATGCGGCTTCAATCTCGACGGCTTCTATGCCTCCGCCGAAAAGATCTGTGCCGCCGCGGAGGAGCGGGAACGGCAGCAAAATTATCTCGACGCGGCATATCTTTACCGTTTCGGCGCGCAGTGCGGTCATGCCGTTTGTATGTACCGTCTCGGCCTCCTCTTCGAACGCGGGCTCGGGATCGGGAAGAATCTCCAAAAGGCGATTTACTGCCACAGCAAAGCGGCGGCGCTCGCCTATCTTCCCTCCGTCCAATGGCTCTTTCGTGCCTATTCGGAGGGCGGTCAGGCGGAACGGGACGATGAAAAAGCGCTCGGTTTTCTCCGTCTCGCGGCGGAGTTGGGGGATGAAGAGGCAGCGGAAAGGATCTCCCGTCTCTCGGCAGAGACCGCGGAAGAGGAGTACGAGGCATCAGACGACGATGAGGACGGCGCGTTCACCGAAGAAGATTTCGATCCGGCCCACGGCACGATCACAGATGTCCACGGCGAGATCCTGCACCGTGCCTTTGTCTCTGTACGCCGTCTGCGTGCGGCAGATGCCGATAAAAATGCGATCAAACAGGAGGAAACGGAGCATCTCGCCTTTCTGCGGGAGCGCATGAAGGAACAGATCCGCCGTTTGGACCGTGAGGCGCAATTCAACGAAGATATCAAAGATGTCCGCGACCTCGCCGATCTCCGTGTCTTTCAGGCAGGGAAGGAGCGGGCGATGAACAAGCGCGAGAAGCTCGGGTTCCTCCGTGCCCGTCTCGACGATCCCTACTTCGGGCGTATGCTATTGGAAAGCGGCGGGGGCGAGCAGCTGGATCTCTACATCGGACAGGACTACTTTATGCTGGGCAGCGACGATCGGCTCACCGTCTATTCACACAATGCGCCCGTGCCCGCACATATCTATGACCGTCTCACCGGTTTTTCTTATGAGGGAATCGAATATACCGTCCTCTTCAAGCGCCGCTTTGACATCAGAAAAGGACAACTGGTCGAGGTCTTTCAAAGTTATCTTCGGGGAGTCGGGCAGGACGAGATCGTCTATGACCGCTTCCTCGCCCGTATTCTCGAACGGAAAAAGAATGACAAGCGGCTCACGGACATCATCCCGACCATACAGGAAAACCAGACCCAGATCATCACTCGTCCCCGCGGGGAGAACCTGATCGTACAGGGCTGCGCGGGCTGCGGCAAGACGATGATCCTCCTGCAGCGGCTTGAATTTTTGGCATTCCGCGGGGCGCTGGACCTCAGCGCCGTCACCGTGATCGTGCCGAGCGAGGAATTCAAACAGCACATTGCGCCCGTTATCCACGATCTGCGCCTGCAACAGGTCAGACTGCGGACAGTCACCGAATTCTACCTCGACGTTCTCTCCCGTTATGTCGACGATGACAGAGTGCGCGAACTCCGTGCACGGCTCTCGGAACAGCAGGACGGGGATGCAGACGCCGACAGATATTACTACTCCGATGCCTTTTATGAGACCCTGAGCGCACGCATTGCCCAGGAAGGGGAAAAGTGGGCGGCGCGCGTAAGGGAGTTCGAGGAGCTCAACGACCGCTATCAGGACGGCGGACGGGACTTTGCCAACCGCAGTGAGTGGATCAAGGGTAGTTTTTGCAGCCGTTGCAGCAAGGGCCGCCTCGAGCCCGCCGATCTTCCCTATCTCAGCAGGAGATTTTGTGCAAAGTGTCGGGAGGCGCAGAGGCCTCTTACCTTTCATTTCGAAAACATCGGCGCTCCCGAAAGGCCCAAACTCTCGCTTTCCCGTTACGGGGTACGCTATGGGGAGGACCGTGCACGGAAGGGATGTTCCCGCGGTGAGCTCTATGCTGAGACATTGATGAATTTCCTGTTCGGCGGCGCCAAAAAGAGGAGCGGGAATTTGTATGAGGGCCAACTCATCTGTATCGATGAGGGACAGGATCTCGACCCGAACGAGTATCGGCTCCTGCGTGCCGTCTGCGGCAGAAGGGCCGCATTCAATATCTTCGGGGATATCGACCAGCGCGTTGACCCCTCGCGGGGCGTGGACAGCTGGTCACGCCTTGAGAGCATCGGAACGTTCTCCTGCTATGAACTCAATGAGAACTATCGTAATACACAGGAAGTGACGGCGTTCATCAATGAAAGACTGCAAAAGAGGATGACGCCGCTCGGGATCGACGGCGCGAAGGTGCTGTCCGTGAAGGAGCGGGAGATCGGGCGGTATCTCGCCTTTCAGGAGGAGGGCGCGAGGGTGGCGATCATCATCAGCGGACGGGACGCGGTGACGGCAGAACGGCTTGCAAAAAACGACGCGCTCGCGGGATATGTCCATACCGTGGAGCAATGCAAGGGCCTTGAATTTGACGCCGCGGTCATCTTTGACGGCGATATGACCTACAACGAGCGGTATATCTCCTATTCCAGAACGCTCGGCTCGCTCTATCTCGTCTCCGCCGAGCCCTGACTCCGTTCTAAGAGGGACGGCGTAGCGGGGGAATTGCTTGACTTGCACGGGCGGGTGCGGTATAATACGGGCATGAACGTCTATCTCGATCATGCGGCGACGGCGCCGCTGCGGAGCGAAGTCCTCGGGGCGATGCTCCCCGTCCTCAAAGAGGATTTCGGCAACCCCGACTCCCTCCACAGCTTCGGCAGACGGGCGGCACATCTCGTGACTGCCGCGCGTGACCGCATCGCCGCGCTCCTCGGCGTCAAACCCGCAGAAGTCTATTTTACCTCGGGCGGTACGGAGGCGGACAACTGGGCGATTCGCTGTCTCGGGGCGGGGGATCTCCTCTACTTTACAGCAGAACACGCCGCCGTTTTATCGGCAATTCCCCTCAGAGCGGTCGGAAAGGCGGTACCATGTCCGTGCCGTGAGGACGGGATCCTGTCCTTGAACGAATTTGAGACTACCATGTCCGAAAACCACCCTCTCGTTGCGGTCATGGGTGTCAATAATGAGACGGGCTGCATCCAGCCAGTTGCAGAAGCGGCTCGTATCGCACACGCACGGGGCGGGTATCTCTTCTCCGATTGTGTACAGGCGGCGTGCACGCAGGACCTTCAAAAAATCCTGCAAAACGCGGATGCCGTCGCCCTCTCCGCCCATAAGATCGGAGGGCCCAAGGGAATCGGCGCGCTCATCGTCAAGAAGGAAGTGCCGATGAAGCCCCTGATCGTCGGGGGGGAGCAGGAACATTCCCTCCGCGGCGGGACGCTTAATGTCGCGGGGATCGTCGGCTTTGCGAGAGCGCTCGAGCTCGCCTGTGAGGAACGGGAAGCGTTCTGTGCCCATACGGGCAGACTTCGCGATCTCTTTGAGGACAAGATCCTGTCCGCGCTCGGCGGCGGGGTGAAAACCGACGGCGCAAACCGTGCCCCCAACATCTCCCACATGACCTTTGAGCACGGCGGCGAGGTCCTTTTGAATCTCCTCGATCTCAACGGCGTCGCCTGCTCGGGCGGGGCGGCCTGTTCGGCGCACGCGAGCCTTCCCTCGCACGTCCTTCTTGCAATGGGGCGGAGCGAAGAAGAGGCGCGGCGGGGCGTCCGTTTCTCCTTCGGGCGGGAGACGACGGAGGAAGAGACCCTGTTCGCCGCCGAGGCCGTCATCCGCGCCGTCAAGGCGCTCTGAGCCGCTACGCCCGACCGCGGCAGAATGCTCCGAACGTCCCAAACGGGCTAAACGCCCGTAATTCCCATAAATCCCTCCCTGTCGTGCGTCTTCGACAGGGATTTTTTCTTCTAAACGGGACATCGGCGGCATACATTATGATTGCGAACGGCGCAGAAGCGTCAAAATCAACAAAAAGAGGTGTGTTATGAACGATGAGTTGAACTATGCCGAGATGCTTGAGATCCCAGTCGAGACCGTAACGATGAACCGAAAGGAGAAGCCCAAAAAGAAGAAGGAGCAAAAGGAACAGAAGGAGGACCTCTCCGACCGTCTCGTGGAGCAGGTCAATGACCGCATGGAGGAGGCGGACGACCCGCTCTTCGCCGAGAGCCGTCCCATTGAGCGGGAGATGAAGACGGAGTCGGGGAAGGATCGCCGCCTGCGCCGCCTCGTCATCGGGGAATTTGCCGCCGTCTGTGCACTCTGTGCCGCGATCTTCCTCACGAATATCTTTCTCCCCTCGAGCGCCATCAATACCTTTGTACGCGGGCTCTTCCGCGGAAACGCCGAGACGGTGGACAGCCGTACCTATTCGGATTTCACCCTCTCTCCGCTCGTCAATGACTATACGGACGTGGAGCTCGCCGTCAATGAAACGGGGGTACTGAGCTTTACGGCGAAATGCACCGTCTATGCTCCCTGTGAGGGGACGCTCGCTTCCGTGAACGGGGACAGCGAGAGCGGATATACCGTCGAGATCAAGCATTCCGATTCCTTCTCGACCGTCATCTCGGGGCTCGACAATGTCTATTTTACGGTCGGGCAGAACGTGAAGAGCAACGTCCCCTTCGGCTATACGGACGGCGAGGATGCCGTACGGGTGATGTTCTATTCGGACGGCTCGCTCATCGATCAATATACGGTTGCGGAAAACACGCTTGCGTGGAGCTGAGAAGCTGCGGATCCACCCGCTCTTTTTTGCAGCGGGGATCCTCTCGGCATTCACGGGGAAACTGCTCGTCTTCCTCTCCGCCGTACTTGCGGCGCTCGAGCACGAGTGCGCTCATGCCTTTGCGGCGAGACGTTACGGTTTCGTGCTCGACAGGGTCGTGCTGATGCCGTACGGCGCCGTCATTTCGGGGGATCTCGGCGGGATCCCGCCCAAGCAGGAGATCGCGGTCTGCCTCGCGGGACCGCTCGCCAATGCCCTGACCGCGCTCCTCTTTATCTCCCTGTGGTGGCTCTTTCCCGAGACGTATGCCTACACGGACGTGGCGGCGTATGTCTCGGTGTCTTTATGCCTCGTGAACCTGCTCCCCGCATGGCCGCTCGACGGCGGACGCATCCTCAGGATCCTGCTCTCCCCGCTCGGGGAGCGGCGGGCGATGCTTCTCTGCCGTGCCCTGACCCTTGCGATCGCCGCCGTTCTCCTCGGGCTCTTTATCTGGAGTTGCTTCTCGGAGCCCGCTTTTTCGGCGCTCTTTTTTGCGCTCCTTCTCGCCGCGGGCGCATTCGGCGGCGGGGGTTACAGACGTATGCCCTTTTCACGGGAGAGATCTTTTTCACGCGGGGTGGAGGAGATCCGTATCGCCCTCTCCGCGGATGCGACCGTGCAGGACGCGATCCGATATCTGCGGGAGGACAGGTATCTTACCTTGCTCCTCTTCGAAGCGGGGACGTTCTATGCAGAGCTGAGCGAGGAGGAACTCCTCACCGCCTGCGCCGCGGGGCAATATGCAAACCCTCTGAAAACCCTCGTCTCGGGATGATTTCGGGGAGTGCTTGAAAAAGGGGAAAAAACGTGGTATAATGATTTTGCCGTGCCGCAGCGCAAACGAATGGTCGGTGTGAAAGCCCGACGGCGGTATCTGCAAAAGGAGGAGCCGTGTTTTATTTCAGCAAATCAAAATATTGCGATTTCAGGCAATGCCCCAAGATCCCGTGGCTCAAAAAATACAAACCCGAGGTCTATACCGAGGACGCCGCCCGTGAGGCGAGGTTCACGGCGGGGAACGAAGTGGGGGACCTCGCGATGGGACTCTTCGGCGATTATGTTGAGGTCACATCTTATCGGTCTGACGGTTCCCTCGATCTCGGCCGCATGAAAGCGCTCACAAAACAGTATCTCGCCGAGGGGAGAGAGGTCATCTGCGAGGCCGCATTCGACGCGGACGGGCTGTATTGCGCCGTGGACATTCTCAAAAAGAATGGCGACGGCTACGACGTCTTCGAGGTCAAGAGCAGTACGTCGCCCGATCACGCCGTCTATCTCACCGATACGGGTTATCAGACATATGTCCTCGGAAGATGCGGGGTGAATGTCAAGCGGGTCTGCCTCGTCACCCTCGACAACAGCTATGTCCGCGAGGGGGAGCTCGACCTTTCAAGGCTCTTCCGCGTCACCGATGTGACGGAAGCCGCTTTTGCGGAGCGGGCGGTCGCCGCGGAGTATCTCGGAGAGGCAAAGAAGGTGATGCGCTCGGCGGAGGAGCCCGGGATCGGCGTCGGGGAACAATGCAATGAGCCCTATGCTTGCGCCTTTTTCTCCTATTGCACGCGGGAGTTGCCCTCGCCCTCCGTCTTTGACCTCTACGGGCTGTCCTTCAAGAAAAAGGTCGCGCTCCTGAAAAGCGGCGTGCGTTCCTTCGGCGATGCCCTCGGAAGCGGGACAAAGCTCGGGGAGATCTGTCTCCGCCAGATCGAATTTTCCCTCGGGCGGCAGGATGCCCACATCGACCGTGAACATATCGCAGAATTCCTCAAAACGCTCACATATCCGCTGTATTTCCTCGATTTTGAGACAATACAGCTCCCCATTCCGCCTTACGACGGGACCCGTCCTTACCAGCAGATCCCCGTGCAGTACTCTTTGCACATCCTGAAAGAGGACGCTCCGGTCGAGCATCGTGAATTCCTCGGCCGTCCCGAGGAGGATCCCCGCCGTGCTCTTGCCGAGCGGCTCGTCGCGGATATCCCCGAAGACGTCTGCGTACTCGCCTACAACAAGAGTTTTGAATGCGGACGTATCAGGGAGCTCGCGGACGCTTTTCCCGATCTCGCCCCGCATCTTTTGTCCGTCTGTGACCATATCGCCGATCTCATCGACCCCTTCCGTAAAGGATATTACTATACGGGGGCGATGGGGGGTTCCTTTTCCATCAAGAGCGTGCTCCCCGCGCTCTATCCCGACGACCCCTCGCTCGATTATCATAATCTTGAGGAAGTGCACAACGGGAGCGAGGCGATGGATCTCTTCCCGCGCCTTGCGGGGATGGGAGAGGAGGAGAGAAAACGCGCCGAAGCGGCTCTTCTCAAGTATTGCGAACTCGATACCTATGCAATGGTAAAAGTGTATGAAGCGCTGAAAGCGTTTCTTTGAACCAAATGCACGGCGCGGGCGGCAATTTGCCGCCCGCGCCGTATTTTTCGTTGTTTTGTATGGAGGGGTGGGCAAGGGGGGAGGGTTGGTCAGTTGACGGGGCGAAGGGGGGTGCGGCCTGTAAGGAGATCGGAGAGGAGCGCGAGGATGCTCTTCGTGAGGTCCTCTGCACTCTCAAAAGAGGAGAAAGCGACGTGCGGGGTGATCAGGATCCTGTCCCGAAGAGGGCTGTCGGGGTCGAGAAGTTCATGGATGACGGGGTTCCCGTCGGGCGGTTCACGGTCGAGCACATCCGTCAAAAACGCCCCGATCCTGCCCTCTTTCATGCAGCGCAGGACATCTTCATAGACGACGACTCCGCCGCGCGAGGTATTGATCAATACGATCCCGCGGCTTTTTTCAAACACATCCGCGCATAAAAATCCCTTTGTCGCGGGGGTGAGGGGAACATGGACGGTGAGAATGTCCGCCCACGCCGCCAGCTCCTTCAGATCATGAAAAAGGGGGCAGGGAGCACGGGAGAGGGCGGGATCCAAACATCCGATCTGCATCCCGAACGCCGCCGCCCGTGCCGCCACGGCGCTCCCGATGTTGCCTAAGCCGACGACGCCGAGCTTCTTCCCTTTCAGACGGAACATCCGATCGGACGGGCTCCCCCACGCCGCCGTGAGGAGGGACTCCGCCCGTGCATGGTCCATGAGCCGTCTCGAATAAGCGAGCAGCATCGCCATGGTATGTTCGGCGACGTCGTCGATGCAATAATCTTGCATATTGAAGACGTCGATGCCCGCCCTCCGCGCCGCAGCCGTATCGATATTGTTATATCCGATCCCGTTACGGATGATCGCCCTGCAATGCCTGAGCGACATTACCGCCTCAGCGCCGAACCTGAAATTTCTGCCCGTAATGACGATGTCCGACTCCGCAAACCTCTCTCCCAAGGGACCGTCCTGTATGAAGACATCTGCATCGGGGAAGGCCTTTTTCAGGGCCTTGGAAAAGCGGGGATCGCCGATATCCGTTAAAGTGATCTGCATGGCGTCTCCTCAAAGTTCCCGCAGAGGGGAGAGGCGGCGGATCGCCTCGTCGATCGCCTGCTCTTTGACGGAGACGGACAGGCGGATATGGCTGTCGCTCGCGGGGCCGTAACAGCACCCGGGGAGCACGCCGACTTTGAAGCGGAGGAGAAAGTAGAGATAGACTGCATAGGAGACGCTCGATCCTGCCTGTTCCCTCTCCCGTTCCCTTTCCTGTTCGCCGAGCGCGAGGAACCAATCGCTTTTGAAGATTACAGAGAAGATCTCATCGCGGTGCAGAGCAAAGAATTCCCCGACATCGGGAAAGAGATAGCAGGTTCCCTGCGGGCGGAAACAGGTGATGCCGCGGATCCCCGTGAGAAAGGCATAGAGCTTGTCCCGCTTTTCTCCGTAGTGGGCGAAGATGCCGTCATAGCCGAGCGTGCCGTAGTTGTCGAGCGCAAAGGCGGCGCATTCCTGCACAAAGGTGTTGCAGGTCATATTGACATAGGCATTCACGTTCGTCGCGGCACGGATGATACGGGGGTTTGCGATCATCCACCCGACCCGCCATCCCCCCATGCCGAGGCGGGACATACTGTTGAGCAGGACCGTATGGGAGAGATCGGGATCGAACATCGCCGCGGGATAGTGACGGTTGCCGTCGTACATCTCCTTTTCGTGGTTTTCGTCATGGATGAGATAGATCTCCCGTTCACGGCAGAAGCGGGAGAGCGCCCCGACCGCCTCATATGAATACACCTTCCCGCAGGGATTGTAGGGAGAAGTGAACACAATCGCCTTGGTATGGGGCGTCACCGCCTCGCCGAGTTTTTTCAGATCGATCTCGTAGCCCTCTTTCTCCGAGAGGGGGAAGCGCTTTACGGTGACCCCTTGGAGCAGGAAGGCGCCGATGGGCTCATAGGCGATATAGGCGGGGTCGAAGACGAGGATCTCGTCCCCCTCCGTCAGAAGGGACAAGAAGGCGTAGAAGATCGCGTTCATGCCCCCGTGGGTCACGAGGACTTGCTCCTTGGTGAAAGAAAGCCCGCTCTCCCGTGCATATTTTTCACAGACGGAACGCCTGAGATGCTCGGACCCCGCCTCTTTTTCATAGTGTGTCCATTTCCCGACGGGGTCGTTGAATCCCCCGTGCGGGCCGGGGTCGTCGATGATATGTTTGAGATAGTCCGTCACGGGCGCTGGGGTGATGAATTCGGAATCCCCCCTTGCGAGATTGACGGCGTCCCTGTTTTCCTTGATCGCCTCCGTGATCTTTTTGGTGTAGATCTTCGGGATCTGCAGCAGTTTTTCGTTGATGGGTCTCATGTACTCCTCCCCGTTCAGTGACCGACGGTCCCGAAGAGGGGATCGCCGCCGTCCGTCCCCCCGCGGATGCAGAGGTCGTATAAGATCTCATCCATGATCGCGCGGAAGTGGGGACAGAGCCGCTCGTCGAATGCGATCGGATCGCCGTGAAGAATATAGGCGTCATAGGCACAGCCCCCGCCGCAGATCGCGAGCGCATCGCATTTTCTGCATTCCGCTTTGGAGAGGGGGGTCCGTGCCGCCCAGCTCTGTACGGTCTCGTCGGAGGAGTAGTCGAATGTCTCGGGGCAGAGCACGATCCTGTCCGAGACGAGAAGGGACTTGCAGGGCCCGAACTTTCCGTCCGCGCGGACGGTGATCCCCCTGCCGCACGCCTGACATTCCCTGCGCCGTACCCGTTTTGCCGCGACGGCACGGCGGAAGCGTTCGTAGTTTTCGAGATAGATCCCGTGCCCCTGCATTTTGCGGTGCAGGGCGAGGATGGCGGCGGTGTATCGGGAGACTTCGAACGTCCCCCCGGGGTGTCCGAGAAGGAGATGGGGATAGTTATATCCGAGGCTCAGAGGGCGGAGAGAGATCGCCCAATCGGCGAAGGTATCGATATCCGAGAGGGTCTCCTCACAGGCGACGGAGGAGAGCGCACAGCTGCATCCTTCCGCCTGAGCGGTCCTGTACCCTTCGAGACTGCGTGCATACGATCCCTGCCCGCCGAGATCTCTGCGGCGTTTGTCGTGGATCTCTTCGGGACCGTCGAGCGAGACGATCGTGAGGACGTTGTACTCCTTGAGAATACGGGCGATGCGGCTGTCGAGCAGGGTTCCGTTCGTGAAGAGGGAAAAGCGCAGGGAGCCGAAGCACTCGCTCGCATAGCCGAGGAGAAAGTTTACCGTCTCAAAGTTGACGAGCGGTTCGCCGCCCGTGAGATTGACGGTGACGCGGGCATCTTCGGGGACAAACGCTTTCAGCCTGTCGAGGGCCGCCTTTGCGTCGGAGACGGAGAGATCCTGTACCCTGCCCGCCGTGAGATTTTTTTCGATCTGGCAATAGGTACAGCCGAGGTTGCAGCCGTCCGTCACGAGGAAGTTGATGTGCTCGAGGCAGGGCGCGTCTTCGGGCGCCGCGGAAGGTCCCGAGGGCGAGGGGCAAAGGAGCCCCGCCTTCTCAAGTGCGGCGAAAAGGGCGGGGGAGAGCGCATCCTCTTCCTCTTTTGTGAGCGCGGAGCCTGCCGCGGGGGTGAAAATGCCGTCCGCGACGGTATAGTCCGCCGTCAGTCTGTTGAAAAAGCAGGTCCTGCCGCGTGCAGAGCGCACGAGGAGGCCCTCCGACCAAAAAAGAGCCATGCTCCCTCCTTAAATGCCGAGTATGATCGTGCAAAGATATTTCGAGTGGATGAGATCGACGCCCTCCCCGTTCGGACGGTAGGAAAGGCGGGGGAATTGCTCCCCGCGCACGAGGGGACAGTAGGGATCGGGCGCCGCGAGTCCCGCCTTCGAGAGTTTGCGGCGGCTCGCACAGCCGCCCGCGCAGGGCAGTACATAGGCACACCCGCGGCAGACTTCGGGGAGCAGGGAGGCGGCGGCAAATTCGGGGGACGAAAGGACGTCCTCTCCCTGCCGTATGAGATCGTCGACCGTGAGCGAAGAATCCCCCCAATAGACGCAGGGCAGGATGCTCCTGTCGGGCTGGATACGGATGGAGGCCCTTCCGCAGGGGATGCCGCAGTCGTCCCCGAGCCCGAGCGCGGCGCGGAGGATGGGCTCCGAGCAGGAGATGAGGGAAAACCGTTCCAGAATCTTTCGGATGCTCTCCCAGAAGGTCTCATAGGTGAGCGCCTGTTCGTCGTCGGGGGAATGTGTCCTTTCATTGAACTTGATGACGTTGATCCGCAGAAAACAGCCGTACTGCCCGATCAGCCCGTAGAAGTCGGGGAGATAGGGGGCGTTGGCGTTCATGAGGACGGTCGCGACGGAGAAGGGGACGCCGAGCGTCTTGCACCGCGCCATGCCCGCCGTGACCATCTCCCATGAATTGTGCCCGCGGTAACTGTTCTGAAGCTCCCGCGTGGGAAATTCGAGGGAGAAATCGATGTCGTGGAATTTGAGGATCTGCCCGTCGGACATCTTCATGATCGAGAACCCGTTCGTCGTCAGCGAGAGGGGGATCCCCCGTTCATAGAGATCGTCCACGATTGCGGGGAAATCGGGGTTGAGGATGTTTTCCCCCGTGCCGAAGTTCACCGAGTCGATCCCGATCGCCTCTGCGATCGCATGGATGTCTTCGAGCGACAGCGTCTTGCCGTCGTACCGCCGCGAGTAGCAGTGCTCGCAGTTCATGTTGCATTTGCCCGTCGTTCCGATGCCGAGTTTGATCATGGTCTCATCCTTTTTTCAGGAGCGAGGCGATTTCATCGTAGCAGAGGCCCTCGCCCTCCGTATTGTTTTCTTTGAGAAGATAGGCTTCCATGCCGACGTTCTTTGCGCCGAGATAGTCGTTGACATAGGAATTGCCGATGAAAGTCACCTCCTGCGGGGGGACGCCGAGGGTATCGGCGATATGCAGGAAGAAGGCGGGCGCGGGTTTGCGGACCCGAAGATCCGAGGAGATGAAAACATCGTCCGTATAGGGGGTCATGCCGAGACGGTCCAAAATGGCAACTGCCCACGACGTGACGAAATTCGAGGCGATACAGACGCGGCAGTCGAGCTCCTTCAATGTTTTCAGAAAGCCGATGCTTCCCTCGATGGCACGGTAGTGCCCGAGAAGATCGGCGGCGGCGGCCTGTATCTCTTCCTTGGAGGCGGGGCGCCCCGCGAGGGAGAGCAGGAGCACGGAGAGGTATTCCCCGTCGCTTCCGTAGTTGCCCATGGAGTATTCGAGATAGCGCTGGCGGACCGTCTTTGTGACAAAGGCGTCCCGTGACGGGGGGAGGGAGAGGAGTTCGGAGAGACGGGCGCAGAACGCGGCATCGTCCCGCCCGATCAAGGTCTCCATGAGATCGATACAGATGATCTTGTTCATATCGTGACCTCGTCCTGCGGCAGTTTTCCGCAGCTGATCGCGACGAAGGAAGTATCTTCGAGAATGGTCTCGGCGACGACGTCCCCCGTCTCGAGATATTCGAGTTTTGCCTCGCGGATGATGCGTTTGACGGCAGCTACCGTCTCTTCGACCGTCTCGTTCACGACGAGATAGTCGCAGTGCTGTGCATTCTGTGCCTGCTGTTTGCCGTATTCGACGCGGCGTCTGAGCTCTTCAGTGCCGATGACGCCCCGCTGTTTGAGACGGCGTACCGCCTCTTCGTTGGTCGGCGCGGTGAGATAGATGATCATCACACGGTTGCCGAAGATACTCTTGAGGTCTGCGGGGTTGGCGATCGTGTCGAGGAGCAGGCTCTTTCTCGAGCTCAGGACGGCATAGGCATCGGTGTTCGTCACACCGTAGCGGTTGCCGCAGAATTCCGCGCTCACCATGAAACGGTGCTCGTGTTCCATGCTCTCATATTCTTCCCGCGAGACAAATTTGTATTGTTTGGATTCGTCTGTATTCGGGCGGGGCGGGCGGGTCGTATAAGTCGGGATCGTCTCGACCTCGCACTTGCGGTCTGCGATAAGGGCGGAGACGACGGTCGTCTTGCCCGCGCCCGAGGGGCCCGTGACGGCGATCACGATGCCGTGCCCCTGCCGCCTGTCGTTCTCGAGGATGATACGGTTGACGTCGCTCATGCCGTAAAATCTGCGGCACTCCCGCCATGTGATGTTGAAGTAGTCGCGGAAGGCGGAGCAGTATGTCTGGATGCCGTCGATCGTACGCATGGAGATGACGGGCCACTTTGCCCCGAAGGGATCGGCGCGGAGGGCGACACAGCCCTTTCTGCTGTCCGAGAGCACAAAGCTCGCGTGGATGGGGGAGGCGTACAGCCCGATGCGCAGCCCTTTCGGAAGCTGCCCGTCCTCTGCACACAGCCGTTTGAGAAACCCGAGAAGGCGGTCGGGATCGACGGGGGAGACGTCCTGTCCCGCGGCGTCGTTGTATGCCTGCGTCGCCTCGGAATAGGGGGCGGGGAGCAGAAGGTTCAGCTTCGCCGTCTTTGCCTTTGTGAGCAGGAGGGAGATCCCTTCTTCGGAGAAGAAGGCATACACTTCCCGCCCGAGAAGGATATCCGCCGCCGATCTTGTCTTTTTGACGGCGCCGAGGAGCTGCTTGACTGCGCTCGTGCGTTTGCGGAACCCGCACAGCCCGATCTTACGGTACCGCCGCATCAGATAGAGGGAAGAGGAGACGATACAGAAGACGGGGATGAGCGCCATGAGGAGATATCTCCAGTCGACGACGTTGCAGATGAGAAGGAGCACGGACGCGAGCGCGGATGCCGCGAGCCCGATGAGGATGTCGAAGAGGATGCCGTAAAATTTATTCATCGCCCTGCCTCCTTACAGAATAACTTTTTCGTTGACGCGGGGCAGTTGCCCTCCGTCGAGTTTACGGTCGGCGAGGAACTCCTCCGCGTCGCTGTCATAGGCACGCACGCGGCCGTATTCCGCATAGCTCTTTTTGGCCGCCTTGATGATACGTTCCGCTGCATCGAGGGTATCGTCGAGCTCTCCGTCCGTGATGAGGATGTAATCGCAAAGGGGAGCGCTCGCCGCGATCACGTCCGCGTGCTCTTTGCGCAGCTGCAGGAGGGAGACGGAGTTCTTGAAACGGCCGCGGACACGGTCGATCATGATCTGCTTTGTGGACGCCGTGACATAGATGAGCACGAGACGGTTCCCGAAGGCCTCTCGAAGGTCATCCGCGTCGAAGATGGAGTCCATGATGAAATCCTCCTCGCCGTTGCGCCACTGTGCGATGTCGTCGCGGCTGATCGCATAGCGGTTGTCGCAGTAGCGTGCCGTGACATAGCCGCCCTCGGCGATCATGCTGTCGAATTCTTCCGAGGTGACGAAATTGTACTGCGAGACCGCCTCCGAGGCGTCGCGCTGGCGTCTGGTCGTCGTCGTTTTGATCTGCCTGAAGTTGTGGCGATCGAGGAGTTTGTTGACGATCGAAGTCTTCCCCGCGCCGCACGGACCGATGAAGCAGAACACGAGCCCCTGCCTTTTGCGCCGCTCGTCCGCCTCGAGAAGCTGGCTGAAATTCGTATAAGTATGGATGGTGTTCTTGGTCGAACAGCGCTCCCACATCGTCTCGTATGTCTCACGGAAGAAGTCGAAGAGATTGGGGTTTTTGCCCTTGGCAAGTTCGAGGGAGGGATGATCCCGCCCGACCCCTTCGCCGTAGAAGCCGACCGAGGCAAAACGGCCGTCGACGATCGCCATCGACCAGCACGCCTCCTCTTCATAGAAGGCGATCCTGAAATCGTCCCAGTGGTTCTCCGTGATACGGTTTTCCTTGAACTCGATGAATGCGTCGATCTGGTTGATGTGGGAACGGCGGGTCCATTTTGCCGATCTGAGCAGACGCTCATACACGCCGAAGGAGTTGGGTTTGAGCATGAGGATGCGGATCTTGACCCCGCGCGACACCATTTCCTCGAACTGCTGTCTGTAATCGCGGGAGAGCCCGGGAAGGGACCCGCCCCACGAGACGAGGAAGTCGACGGAAGATCTCGCGTCCTGCAAAATTTCGGCGAATTTTTGGGAATCCCCGCGGCGCTTGCTCGAATCGGTGATCCCGATCCTGCGGAATCCCGTCAAAAAGAAGATGAGACCCTCGACGGCGAGGACGAGAAGAACGAGGATGAGGACGGCATACCAAGGCAGGACGTTCCAATACCACGTCAGACCTGCGACGATCGCGGCGGGGATGAAGTTGACGGCAAGCCCTATGATGACCGAGAGCGTTTTTTTCATGACCTTGTCTCCCGCGGAAAAATTCCGCATAATAAAAAGATACAGCCGACGTCGGAAAGGGCGTCGGCTGCGTGTGTCCCGTCAGATGAAGTCTTCGGATTTTGCGAGCCGCCCGGCCGCTGCGAGCACCATCATCATGAGGTCCTTGCCGTAGACAGTGCCGAGATAGCCGTGGGAGAACTCTCTCTCATCGAACTTCTTGCTCTCGTCCACGCCGCGGTTGCGCTTGCTGCGGATCGCGAGGGGCACTGCGTGATGGCTGTGGGCGCCCATGTAGGAAGGGGTGGAGTGGTCGCCCGTGATCACGACGGTGTCGAAGCCGAGTGAGAGGATCTCATCGAGCTTAGAGTCGAGATATTCGAGCGCCTGCACCTTGCCGGGGAAATTCCTGTCCTCGCCCCTGCAATCGGAATCCTTATAGTGCAGATAGAAGAAATCGTACTTGTCATAGTTCTGTTTGAGCGCCTCGATCTGGTCCTCGAAGGTGAGACAGCCGTGCGCGATGTCCATGCCGAGAAGATATGCGATCCCGCGGTAAAAGGGGAAGGAGGCGATGGCGAGCGAATGGGTGGAATAGATGTCGTCGAACTTCGGCAGGGTGGGGAATTTGGAGAAGCCGCGGATCACGAGCCCGTTGACGAGCGGCTGGTCCTTGAGCACCTCGGTGACCTGTCTGTTGAATTCGTTGACGAAATCCGCCGTGCGCTGTGCCCCTTCGACGTTTTTGGCGTTCTGTCTCGGCGTGACGGTGAGAAGGGGGAGCCCTTCGGACTGGGGATCGGTATCGGTGATCTCGTCGCTCAGTCTTCCCTCGCTGTCACGGATGACGAGGACGCCGCGGTACCCCTTCGTCGCGATGACGGTGAAGTCGTAGCCCTCGACCTTGACCTTTTCATTGATGATGTCGGCGAACTCATGCCCGTCGGCAATGCGCCCCGCGCGGCGGTCTGCGACCTTTCCGTCCTTGCCGAGGGAGCAGAAGTTGAAGCGGGCGACGATGTCCGAGCGGCGGACGAGGCCGGGTTCGAGATCGGCTGCCTCGAGGGCGCCGCGCCCGACCATGAATTCCTCCTCGGTGGGATCGTAGCCGAACAGCCCGAAGTGCCCCGAGCCGCTCCCCGGGATGACGCCGCGGATGACGGGATAGATGAGACCCGTGTCCGTACGGACGTCTGCGGCGAATCTGTCGAGGGCGGGAAGGTTTGCATATTCGAGCTCGGACTTGTTGTCATAGTCGGGATGGCACATTCCGCCCAGCCCGTCTGCGACGAGGAATAAGATCTTGTTGTCGTTTTTCTTAGAGATCTTGGAAATGATGGACATCTGTTTGTTCATAGCGATAAAACTCCTTTGCCGATCCTGATTGCAGCCGCCCCGAAGGGGCGGACCCGCGATCGGTTTTTTTCGGTGTTTATCATACCATGAGAATACGGTTTTGTCAAGAAAATTCGGAAAGAAAGTCAAGGGAATGCTCTCCGTCCCCCCTTCTTCCCCCCAGGCGCCGCCCCTGTTCTTGTGCCGCGGGAGGAAAATTTTGTCGGATTTGATCCCGAATCTGTGAAAAATAAAAATCTTTTTATGATTTTTTGTCAAAGTGTTGACGTACCTGATATATTTTGTTATAATAAAATAACAATGAAAAAACTGCGTGAATGGTTCAGCATACAGCTCGCGAAATACCCGGGGAGGATCATCCTGCTGGCGATCCTTCTTTTCAACGTGGTCTTTATGGTCGTCGCGGCGCTCATCATTTCCTCCTTCTCGCTGGACGGGACGGAGAAGATGGGTTTCTTCGAGGCGGCGTTTTATACGATCACGATGATCCTCGACGCGGGCTGCGTGCAGTTCGTCATCGCGGACATCGGGGAGTCGGGTGTCGCGGTCGCCATCGTCTGCCTCGTCATCATCCTCATCGGCATGGTCTCGTTCACAGGCGCCGTCATCGGTTATGTCACGAACTACATCTCGGGCTTTATCGCCGATTCCAATTCCGATTCCCGCAGACTCAGGATCTCCCACCACTTCGTCATCCTCAACTGGAACACGCGGGCGTCGGAGATCATCAACGATCTTTTGTATTGCCGTAAAAAGCGGTATGTTGTCGTGCTCGTGAGCGGCAGAAAGAAGGAGATCCAGCGGGAGATCGACGAGCGGATCTCAGATACCCTTCACGTCGAGAACAAGGCGGTGCTGCGGGAATGCCTCGAAAAGCATCGTGTCTTCGGGCGGCTTGTCTATCTCTTCCGCCGCAGGAGGAGCAATCTCACCGTCATCATCCGGGAAGGGGACGAGTTCTCCCTCAAACGCCTCCGCGACATCGCGATCGAGAAGGCGGAATCCATCGTCATCCTCGGGGACGACGTCAACAACGCCGTCTGCAAGTACGATACCCGTGAAAAGATCCGCGACAAGAGCAAGGGCAACGCACAGACGATCAAAACGCTCATGCTCGTCTCGGACATCACCTCGGCGGATTACTCCGAGGACGGGCAGAAGATCGTCGTCGAGATCTCGGACGACTGGACGCTCGAGCTCGTCAACAAGATCATCAAATACAAACAGGTGGACGGGAAGTGCAACATCATCCCCGTACGCATCAACCAGATCCTCGGCCAGCTTCTCTCCCAGTTCTCGCTCATGCCCGAGCTCAACCTCGTCTATAAGGAGCTCTTTTCCAACAAGGGTGCGACCTTCTTCGCCGAGAAGAGGACGGTGGAGGACGAGACGGCTTTCGTCACGGACTATCTCTCCTCGCACAGGTGTGCGATCCCGCTCACGTCGATGGCGGAGAAGGGCAACGGGTATATGTTCTATTCCGCGGCCTCGGAGCGCGACATCGCCCGCGGCGGCGGCGACAAGGCCGCGGCACCCGACATCCGCCTCAACAGGAACTACTGGATCGAGTGCAAAAACGTCGTCATCCTCGGGCACAACAGCAAGATCCGCGAGATCATGGAGGGCTTCCGCGCCTTCTGGAACGAGTGGCACAGGAAGGGGGAGGAGATCCTCCGTATCGCCGTGATCGACGATCTCGAGAGCCTCGAAAAGATGAACGGCTATGAGGAATACCCCTTCGTCAAGCGGACGATCGCGGCGAGCGTCTACGATAAGGACCTCATCTGCGCCTCGATCGAGGAGATCATCAACGCCAACAAAGAGGATACGAGTATTCTCATCCTCTCCGACGATACCGCCCTCAATGAGGAGATCGACGCCCGCCCGCTCGCCAATCTTGTCTATGTACAGGACATCATCGCGGCGAAAAAGGAGGCGGATCCCGCCTTCGACCCCGAGAGCGTGGACGTCATCGTCGAGATCCTCGACCCCAAGCATCACGACATCGTCTCCCGTTACAGCGTGGACAACGTCGTTATCAGCAACCGTTACATCTCCAAGATGATCACACAGATCGGCGAGAAGGAAGCGATCTTTGACTTCTATACGGACATTCTGACCTATGACACGGGGGAGACGGAGGAGTACGACAGCAAGGAGATCTATACGAAAAAGGTGTCCGCCTTCTTCGACGAGATCCCGCCCGCGTGCACGGCGGCGGAGCTCATCCGCGGCGTCTGGGAGGCCTCCGTCGGCGGGGGGATCCCCAAGGAAAAGCAAAATCCCACGGTCGTGCTCGGCTATGTCAAACCGGGCGGCAGGATCACCCTCTTCGAGGGGGACCAGACGGAGATCCCCGTCAAGCTCGAAAAGCACGACAAGCTCATCGTATTTACCAATCACTGACAAAAAATCAATAACGGATAAGGATATCGCATGAAAAAACAACTGATTATCGAACTGGACGCCAACTGGGTCCTGTCGCACAGGGAGGACGAACATCTTCCCATCGACACACTTGCAGAGGAGCTCAAAAAGCTCGACGTCGTCGAATCGGCGGCAAAGACACTCACCTCCCTGACCCTTCTCATCAAGGAGGATGCGCAGACGGAAAAGGTCTCCGAACAGGTCCAATGGGCATTTTCGGCGGCATATCCGCTCGAAAACATCGACGACATCCTCACGATGAACGTCTCCGATGCCCCCGAGGCGGAGGAGGGCGCCGAGGTGGAGCAAATCCCCGATGCGAACGATGAGGATGAGGAGGAAGAGGAAGACGACGGGAGCGTCAGGGCCGTGCTCAAGGAGATCGACGGGCTCGTCGGCGCCGATGAGCTCAAAAAGCTCGCGAGGGAGATCGTCTCCGTCGCCCCCGAAGTCAAGAGCAAGAAGCTCGAATCCGTGCTCTTCTACCAGAACTATCTGTTCTCGATCGGGGAAGGCTGCGGGCTCTCCACCTATCTCAGACTGCTTGCCAAGCTCTTTACGGCGCTCGATCTCGACAAGATGCACAGCTGCTCCGTCATCGAGGAGAAGCTCGGACCCTACAAGGACGACATGGAGCCCTTCTCGGCGGTCATGAACGTGCTCTCGACGGCGGACTGGAGCAATGTACGCATCCTCTGCATCGACATCAGCGAATGGATGACGCGGATGGAGCACGCCCGCTTCAAGACCTTCCTGCGCGCCGTCGAAAAGGCAAAGGATAAGTTCGTCGTCGTCTTCAGGATCCCCTTCGTCGAGAAGGACGTCATGGAGAGCCTGAAACAGTCCCTCAACGACCTCATCTGCATCAAGACGCTTTCCTTCCCGCCCTTCGGCAGACAGGAGATCAAGGTCCTTGCCGAGCGGGAGATCGCAGAGTTCGGCTACAAAGTCTCCCCCGCCGCGTGGAAATATTTTCAGGAGCGCATCTCCGAGGAGAAGAGCGACGGGAAGTTCTACGGGCTCAATACGATCAAAAAGGTCACGCGCGAGCTCATCTATACCAAACTGCTCGACAATGCGGCGCGGAAGAAGACGGGCAACGTCATCACCGCGAACGATACCAAGAAGCTGAGTTCTTATCTGCGTGAGGACGGGCTCACGGGCGCCGAAATGCTCGCAACGCTCGTCGGGAACGACAAGATCAAGAAGCAGATCGACGAGATCGTCGCACAGATCGAGCTCTCCATGCGGGAAAGCGCCGCCGAGCGCCCCTGCATCCATATGCGTTTCGTCGGCAACCCCGGCACGGGCAAGACGACCGTCGCCCGTATCGTCGGCAAGATCCTCAAAGAGCGGGGAGTGCTGCGGATCGGCAACTTCTTCGAGGTCAAGGGGAGAGACCTGTGCGGGCAGTACATCGGCGAGACCGCGCCCAAGACGGCGAGCATCTGCCGTGACGCGTACGGCTCCGTTCTCTTCATCGACGAGGCCTATTCCCTCTACCGCGGCGATTCGAACAGCCGCGACTACGGAAGAGAGGCGATCGACACCCTCGTCGCGGAGATGGAGAACCACAGAGGGGACTTTGTCGTCATCATGGCGGGCTATACGGACGATATGGAGAAGCTCATGGAGGGCAACCGCGGGCTCGCGAGCAGAATGCCCTATACCATCGAGTTCCCCAACTTCACCCGTGAAGAGCTCTACGGGATCTTTGCATCCATGGTCAAGAAGAAGTTCCGCTACGAGGAGGACCTCCTCACGGCGGCGAGGGAATATTTCGACAACTTCCCCGAGGAGATCCTGAACTCCAAGGAATTCAGCAACGGCAGGTTCGTCAGGAACTTGTTCGAGCGCACATGGGCGAAGGCGGCGATGCGCAGCCAGCTTGCAGACAAGCGGGAGATCACGCTCACGCGGGACGACTTCGAGCGGGCGAGCTGCGAGAAGGATTTCGCCCTCAACGGACGGAAAAAAACCCTGATCGGTTTTTAATAAAGAATCAAGGAGAGAATTATGGCGGACGAAAAAAACATGAAGCTGGCGCAAGCCACATTCAAGTCTTTGTGCGAAATGCTCGACGAAAAGAAGTGGCATTACAGCAAAGACGAAGAGAACCTCGTGATCAGTTGCGGCGCACGGGGGGATGATCTTCCGATGGACATCAGGATCGAAGTGGATGCCGAGCGCGAACTCATCCTCTTGCTTTCCCCGATGCCGTTTGTGATTCCCGAAGAGAAGCGTACGGCGATGGCCGTCGCCGCGAGCTGCGCCAACCACAGCATTTTGGACGGCAGCTTCGACTTCGACTATATCAACGGTGTGATCTTCTTCCGGCTGACCTCGAGCTATCGCGACAGCCTGATCGGCAAGCCTGTCTTTGAGTATATCCTGCTCTGCTCCTGCGTGACGATCGACAGGTTCAACGATAAGTTCCTGATGGTTGCCAAGAGCGATATGGACAACGACGCGATCGTAAATTACATGAAGAGTTAAAGGAGGAAAACAGACATGGCAGAACAGAAATCAACTAAAAACGCCGATACCGTTTATTCTACGCTTCTCGAAATGCTCGACGACAGACATTGGAAGTACGACCGTGTCGATGACCAGCGTCTCGTGCACTTCACCGTGAACGGGGAAGATATTCCCATGGAATTTCTCATCCACGTCGACTTGGAGCGCGACCTCGTCATCATGATGTCCATGCTCCCCTTCGCTTTCAGCCCCGAAAAGCGCGTCGACGGCGCAATCGCGACGAGCCATGCAAACTACAAGCTCGCCGACGGCTGCTTCGATTATGAGTACGAGACGGGGAAGATCATGTTCAAGCTCACTTCGAGCTTTGTCGGGAGCCTCATTTCCAAGCAGCTCCTCGCCTATATGATCGATGTGTCTTGCTTCACGATCGACCACTACAACGACAAATTCCTTCTGCTCGACAGGGGCGGCCTGTCGCTGGAGGACTTTATGAAATCATTCTGAAAAAATAAAACATTACGGAGGATAACAACAAATGCCAATCGCAAAACCGGTAGGACAAGGTCTGGAGTACAATGTCGACATCGTCATGTGCATCGATGCGACGGGAAGTATGGCGTCGATCATCGACGAAGTCAAGAGCAACGCGCTCTCCTTCTATCAGAAATTCGTCGCCGAAATGAACGCGCAGGATCCGCCCAAGGCCGTCGCGCAGCTTCGCGTGAAGGTCATCGCCTTCCGTGACTACGGCGTGGACACCCAGCCCATGGTCGAATCGCCCTTCTTCGTGCTCGATGAGGACAACGACGCCTTCCACAACTTCGTGGACGGGATCGAAGCATCGGGCGGCGGCGATGAACCCGAGAACTCGCTCGAGGCTCTGGCGCTCGCCATGAAGTCCGACTGGGTGAGAACGGGCGCCGTGAGACGTCACGTCATCATCATGTACACGGACGCATCCGCACTTCCGCTCGGCACGAGATCGGGAAGCGCTTCCTATCCCTCGGATATGCCCAAGGATCTTTCCGAACTGAGAGATCTCTGGGAAGGCCAGATCATGGAGAAGCGTGCAAAGCGTCTCCTTGTCTTCGCGCCCGATATGGAACCGTGGTCCGACATGGTCGACTGGACCAACACCTTCCATACGGCATCCAAGGCGGGTTCAGGCTGTGACGATACGGATATCGAGACCTGCATCCACCTGCTCGTCAAATCCATCTGACGCAACCGAAGGGGAGGCGGGACTTTCCCGCCTTCCCGTTTTCGTTTTTTCAGTTTACAAAGGCCTTCCCGTCGGGGAAGCGGTTTTTGTAGCCATTTTCTGAAATTTTAGCAACCAATTTTGCACATAATGCCGTTTTGCGCCGCGCGGCGCGGGACGGCTTCCGATAAATCGAAGTTTTGGAGGAACCGTTATGATCATGCAGATGCAGATGCAGCATCAGAAGCACCGTATGCTCGGCACAGGGCAGAAAGTGCTCGTCGGGGAAGACGGCTATCCCTATGCCTCGGACGGGATCATCATCGTCGCAGACGGCTTGGGGGGAAGAGGCGGCTATCCGCACACGAAGCTCAACCCCGACGCGCTCGACAGAGACAAGTTTTTCGGCGTCGCCTTCGGCAAGGCATTCGATGATGCCGACGAAGCCTATCGGGAGTTCGTTCTCAAGAGCTTCCGCGAACTCTTCGAGCTCAAAGACGTCTATCAAAAGGAACCCAACGGCAAGCGGACGAGCGGGTATTTCGCCTCCCGTCTCGTGACGGCGATCGCGCTCTACGAACTCAGGTTCGATCCGCAGTTCGCAAAGGACAAGCTCTTTGCCGCGCTTCGGGAGAAGACGGAAGAGGAGGCCGCTGCCTATGCGGCGGAGATCGGGAAAAACCTCGCCGCAGAACTCGAAAAGAAGCTCCGCCGCGTCGCGGAGCGCATGGGGCTCGAGCTCGAATCCAAGACGAAGGGCTCCTACCTTCTGCCCTCCACCCTCGTCATCGCCCTCGTCGACGAGCACGAGACGGATTGCGACGTCCTCTATCTCTGGGCGGGCGACTCGCGGGGGTATCTCTGGGACGCAAACGGGCTCGGCCAGATCACCGAGGACCACGAGCGGGACGAGACGATGTTCAACCTCGTCACCCTCACCAAGCCCTTCACGCTCGAGGGGAGACTCGTCAAGGTCCCCAAGCCCGTCCTGCTCTTCAATGCGACGGACGGATGCTATAAATGCCAGTGCTTCGCCTCCCCGATCGACCTCGAATACGTCTTCCTGGATTCCCTGAAAAATGCAGACGGGTTCAACGGGGCCGCCGAGGCGCTCGACAAGTGCTTCGGAGATATCGGGAACCACGACGACAGCAACACGATGGGACTCCTCGCCTACGGCTTTGCGGATTACGCCGCCGTCAAGGAGGCGATCGATGCCCGTCTTGCAAAGATCGACAGCGACTATGTCGCCGAACTGCCGGGGATCCTCGAACAGGATTACAGCGGCGAGCGCGAGATGCTCGAGGGACAGCTCGAGGGCGCCGTCTATGCCGTCAGGGACAAGCTCATCGAACGGGAGGAGGTCTGCGATTTCGTCAAAGACGCCATCCGCCAAGGGCATTTTGCGCCCTATAATGAGGAGCTCGAAACGCTGAGTACGAGGGAAAACGGCTGCATAGCGGACATCAAAGAGCTTGAAAAGCTCGTCAAGGATAAGGTGACTTACCACTGGCTGCGCGATCCCTATTTCATTCAGATCCCCATCGAAGGGGGCCCGTCCAAGCCCGACAGGGAGATCACGAAGGCAAAGAGCCTCGAGAGCAAGGTCAACGAGATCCGCGGGAATATCATCGGCGAGACCAAGCTGAACCTCGAGATCCTCGAGACGAGCGTTCGGGATGTCCTCGCGAAGAAAGAACTCCTGCTCGACATCGACAAGGCCGCAGAGGGGGATCCCGCGCTCGAAGTCGTCTCCAAAGCGCTCAAATCTGCCTTATCGGCGGCGCAGAAACTCGGCTCCATCGCGGCGACGGGCAACCGTAAAGATTATAAATTGTATAAGAAGGCGCTCGAGGAATTCAACAGCTTCAACGAGAAGAACGTCAAAACGCCCGCCGCGGAAAAGGCGATCGCCGTGCTCACGAGAAAGCTCTGCACGGAGGACGGATTCTTTGAGACCATCTCGATGCCCTCCGGGCTTCGGATATATCTGTCCGACAAGATCGGGCGTTACCGCGAGAAGAAGAAGACGCTGAAAATGGTGACGGACGAGATCGGCGGCCTGCCCGAGAAGTATTGCATCAGGTTCTGGGAGGCGGAGACCGCCAAGCTCATCGCAGACTTCGCCGCGGCGCACAAGGAGATCCTGACGGACGAAGAATTGGGCACCAAGGTCGGAAAGATCGCGGAGCTTTATGCACAATATGCCGAGGCGGACAAGAACTATAAACTCCGTGAACGGCTGTATGCAAAGTACGAGGAGATCTACAAGAGACTTTATAAGGAGACAACGCTATGAATATACACGGCTATGAAGTAGAAGAGGACGCATGGAAAGTCTCCAACATGGGACATACGGCGCTGGGGACGAAGGGCGGCAAGCGCTTCTTCCTCAAACGCTACGGCGAATACAAGATGCCTCGCCACGACGACTCGACCTCCCCCAAGCTCTATGCAAAAATGGAGCGGGAGTTCAACGATTTCAAGGGGAACAGGATCAAGATCAATGAGGCGCTCGGGAGCCTCGCAGGCCCGGGCGGGAACATCATCCTGCCGACCGACTGGTTCGTGGACGATATCTATTATATCGAAGCGACGGAGTTCGTCGATAACCTCATCGAGGACGAGGAGATCCTCTCCCTGCCCCAGTCCGACGTGCTCTTCATCATGCTGACCGCCGCGGGCGCGCTCATGAGCATCCACAGAAAGAAGATCGTCCACAGCGACCTAAAGCGGACGAATATTCTCGCGGCAAGAAATTCTTCGGGGAAGGCCGTTGCGAAGATCATCGACTTCGACAGGAGCTATTTCGTCGAAGCGATCCGCCCCGACGAGCTCGGCGGCGACCAGAGCTTCATGTCCCCCGAACTCGCCCAGTGCTTTATGTATGATCTCGCCGACGAGGTCATCGCCAATCTTTCCCTCAAATCGGACGTCTACTCCCTCGGGCTCGTCTTCCATGACTATCTCGTGACGGAGGATGTCACGGGCTCCGACGGAAAGCGGCACAAGAAGGGGCTCCACCCCAAGATCGTGGGACTGAGCGGAGCGCTCAAGGAACGCGAGGAGAGCGGGAAGACCGTCTACTGCTGCGAGGCACAGCTCGCAGGGGCAAAGCTGGTCGTGAGCAGCGCCATCAAGGACAAGTATCTGCGCCATCTGATCGCGGCGATGATCCAGCTCGAGCCCGAAGACCGTCCGAGCGCACAGGAAGTGCTCGAAGTCCTCAAAACCAAGACGGTCATCCCCCTCAAGAAGGACGGCGCCGTCGCCATCGAAGGAGAGACGGAGGAAGAGGCTACGGCCGCAGCCGCGCCGCGCAGCACATATTCGGCTACGAGTACGGCAGCAAGGCCTGCGCCCGCCCCTGCGCCTGCGCCCGCGCCCGCTCCCAAACCCGCGGGATTCTGCGCCGCATGGCCCGAACACGGGATCACCTTTGACGAGGGAAAACTCCGTGCAGGCGGCTATGTCGCTTCCGCGCAGTTCGACTACAAGGGCACGAAGTGCTACAATCTGTATAAATCGGACGGCGTCGCCAGAAGGTTCACCGTCGAAACGCTTGTGCTGCTCGGCTTTGCAACGCGCGCGGGCGGAGCCGCACCCGCAAAGCCCGCTCCCGCCCCTGCTCTCGCTCCCGCGGCGCCGCGGGAAGTCGTGGACGACGGGACGCTCTGGGACAAGGATTCCGATTACTGCTACGATATGGACGCCGTCACGGGCGGCGGCTACAAGGGCATCGGAAGAGAGGAGAGAAAGGGCGTGCAGGGGTATTCGCTCATCAAGACGAGCGGAGAACTGCGCTTCATGACGATCGAAACGCTCAAGATGCTCGGCTTCGTCAAGAAAAAGTAAGGAAGAAGGCGGAACGTGAGCTGGATATGTGAAAACTGTTCCTCCGTGAACGAAGACGATTCCGATACCGTCTGTTTTGTCTGCGGCGAGGAGCGGACCAAGAAATCTGTCCGCAAGGAGGCGAAGGCGAAGCGGGAGATCAAACGCAGAGTGGCAAGCGCGAAGCGGGGGATCAAACGCACGGCGCGTGCGAGCAGCCTCTCGGACATTCTGGCGACAAAGGTCTACCTCGCCTTTGAGATCATACTCATCATTTTGGGCGTCGCTGTCTTCACGGGCGGACTCATCTCCGTCTTCGCAGGGGATGCCTATAAATACTTTACGGAAAATGCCGAGTTTATGATCGCCCGCCTTGCACAGGGCTGGCAGTCCCTTGCCGACGGCTGTATGACGGTATTGTCCTACATGGGCGCCCGCATCCGCGAGTCGCTCACCGCCCCTCCCGTCCTGACCGCGCTGCGCGGGTCTCTCTCCGCACGGGCTGCCGCGGGGACCTTCCCCATCTGGGAAGTCATCAGGGAGAACGCCGTCGTCAAAACGGAAGCACTGAGGAGTTTCTTCTCCGAAGTCACCGTACGGGCCCTCAGTCATTGATCCGGAGGAAAGGAGTAAGTTATGACGATTTTACTGTTTATCGTGACGGTATTGCTCGACGTGATCAGCGTCGGGAGCGCCGTCGTCTATCTTTGGTTGAATAATTATGCCGCGCGGTCGGACAAGGCGGCGCGGTGCCGCGGACTCAGGGCGATGCAGGGCTGTTCGATGGCTGCCGCCGTCGCGCTCGCCTTTCTGACATCCCTCCTCTCGGGCGCTCAGGACCCGAGGGCGGCGCTCGGACTCACGACCCTTCTCTATATCGTGATCGCCGTGAGCATGGTCGTCGTCGTCATCACCGCGTGCGTGTTCCTGATCATCAGAATGATCTCGAGATCTTCGCTGCCGGCGGACGGCACGGGTGTCGGGTCGGTGATCCTGATCGCCGTCATCGGGGCAGTGGCGAGCGGCGTCATGATCTGGTTGCTATTATAATTTTTAAGGAGGAAACATATGGAAGGCACAAAGATCATCAAGGGATATTGCGACAAGAGCAAGCAATATTACGGTTTGGAAATCAAAAAATTCGGCTCGGAATGGCGGGTCGTCAACTTTACACATCTCACCGATGAGGAAGCGAGCGTGATCTATTCCGAGATCAGACAGCCCGTATTCCAGACGGACGGCGCGCTGTTGCCCTGCCTGAAATGCGGTTCGAGGACGGTCGGCGGCTGTAATTGTTCTCCGCGCAACCACGCCTGCACCAAGGGCATGAAATATGCCTTCGACTGCGTCTATTGCAAGAATATGGTCATCGACTACTCCATTCCCACGGCCACGCGAGGCAGGAGCGGGGAGAAGATCACCCTCGCGCAGGGCAAGGAAGTCAAGATCGTCACCTTCAGCAACGTGACATGGAAGAAATTCGACAAGATCGTGACCCACTCCTACGGTTCCTATACCGAAGTGCCCGTGCACGTCAGCGCAAACGAGAAGCAGATCGAATTCCACGGCTACCATGTCAGCCAGATGGACGAGGGCGTCATCTACAACATCGGCAGAAGCGACGATTTCGAGATCGAGTGCGATATCAATACCTCGACGATCCAGCCTCACCCGGGCGGAAAGCTGTACATCTCGCTTGGCATCATCAAGGCGGAGATCACCAACCTCGGCGGCACTTTCTATTTGGGCGGCAGAGCCGTTGCGACGGTCGGCACGCGGTTCCATATGCGCCTGTCCCTCAAGGGCGGGATTTATGAGGTGTATATCGACGGCAAGAAGATGGGGGAACAGTCCCATCAGGAGCGGGACGATATTTCGATTGTCTTCGGCTTTGCCCACGACAGCCACTATTGCGAGATCCTCTCCCACGCCTATGTGACGGGCATCAGCATGACGCAAGGCATCGACAGGCAGTAACGGACAATAACAGTCACTTTGCGTTTTTTCCAATCCTCCCTATATGGGGGGATTGTTTTAGTTTCGAACGATTTCTTTGCTCGTCACCCCCCTTGCCCACCCTTAAAAAGGGGGCAGGATGACCGTAGGACGCGGGGCGGTCCTTCGCTACGCTCAGGATGACCGTAGGGAGCCCCAAAAAGAATCATTTATACAGGCAAAGATTTTCAGAATGTTAGAATCAAAAAATTGCGGGTGCATACAGGTATGGGGCGAAAAATGCAAAATCGCCATAAAATTTAACAAAAAAAGGCAGAACTATAACTAAAACGAATGACCAAAAGAAAAAATTTTAGAAAAAATTCAAAAATCGACGAAATTTCGTTTGACAAATGTGTATATTTTCATGTAGAATGAAAAAAATCGATTCACGGTCGATGAATAAAATAGAATAAAATCTTCAGGCGAGAAAGAGGGTCACCCCTTTTCTACGCAAAGGGGGCAGCACAAGCCACGGCTTGTGCTATAAAAACTTTATTCGCTTCCCGCGGGGAGCGCCGAATCGGTAATTCATTTTATGGAGGTATATATTATGGCAAAGTACTGGAAAAGAATTGCGGCTTTTATGATCACTGCGGTTCTTTCCGCATCCGTAGCCGGAATGGCGGCGTGCGGCGGCAATGAAGACCCCGGCCCCGACAGCGGCGACGGCAGCAACCCCGCCGTGGACGGCAAGACTGATTTCACCGTGACAAATCCCAACGCTGTGACGTATCGTACCTATACGACGGTCATGCCCAGCAACTGGAACGAGCTCACCTATTCGGACAACAACGACACGCAGATCCTCGACTACATCGTTTCTCCCTTCTTCGAATATGATTATGAGTTCGACGAAGCGAAGGGCGGCAAGTTCAAGGCGGACGGCAGCATCAATGCCGATGCGATCGTTCCCAGCAGCTTCAGTGTGAACTATTCCGCGGCGACCGCGCTCGAAGACGTTACGTCCACGGTCGATGCGAAGTGGGGCTACACCGAGGAGCAGAAAGAAGCGGGCGGCTACGCTTGGAAGATCACCCTCCGTCACGACCTCAAGTGGGACGACGGCACCGCGATCAAGGCCGAGGATTTCGTCTATACCATGGAGCAACAGCTCGACCCGCTGTTCTTCAATCTGCGTGCGAATACCTATTATAACGGCACGCCAATCAGGAACGCGAGACAGTATTTGTACGGCGGACGTCTCGGCGCCGTAGACCACATCGTCAGCGAAGATTTCGGCGAAGATGAATACTTCAACAACTCCGAACTTCAAACGGACAGTGACGGATATTATACCTACACCAAGGGCGAAGATACATATTTCGTCATCCTCGACCCGGCAGACGGCGGCAACTGGGGTGTGAGCCTTGCAGATTACGGCGCTGCCTCCTTGTTCGCGGCATACGCTGATTCTGTCACGGGGATCGTCAAACTCAACGAGGAATCGTTGAATCTCCTGATGGATATCATCGCGCAGTTGCACGGCTATGATGATGTGGCGGCATATGCGGCGGAGGCAGGCGATTATGCTTATCAGGAATGGCAGGAAATGGCCTTCTTCGGCGCAGTGTTCGATGAAATGGAATTCAGCGAAGTCGGTATCTACGCAGAAGGGGATTACGATATCGTTGTCTGCCTCGACAGGCCCTTCGAGTTCTTCAAAGATGACGGCGTGACGCTTTCCTATCTCGCGGCATACAACTTCTCGAGCCTTCCC
Source organism: uncultured Clostridia bacterium (assembly GCA_947624805.1). Lineage (GTDB taxonomy): Bacteria > Bacillota > Clostridia > Christensenellales > Borkfalkiaceae > Gallimonas. The sequence continues at coordinate 55,659 of CANQLW010000001.1, read as the reverse complement.
CTCGTCAAGAAGAGCCTCTATGAGTCCTGCAAGCATGAGCCTCAGGCGGGTTCCACCCTCTGGACGACGGATTACAACACCTCTCTTGCGACGAGCGCAAGCTGGGGCCCCTACAAACTGACAGCTTTCCAGGGCGGCAAGTCCTATATGGTCGAGCGCAATACCAACTGGTACGGTTATAATCTCGACACCAACAAAGGTCAGTATAACATCGATGCGTTCTACTGCGAGAAGATCGAGAATCTCACGACCCAGTGGATGAGCTTCCTCGGCGGCTATATCGATGATATCGGTCTCGATGTCGGCCACAAGGACGATTACCGTAACTCCAAGTACACGCGCTTTGCGCCCGGGACCGGCAGCTTCGGCATCAACCTGTATTCCAACCTCGCAGGGTTGAAGGCGAACGGCCACAATGCGAGCGTCCTCGCCATCAAGGATTTCCGTCAGGCGATCTCGCTCTTCCTCGACCGTGACGATTACAACCAGACCTGCTACACTTCGCACCTTTCCTGCTACGGCCTGCTCGGCCCGAGCTACTACTATGACGTAGAGAACGGCGGCGTCTACCGTGACACCCAGCAGGCGAAAGAGGGACTGCTCTCCGTCTATGGGTTCTCGAAGGATTCCAATGGCAAGTGGACGGACGGCGTCAACACCTACACGGACTATGAGGAAGCCTATGAGGCGATGAACGGCATGAACCGTCCCCTCGCCAAGGAACTCCTTGAAAGCGCATGGACGCAGCTCACGACCAACAAGGACGCGGACGGAAACGATGTCGATTACGGCTACGACCAGAGCAAGAAGATCACGATCACGTTCGGTACCTCTGCGGACAATGACAATACACGCCGCCAGTGGGATTATTTCGTGAAATTCTTCGAGGATCTCACGAAGGGCACATCTTTCGAAGGGAAGATCGAACTCGCATTCGACGCTTCCTTCGGCGACAGCTGGGCAGACGACTTCAAGAGCGGCGCATACGAATTTGCCGCCGGCACGGGCTTCTCGGGCGGCGCGTTCGACCCCGAAGGATTCCTTCAGTGCTATGTCGATCCCACTGCAAGGCTCATGTACTCCACGTGGTGGAATACGAGCGCCGAGACCTTCACCTACACGATGCCCACGTCTTACGGCGACTTTGAGGGCGCGGGCGAAGAGCTCACGATGAGCGTGCTCAACTGGTATGCCTGCCTCAACGGTCTTGCAGTAAATTACAGCCTTCCCGAGACGTATAACTGGAGCGCGGGTGTGATCCCCGAGGGCGCGCGCATGGAACTCCTTGCCGCCATGGAAAAGCTCATTCTCGAGAAGTATTTCACGATCATGACGACTTCCGAGTACAGCGCATCTCTGCTCGGCGCGAAGTTCAGCCACTTCAGCGAAGATTACAACATCTTCATGGGCTTCGGCGGCACGCGCTACATGATCGTCAACTACAACGACGGCGAGTGGGAGAGCTTTGCGGCAAGCTATAAGAACAATCTGACCAATTTCTACAAGGCAGAAGAATAAGGTTTCAGTCCCAAGAGAATTATTTGGGGGCGGAAGTAATTTCGCCCCCATATGTTCTTTTTTGAAAACATTCAGAAGGTGAATGCTATGTATATGTTCAAGTATGTGATGAAGCGGCTCGGGCTCATGATCATGACCTTTGCGGTCATCATGGTCATGTGCTTTGTCCTCATCAAGCTGCTTCCGATCGTTGTGCCCGTCGTTCAGGGACAGGATGCGATGATCACATATCGGCAGCTCGAGGCGCGCGGCTACATCTGTAATCTGGTCATTGAGGGGACGGGGAGTTCCCAGCACGTCGTCGGATTCGACTATGTGCCGATCATGCAACAGCTCGGGATCTACCTCATGCGTATCTTCCGTTACGGCGATTTCGGCGTCGGCGTTGCGCTTCCCGAGTACCGCAACCAGCCCGTCTGGGATGTATTTTTGGAGAAACTCCCGCCCACGATCCTCATCAATATCTATTCGACGATTATCGGCGTGCCGATCGGGCTCGGGCTCGGCATCTTTGCCGCGCTCAAAAAGAACAAGTGGGAGGATCAGGTCATCAACGTCATCGTCATCCTGCTTATCTCCCTTCCGTCCATGGTCCTCGGGCTCGTCATCCAGTATGTCTTTTGTTTCAGGCTCGGATGGTTTCCGTTGACGATGGATTCGGGGTATGATTACTTCTCATGGTCGATGTTCAGGAGTATGCTCCCTGCCGTGTTCTCGCTCTGTCTCGGTTCGATCGCGGGCTATACGCGCTTCACGCGGGCGGAGCTTTCCGAAGTGCTCACGGGCGACTATATGCTGCTCGCACGCACCAAGGGACTGACGCGCGGACAGGCGACGATCCGCCATGCGCTCCGCAACTCCATGGTGCCGATCTTCCCGTCCATTCTCTCCGAGTTTGTCGCAGTGCTGTCAGGGTCTCTGATCATCGAGGCGATGTTCTCCATCCCCGGCGTCGGCGGGCTGTATCTCGACTCCATCACCTATCAGGACTACGATTTCTTCATGTTGCTCTCGGGGTTCTATACTCTCGTCGGGCTGGCGGCGGGGATCGTCGTTGACATCTCCTACGGGTTCATCGACCCGAGGATCAGAATGGGGGCAAAATAATGGAAGAGAAAATCGTCATCCCCAAGGAAAAATTCGAATTCGCGGCAACGCAGGACGTCACACACGACAAATCCCTGCAGACGAAGCCACGTTCCTCCCTGCACGACGCGTTTTCGCGCTTCTGCAAGAACAAGGGCTCCGTCGCGGGGGCGATTATCATTGTCATCCTCGTCCTGTTTGCCCTCATCACGCCCTACTGTACGCAGTACAGCGTCGCTTATCAGGATTCCTACTTCACGACGACGCTCCCCAAGTCGCATCTTTTCGAAAACACTTCGTTCTGGGACGGCTGTGAGGAAAAGCAATACGGCGCCACGTCCTTCCTGTATTATTATGCCATGGGGCAGGAGACGGGGCACAACGCCGTCAAGAATCAGGAATATACCACGACCTATAAAGACGGGACGCTGCTCTATACGTTCCGCCTCGACTCCTACCAGAGGAACGGCATGATCTACAAAAACTTCTCACGGGAGGAGTATGAGTCGCTGCAGCAGTATCAGACGGAATATCAAAGGCAGGTCATCTATCCGATGGTCCCCGTCAAGAACCGTCCCGCCGCCCAGCAGAACACGAACGACGCCAATTATTATTTCAAGACGTCTGGCTCCAACAAGACAAAGATCGAGACGGACGAAAACGGCAACGTCATCCCCGTTTACGCGACTACGACCGTCAAGGGTGAGAGCGACAACGGATATCATTCCCTCCGTATCGAGGGGGAAGACGGCTTCCTGAATGAAGACGGCGAGACGGTATGGTACAGCTATGCCCGCCGTACCTCTTCGGGCGTCGAGTGCCGTATCAACTATTACGAATACTACATCTATAACCACACGCAGATTCTGAAGGACGGCATCACCGAGCCCTATTTTGTCTTCGGAACGACGGGTTCGGGTCAGGACATCCTCACCTGCCTCTCTTCGGGCGCCCGCTTCTCCTTCCTCTTTGCAATCGCCGTCGCCGTCGTCAATCTCGTCGTCGGCGCGATCTACGGCGCGATCGAGGGATATTACGGCGGGAAGATCGACCTCGTCATGGAGCGTATTTCGGATATTTTGAGCGCGGTGCCGACGATGATTATCATCACCCTCTTAAAGCTCCATATGGGCGGTTCGAGCCAGATCCTCGTCCTGTTTATATCCTTCTTCCTGACGGGGTGGATCGGCATGGCGTCGAGCACGCGTATGCAGTTCTACCGCTTCAAGAATCAGGAATATGTCCTCGCCGCCCGTACGCTCGGCGCAAAGGACAGGCGGGTCATCTGGAAACACATCTTCCCCAATGCAATCGGGACGCTCATCACGGGCTGTGCGCTCATCATTCCGAGCATGATCTACTCGGAGACGAGTCTGAGCTACCTCGGCATCATCAATCTGTCCACGGGCAATATCACGAGCGTCGGGACGCTCATCGCCGCGGGGCAGAGTGCGCTCACCACGGCGCCGTTCATCACGATGTTCCCGTCGGTGTTCCTCATCCTTCTGATGCTGAGCTTCAACCTGTTCGGCAATGGACTCAGGGACGCGTTCAATCCCACCCTGCGCGGGACGGAGGGCTGATATGGAAGAGAAAGAAATCAAGCTCGAAGTCAACAACCTCAAAATTTCCTTCCGCACGGACGCGGGGAAGGTGCAGGCGGTGCGGGACATCTCCTTCAAGCTCTACAAGGGGGAGACGCTCGCGATCGTCGGCGAGAGCGGCTCGGGGAAATCTGTCACCAACCGTGCCGTCATGGGCATCCTCGCGGGGAATGCCATCAAAGAGGGCGGGGAGATTGTCTACGGCGGGCAGGATCTCATGAAGATCTCCGAGGAGGAATTCCACCGTATCCGCGGGGACAAGATTGCGATGATCTTTCAGGACCCGCTCTCTTCCCTCAACCCGATCATGCGGATCGGCAAGCAGATGACCGAGGCGATGCTCATCAAGGGCAGAGTCAGCCAGAAGAACGCGCGGCGGGACTTCAACGCGACGCTCAAGCTCTTAAACGCCGCCATGGACGGCGCATTTGGCGCGGAGGCCGCCGCAGAGAATAAGCGGCTCTGCGAGGATTTCGACCGCTTCGAGTTCAAACATATCGCCCTCGAACAGGCATATAACCGTGCCAAAGAGGCGGCGGAGGACGCCCTCTCCGACATCGGGGACATCCTCTTCCGGATCGAAAAGGAGGCATATAAGGACGTCGGACACGACATCCGTGCCGCGCTCGGCCGTGCGGGGGACAGTTTCGATACCTATGTCGTCAGCGCCCGTGCGGAGGAGCTCAAATCGCTCATCAGGGAGGCGAGACAGCTCTTAAAACAGCCCTTCAAAAAGAAGCTCGGCGCCTTTTTCTCCTCCCTTACGGGGCGGGAAAAGGTGGAGATGTTCGATTTTGCGGCGCTCTCCCAAAAACTTTCCGCGATCGCGGAGATCCTGTCGGAGGCGGTCGCTCTGCCCAAGCCCAACTTCTTCGCGATGGGGTACTTTTACACCTTCTCGGGAGAGCCCCTGCCCGATCTCGGGGTGGAGGAGCTCAACGAGTATCTCCATAACTATCTCGGCGAGCACTTCATGTACGCCTTCATCGGGCGGGCGGAGCAGGCGCTGCGCTATTCCCGCGGCGAGGCGTGTGCGAGGAAATCTGCCGCCTGTGCGGAGATCCAAAGGCTCCGCGGCGTATTCGAAGCGGAGACGCTCGACAAAAAGGCGTGCCTTGCCGCCGTCAAGTCCCTTTCCAAGGCAGTGACGGACGGGATCGACCGCCTCGAGATCATCATGGATAACCTCGCTTACACTTTCCCCACGAGCTTCGCGGCGGCGGTGGAGCAGTATTTCGACGGCGGCGTCCGCAACGTCCGCGAGGAGAAGCGTTACGCCCGCCAGAAGGCGAAGTATGACGCCCTCGTCGCCAAGGGCAAGACGCCCGGTTACAGCGTGGCGGAAAAGGATCTCGTCGACCTGCAGAACGCCAGAGAGGAGATCCTGAACCTGCTCGACCGCGTGACGGCGGATTTCGAGGGCAAGATCGCCGATACCGAGACGGATTTCCCCAAGAAGGCGAACGCGCTCATCGATTATCTCAAGGAGAAGGCATCTGGCGTCGTCTATAAGGTGACAAAGAGCATGGCCAAACTCCGTGCCCTCAAACTCATGGACGAGGTCGGCATCCCCGAGCCGAGAAAGCGTTACTATCAATACCCCTTCGAGCTCTCGGGCGGAATGCGCCAGCGTATCGTCATCGCGATCGCACTCTCGGCCAATCCCGACATCCTCATCTGCGACGAGCCGACGACCGCGCTCGACGTGACCATCCAGTCCCAGATCCTCGAACTCATCAACAGGATCAAGCAACAGAGAAATCTCTCCGTCATCTTCATCACGCACAACCTCGGCGTCGTTGCCAACATGGCGGACAGGGTCGCCGTCATGTATGCGGGGAAGATCGTCGAGATCGGCACGGCGGAAGATATCTTCTATTCGCCCGCCCATCCTTATACATGGGCGCTCCTCTCCTCGATGCCCGACCTCGACACCAAGGAGAAGCTCGAGGCGATCCCGGGCACTCCGCCCAATATGATCTATCCCCCCAAGGGGGACGCCTTTGCCGAGCGCAACAAGTATGCGCTCAAGATCGATTTCGAGATGCAGCCGCCCATGTTCCGTATCTCCGAGACGCACAGCGCGGCGACGTGGCTGTTGCACCCCGACGCGCCCAAGGTCGACCCGCCCAAGGCGGTCACCGAACGGATCGCCCGTATGAAAGCCGCCGCGGCGGCAAAGGAGGAGACGCCCCATGAATGATGACATCATCCTGAAAGTCGATCATCTCTGCCAGTATTTCAAAATGGGCAGGGGGGAACTCAAGGCCGTGGACGACGTCAGCTTCGACGTCAGGCGCGGCGAAGTCTTCGGGCTCGTCGGCGAATCGGGCTGCGGCAAGACGACGACGGGACGCTCGATCATCCGCCTCTATGACATCACGGGCGGGAGCATCTACTTCGACGGACAGCGGATCTGCGCGGGGACACGTACCTATAAGGACGCCGTCCGCGCCGCAAAGGCCGCTTACAGAAAGGAAAAACAGGAGGTCGAAGCGCTCCGCAAATCGGGCGGCGATGAGGAAGAATGCACCGCCCGCCTCAAACAAGCGGAGGAGGAGCTCCACCGCGTGATGGCGGAGCAGTCCGCAAACATTCGGAGCGCCGTCGACGATCACAGGAACTGCAACAAAAAATTTGCCAAGGCGCAGGTGGAGAAGGTCCGCCAAAGTTTTGCGGAGAAGAGAGCGGGGGAGACAGATCCCGACAAGCTCGCCGCCCTTGAAAAGGAGGAGCGGGAAGCCGTCCGCCTCGCGGGCAAAGACCGCATCATGAACAGGATCCAGATGATCTTTCAGGACCCGATCGCCTCGCTCGATCCCCGCATGACCGTGCGCGAGATCATCTCCGAGGGGCTCGTCATCCGCGGCGTCAAGGATAAGAAGTACATCGAGGAACAGGTCTTCAGGATGCTCGATCTCGTCGGGCTCGTTCCCGATCATGCGAACAGATACCCGCACGAGTTCTCGGGCGGCCAGCGGCAGAGGATCGGCATCGCAAGGGCGATCATCCTGAACCCCGAGCTCATCATCGCGGACGAACCCATCTCCGCGCTCGACGTCTCCATTCAGGCGCAGGTCATCAACTTGCTCAACGATTTAAGGCACGAGCTGGGGCTCACCATCCTCTTCATCGCGCACGACCTCTCCGTCGTCAAGTACTTTTCCGACCGTATCGGTGTCATGTACTTCGGGAAACTCGTGGAACTCGCGCCCTCGGATGAGCTCTTCGCCCACCCGTTGCATCCCTATACGCGGTCGCTGCTGTCGGCGATCCCGCTGCCTGACCCCGTCTATGAGCGCGGCCGCACGAGGATCGTCTATAACCCCATCGCAGAGCATGACTACTCCGTCGACCGCCCGTCCATGCGGGAAGTCTCGGAAGGGCATTTCGTGTACTGCAACGATGTGGAGTTCGAACGCTATAAAGCGGAGCTTGCATGAAAAAGCCGACTCTGCTCAAATACCTGATCGCGATCCTCATCGGTGCGGGGATATCGCTCGCCGTCATGGGCGCGCGGGGGATCTTTGCGGAGGAGAGGGCCGTTCAGGTGATGGCGATCCTCTCCGATGCGTTCTTCGTCTCGGGCATCATCCTCACCTGCGTCGGGCTCATCATCTTTGCGGGGAACGGCGGCGTATTCGATATGCTCGCCTTTTCCATGGTCCTGTTTTTCAGCCTGTTCCGCAAGAACCTCGAGCGCAAATACAAGGATTTCTATGAATACCGCGAGGCAAAGAAGGGGACGAAGCGCTCGCTCGCCTTCCTCCTCATCGTCGGCCTGTGTTTTATCGCCCTCGCAGGCGTCTTCCTCGCCCTGTATTACACGCTCTGACAACCTTATTTGCGCCTTCCTGTCCCGCGCGCCCCGCGTCATCCCGCCGCGCGCCCCGCGTCATCCTGAGACAGTGAAAAAGAACAACGTTCGATGAGCAAGTTTCGAAGGATCCCGAAGAACGAATTTCGATCTTCGGGATCCTTACTTTGTCGCTGACGCGCCTTGTGCCGCACTTCGTGCAATAGAATGCGCGCGGGCTTCGCCTCAGGATGACGCGGCGAAAAAGCAACGGCTTTTGATGTGCATTGCAGGAAATGCGCGGCATGACCTTGACAAATCCCGTACTTTGCGCTATACTGAAAAGAAGCCAACAAAAGAGGAATCGGGATGGATCTTTCTCATATCATCGCGAATATTTTCTTGTGTCTTTCCGCGCTCGTCTTTCTCATCGGGACCGTGGCGCTCTTTCTCCGTTATCACTGGATGTCCAAGTGGAGACTGCGCCGCGGCTATATCTTCGCCGCCAGTCTCATCGGCTCCGTCTTTTTGATGGAGATCGCCTATGTCATCGGCGTGGGGGAGGGGTCCCTCGGGGAGAAGACCGTCGAGATCTTCTCCACTACCCTGCAATTTTTCAGCCTCGACGCAGGCTATACGGAGATCGCGGCAAAGGCACAGACGGCGTTTGCCAATGCGATCGGCTCGGGACTCTTCCTCGCCCTCATGTCCGTCTTCTCGCTGCTCGCCCCGATCGCGGGCGCCTGCTTCATCGGACAGCTCCTCTTCTCCTTCTTTCCGCGGCTCCGCCTCTTCTTCGATCTCCATAAGACAAAATATGTCTTTTCGGAGCTCAACGAGCGCTCTATCGTGCTCGCAGAGGACATCGCAAGGCGTTCATGGCTGCTCAGAAAGCAGCGCGGGGGCGCGGAAGGGGAGACGGACGGGCTCATCGATCCCAATGAGGAGAAATGGCTCAAAAGCGCGTGCATCGTCTTCACGGACGCCTATTCGGACGACCGCTCGGAGAACAATTCCGAGCTCATGATGCGTGCACAGCGCATCGGCGCGATCTGTATCAAGGACGACATCCTCGAACATCCCTTCCACTGGCTGTTCAGATTCTCCAAACGGATCATCTATTTTCTCATCGACAGCAGGGAGGAGAGCAACGTCACGACGGCGATCTCCCTCCTCTCCGCCGAAAAATGCAAGCTCTGGCTGCCCGCGGCGGGGCGGAAGGTGAACGGGAATCCCAAGGCCTTTGCCCGCCATGCAGGGGGCATGGAGCTCTACGCCTTTGTGCAGAAGGGGGAATCCTCAGCCCTCATCCATGCCGCCAAGGCCTCCCTGCTCCGTACCTTCGAAAACGCCCCGCTCTTCGTCAAGTGCGTCAATGAGTACAGAAATGTCGTGTACGGCATGATCGACGGCAGCGTCCTGCTCGACAAACTGGCGGCGATCTCCGCCCCCGGCGACGAACGCCCCGACGGCGAAGACCTCGACCGCGTCTGGCAGGGGTATTTCGGAAAGAGCGCACTCGTCCGCTCCGCCCATACGATCCGTATCGTCATCCTCGGCGGCGGCCGTATCGCAAAGGAATACATCAAGGCGGCTGCATGGTGCTATAAGATGAGCGCGGGGCAGGCGCCCTGCACGGCGGAGAAGGTCGAGATCCTCGTCTATGCACAGAATGCAAAACAGCTCGAGGGCGAACTCAGGGTAGAGACGAACGGGATGCTCGGCAAGGATTGCAGCTGCGAGTTCATCCGTGCAGACTTCCCCTCGCGGGATTTCGAAGAGGATTTCAGCAAGCGGATGCTCAGTCCAGACTCCCTCCCCGCCCAGAGGTTTCTCGTCGCCTTCGGCGGCGATCAGATCAACTACGAGGCCGCGCTCTGGATCGAGCGGAAGCTCACGGAGCGGTACGGCAACACCGAGGACGTTCCCCCCGCGATCGTCGACTTCGCCATTGAGGACGACGATCTCTATGATGTGCTCAGGGAGCGCCGCAGCAGTGTGCACAGCAAGTGGTGCATCCTCAAACCGTTCAGCACGATGGGGCAATGTTTCTCCTATGCGAGCGTCAGGATGTACGGGATCGAGCTGCGCGCGGCGGAGGCCCACCGCATCCACGACAGCGCGAACGGCGCCGATCTTCTCGACGGGCCCTCGGGCAGAGGGCAGTTCTTCAATGATGACGACTGGCAGGCATCCGTCGCCGTCGCCCTGCATACCCCCTATAAATTCTTCAGCAGGGGATATTTCGAGGGGCACGCGAAGAGCCTCTTCGACATGGTCTCCCATCCCTCCAAGGATGAGGAACAGGAGGAGGCGAGGCGGCAGCTCTACTGGCTCGAACACCGCCGCTGGCTCGCCTATATGCGCTCGTGCGGGTTCCGCTGCCCGTCTGCCAAGGAGTTTGCCTCCATGGCATTTACCCCCTTGGCGGAGGCAAAGGATCTCTATTATGTGAACAGAAAGCACAGGGACAGCTTCCTCCGTCTCCATGCCTGCATTCTCGACAGCAACGAGAATTTCCCCTCCATCAAGGAGCTCGTCACGGAGTTCGCCCGTATGACGGTCTCAGATCCCCAGCGGTTCAGCGCCGTAGCAGCGATCATCGGTGGCGGGGACTATGACGCGATCAGGACCGCCCTCAGCGCGGAGATTTTCCCGCTCAGGCAGGCAATTTATGAGATGAGAAGGAGCACGGAGGACATGGAGCTTGACGTCTGGCTCGACCGCATCCTTCTTCACGGGCGGGAGGACATCGACGCGCTCGACAGGCTCTCTCTTCTCATTACCCTTCTGAGAAAGAATACGGACGGAAAGGACGGGGGACGCTCGAACTATTCCGAATTCAAGGCATGGGACTTCGAGATCAGCCGCGGGCTGTATATCCAGATCCTCCGCCTGAGAATCACCTCCCTCTGCGACCGTCTGCAATCGGCGAACGCGGGCGAGCGGGCGAATATCCTCCCGATGCTCGATACGCCCATGACCGAGCTCTGGAAGGCCAAAAAGAAGGAATCGCCGCGCATGGACGTCGTCAAGCGGGCGGGGGAACTCATCACCCTCGAAGCCGAGACGCAGAGCATCGACGCCGCAGGCACGGAAGTCATCTATAAACACACAACGGACCTGTTGAACGAGACGATCCTGTTAAAACGCTATAAACTCTCAAAATAAAAGCCGCAGACGGGCAGATAAGGAGGTCAATGATGAAATATATCCCGAGACCGCTCGACACAACGGACGTTGCCGTCGGGGCGGACGTGATGGCGCTCGCGGAGCAGCTCGCAAAGAATACGCATGAGGTATGGGCGGCGGGCAAGCTCGCCGAGGGCTGGACATACGGCGAAAAACTCGACCGTGACAACAAGACACACCCCCTCATCATTCCCTATGAGGAGCTCTCCGAGACGGACAAGGACTACGACAGAAGGACGTCCCTCGAGGCGTTGAAATTTCTCATCAAGCTCGGCTACAAGATCGTGAAGTGAGGGGAGCATGGAACACATCGATTTCGTAGCAGTGGACCGCGCCGCGACGGGCGAGCGGCTCCAGCGGCTTCGTAAATACAATATCCATCTGCACCGCTATGTCTGCCATGAGCTGCACGTCCACAAGCGCCATCCCATCTGCGACGGCACGGACTGCGACAGTTGTCAGGCGGAGGATTTCGAGGAGGAGGACATCAGCCAGTCCGACCTCGCCCGCGTCATGGGCGTCGCGACCAGCCAGATCGCAAACTGGGAGAACGGGAAGAGCTTCCCCGATCTCGAATTTCTCATCTTCTATTGCCGTATCTGCGGCATCGCGAAGGTGGAGGACCTCGTCATTCTGAAATAGGGGGAAAAGGCAGGGAACTTGTAACCATTACAAGAAAATCGTAACAGAGAAAAGACTTCGGTAAAAACAGGACTCGATCTTGCAGAAACCGAAGTCTTTTGCCGTTGCGGGCGGCAGCGCGGAAGAGTATAATATGAATGTATCACGAAAGGAGGTGAGCGACATGAACTACTTAACATCGCGCGCAATCTGTTGCGCAATCGCGACGAGCAGGATCGAGGACGTACCCGCCGACTCGGTCTGGGACGAGATCGCCGACCTCTTCGGTCTCTCCGCGGAAGAAAAGAATTACGGGGCGGAGATCCTTGCAGACGAAATGCTCGCGTCACTTCAGACGGCGGCAGACGTTCGTCTGGTGGAGAAATATCTTTGCGGGATCGGGAGCGGCAGAAAAGTCGCCCCCATGATCGGGAAGGACGTCCTCGCCGTTGCATACGAGGCGCTTCTCAGGGTCGCGGAAGTCATGGATGAGACCCGTACGGCTCCCGCGGCGGGCGCCGCAGCCCACACCCGCGATCACGCGGCATCCGTGCTCTACGCCGTGCAGATCCTTCTGCGCAATCCGAAGAGACGCGAACTCGCGCTCGAGGTCCTCTCGGATGCCTTTACGGCGGGCGGCAACTGCGACGCGGGCATCCTGCTTCTCCGCACGGGCTCGGCGGATGAGATCTACGGCAAGCTCGCCGAGATGCCCGAAATGATCCTTCATCCCGAGGCGCTCGAGGAGCTCGCGATCAAGTACGGGATCGACCCCGATACCGCAAAGGGTACGGGAAGGAGGTTTGGTTTTTAATACCGCTATGACAAAACTCAACCATGCACTCATCGAACAGATCGCAAAGGACGTCCCCGGGGAGCATTCGAGACTGCTCTCCGTGCAGGAGGTCGAGGGGGAACGGGGCTACAGCGTGCACCGCGCGTTTGAGCCCCATCCCGTTGGGATGCCCATCTCTTCCTACCGCGCCGAAGACGGTTCTTTGATGATCGTACAGCGGGACGGGCTCTGCCATGCGCTCGTCGCGGGGAACACGGGCTCGGGAAAGAGCCTGAGATACCTCATCACGACGCTCTTCAATCTCACGGGCGAGCACTCCGTCATCATCACGGACGTCAAGGGGGAGCTCTACCGTTTGACGGGGGAATACCTCAAGGGGATCTACGGGGAGGAGAACGTCAAAGTCATGGACTTCATCCGCCCGACCTGCTCGGAGGTATTTTTCAACCCCTTCTATCCCCTTGCCGTGCGCTACCGTGACGCCGAGCTCTCCGAGGACAGGGACATCCTCCGCGAGGACGTTTTAACGGAGACCCGTAAGGTCCTCGACCAATACTTCATCGTGGAGGCGACGAAGGACCCGACGTGGGAACAGCAGGCGAAGATGTTCATCTTCGGCATGATCGTCGGGCTCTTCGAGGATCTCACCCTCACCAAAGAGCAGGAACGGGCCACGGGGCGCAAACGCGTCCTGCCCGAGCAGATCAATTTCGGAAGCATCGCACGCATCTTCCGTAAATTCTCCTATGACAACAGCGGGTTCTACGACTGCGGCTTCTTTTCCACGCGGGATCACTCCTCGCGGACGCATTCGTATGTGCGCGGCGTCACGCAGAACGCCCCCAACACGCGGGCGTGCTATCTGCAATTCGTGGAGAAGTATCTCAACGATTACACCTTCCCCGACGTCAGAAATCTGACCCTGACGGACAATCTCGACACGGAGACCCTTGCCGCGACGCCGCAGGTCCTGTTCCTCTCGTACGACCTGTCGGACAAGTATATGCGCAACATCGTGAACAAGTACATCATCCGTACCCTGAATACTCTCAAGGATCTGTCGAAGAAACTCGGCGAGCCCCTCCGCGTGCCCGTCGTGTTCTATTGCGACGAGTTCCCCACCCTCACGGCGGATGACATCTATCCGACCATTTTCAGCATCGGACGTGGGCTCAATCTGTTTATCACGGCGATCGTGCAGGACTACTCCCAGCTCGAGACGACCTATTCGGCGGGCATCGCACAGCAGTTCCGTACCAACAGCGACCTCTCCTTCTTCCTCGGGACAAACGACCTCGCCACCGCCCGTGCCGTGAAGGAGCAGATCGGCCAGCACGTCATCGAGGACCCCGCGAGCTATCTCATGGACACGATCAAGTTCATCGAGGCATTCCTCGTGAGCGTGGACGATCTCATGCACCGTCTGAGCCCCGGGGAAGTGTATATCACGATCAACAACCATATGCCCGTAAACGGCAGGTTCGAACTCTACTATGACGTGCCCGAGTATCTCGCCTATCCGCAGGCAAAGCCGATCGCCGCGCCTGCACTCGACTTTAAGGATGCACGCTATAACTATGACGTCTCGTGGATGCAGCGGGAGGATGATTTCTGATGGAAGATCGGGATGTCCTGCGCTACATCGCGGGAAATGACGGTGCGGCAGACGTCTTCGACCTGCTCTATGAGACGGGACTGCCCTATGAGACGCTCAAATCCATCCTCGACGGCTATGTGTCGGACGGATCGCTCAGGACGGAGGACGGCAGGCAATACGCCTTTACGGGGAATGAGGCGCCCGACGTGGAGGACCCCCCGCCCGACGGGGAGGAGCCCCCGCCCGACGGGGAGGAGCCCGACTGGAAACGGGCGGGGAAGAAGTTCTTCGAGGCGCGGAGAAGGGATTTTTTCGAGCGTGTCCGCGCTGCCGCCGATGCGGGGAAGAAAAAAACGATTTCCATGCAGGCAATCGCGGAGGAGGACGCTGTTCTTGCAAAACGGATGGCGTTATCCCGTTGGGGCATCAGAAAGCCAACGGTGGAAAAGCGGGCGCAGCGCAGTCTGGCGGAGCTCCTCATTCCTCTGTGCGAGTCGACGCGGGGGAGCATCTCCTTTCGGAAGGACGGGGAGAAGTTTATCATCTCCGTCGACGGATATTCGCTCAGTAACGGGACGGATGAATTTGCCGTCTATTGCGAGGATGCCGATCTGTATGTGGGCGACATGGGCGCCGCCCTGTCGGGCTATTCCGACCCCTTCGATCCCGATCAGTTGACGGAGATCATACGGACCGCGAACGAATGGGGCGCCGAGCTGAACAAGAGGGAACTGAGGGTCCTCATCACCGCGCCCGACAAGACGCTCGCCGCCCTGATGCGCCTCTGTTGTCTCGCCGACCGCTTCCTCCGCATCCCCCTCTGACCCCGTCCCGCACGAACGGGGGAAGCGGGAGCCGATTTATTTGACAACCCCGTTCCCGATATGGTAAAATAAACCCGCTATCGGCGGAACGTTCGGATTTTTCAAAGAACAGGACGGTAAGGACAAACAATATGGGGCAAAATTTTCGGTTATCCGATGAGCAGGAGCATTTTATCTCCGTCGCCATGCAGGGGAAAAACGTTCTCGTCGATGCCTGCATCGGGAGCGGCAAGACGACGGCGATCCAGCGGCTCTGCGACAGGTTTTCGGGGAAGAAGATCTTGTATCTGACATATAACAAGCTCCTCAAGATCGATGCCCGTGCAAAGATCAGAAGATACAACGTGACCGTGACCAACTATCACGGTTTTGCTTATATGATGCTCCATGCGTACGGGATCCGTGCGGGCATCCACGACCTCATCCAGACCTTCAACCGTGTCAGGCCCGCCCTGCCGCACTACGACGTCCTCGTCCTCGATGAGTATCAGGACATCGAACAGGAGCTCGCCGAGCTGCTCCTCTACATCAGATCCTGCAATCCCGCCATGCAGATCATCGCCGTGGGGGATATGGAGCAAAAGATCTACGACAAGACCGCTCTTGACGTCAGAGCGTTCATCGGCAGCTTCCTGGGCGACTGCGAGCGTCTGACCTTTACGAAATGTTTCCGCCTCTCGGGAGAGCACGCCGCGATGCTCGGACGCATCTGGAACAAGCCGATCATCGGCGTCAACGCGGGTTGCAGCGTCGTTGACATGGACGCCGATGAGGCCGTCTCCTTTCTGGCGGCACAGCGGCCGGGGGATATCCTCTGCCTCGGCGCACGGACGGGACAGATGGCGGAGGTATTGAACGAGCTCGAGGATCTGTTCCCCGAGAAATTCAACAAGGCGACCGTCTATGCGAGCATTCAGGACGACGACGGGGACAGGGCAGTCGACCCGACGGACAGCTGTGCGATCTTCACGACCTATGACAGCAGCAAGGGCTTGGAGCGCAAGATCTGCATGGTATTCGACTTTACGGAGAGCTACTGGGCGGTACGGATCGAGAAACCGCAGCAGTCCTATGAGATTCTCCGCAATATTTTCTGCGTCGCGGCGAGCCGCGGCAAGGAGAAGATCGTCTTCGTCGCGGGCGGCGGGGCAAAGCTCTCCGAGGAGACGCTCTCGACGAATGTATGCTCCGAGACGCCCTTCTCGGCAATGGATATCTCCTCGATGTTCGATTTCAAATATATCGAGGACATCGAGAAATGTTATTCATTGCTCGGGATCGAGCCCGTCGGACAGACGGACCGCAGGGAGATCGCGATCAAAAACAGGGACGAACTCATCGATCTTTCCCCCTGTATCGGCATCTATCAGGAGGCGGCGTATTTTCATCATTACGATATCGATAAGGAACTCGACTTATTCTTTGCCGTCCACCCCGAACTGTCCTTCATGTTTGCATCCGAGGTCAGGCGCGCCTCGATTGAGGAGAAGATTCTGTTTTTGATATCCTTGGAGACCAAACAGGAGCGATACAGAAAACAAGTGCGGACGCCTTTCGTACAGCGGGAGGAGAAGCGGGCACTGGTGCAGCGGCTCGGAGCCGTGCTCTCCGCCGATGAAGAGGTGCAGGTGCCCTGCTCGATCGCCTTCGGGGACGAGACGGGCGGGAAGGCGTTTGAGGCAAGCGGCCTCGCCGACGTTGTCAAGGACGGCGTGGTCTATGAGCTGAAATTCGTCTCCGAATTATCACATCCGCACTTTCTGCAATGTGCCGTCTATATGATCGGGCTCGGGCTTTCCAAGGGGATCCTGTGGAATACGAGGAACAACGAGATGTTTGAGATCTCCATCCCCGACAAATCGGCATTCCTCGACGCCGTGACGACCGCCATCACCAAGAGAAAACTCACAAAATACTACGTCTCCCCCTGATCGGAGGAGACGTTTTCATCTGTTTTTTTGTTGAGGGCCCATGGCCTACCCGTTTTTTGTGCCAAAAAACGGCGCAATCGGGCGCTTCGAAAAATTTCTGAAATTTTTTTTGTTTAGTAAAACGGTTTGCCATTTGCAAGCCGTTTTTATTTCTGCTACAATGGAGTTACAAATGATAAGAGGTGAATCATGAAATACGGACAGTGGCTGAATATCTGGCTCGAGGACTATGTCCGTCCCGTCGAAAAAGAACGCACATACAAGGCATACAAGGACACGATCCGCCTGCGGCTCGAACCGATTTTCGGGGAGATCGAGATCAACGAACTCGATGTCGCCTGCATCCAGCATTACATCACGGGGCTGTTGGAGCATGGCAATCTACTCACGGGCGGCCCGCTCTCGGCAAACAGTATCAGGCTGATTTTCAGTGTGTTCCGAAATTCTCTGCGCCGCGCCTATAATCTTGGCTATGCGGAGAAATACATCGGCGATAAACTCGAGCTCCCCAAAGCCCCTGAGACGGAAGTGGTCGTCTTTACGGAGAGCGAGCAGAAGCGTATCGAGGATGAGATCGCAAAAATGCTGCAAAAACGCTCTTCGCGGCACAAGCTCAACGGCATCATCATCTGCCTGCACTCGGGACTGAGGATCGGGGAACTTTTGGCCCTCGAATGGGACGATATTGACTTTGAAAATGCCCTCATGACGATCTCAAAGACCTGCCGTGACGGAAAGGACGAGAACGGGAACTATAAGAAGATCATCGACCGTCCCAAGACCTATTCCTCCCGCCGCATCATTCCCCTGCCGAGCTGTCTCATGGCGTTACTTTCGGAGATGAAGAAGGAGAGCAAGTCGAACTTCGTCATCTCGGACGCCAAGGGGGAGACGGTCCGCGTGCGGTCGTTTCAGAGGAGTTATCAATTGTTATTGCAGAAACTCGGCATTCCGCATAAGAAATTCCATGCCCTCAGGCACACCTTTGCGACGCGGGCGAACGAGAGGGCGATGGACGACAAGACGCTGTCCGAAGTGCTCGGCCACCGCTCGCCCGTCATTACGCTGAAGCTGTACGTCCACTCCCTCCTCGACCACAAACGGAGGATGATGGAGCAGGTGAACGGATAATTCCCCCGCCCCCTGTTGCCTCCTCGCGCTTTACGGTCATCCTGCCCCGCGCGCATTCTTGTTGCTCTAAGCGCGGCACGAGGAGCGTCAGCGACGAAGTAGCGGAGCGCGAAGCGCGGAGTCGAAGGATCCTCCCCGAAGAGGCGCTTTTTATGCCCCCTCCTAAGGAGGGGGGTAGGGGGGTGGGCAAGGAGAAGGGCAGAATGGCCGTAAAAAGAGTAACAGGCCGTCCGCGGGTGCGGCATGGACGGGGATCTGCAAATTATTTGCTGTATTTGCCTCGCCGCTGGACCTTGGAACGCGCCTCGATCTCTTCCTCGGGCATCTCGGCCGAGATCCTCTCCAAGACCTTTTTGAGCCGCGGATTGACGGAAAGGTTCCGTTCACGGCTGCGCCTCAGGATCCCGTCACAGCCGACGGGGGAGATGTAGATATCCGTCGGTGCGTCGGCGCATACGATCTCCCTCATATCACCAAAGACGGCGTCCTCGGGCGCAACACCGCAGCTGAAGACTTCGCCGCAGTCCGTCACCGTGAAATCCTCCAAAGGACATAGGAGCGATCCGTCGGGGCATTCCTCTATATTATGGCAATGCAACAGGCCGTCCGTCTCCCGATGATCGCCATGCCCCCTTTGCAGGAGCCGCTCTCCGATCCATCTGATGACGGGGACCGCCCACGAGTTGCCGATAACCTGATAACGGCTCGTTTTTTTGCTCTTCGGCAGCTCCGTATAGCCGTCGGGGAAGCCCATGAGCCGCTCGGCTTCCACGGGAGATAAACGCCTGAGGCGGGAGTCCTGAAGGACAAACAGCGAGCCGTTCGTCGCGGCGGCGTTTCCGTTCCATTTTGTGCCGTAAGCGGCATACAGACAGTCCGTATATTCCCTGAAGACCTCGAATGCATGGCCGTCTTTTTCAAATTTGAGCGGAGTGACAGGGGCTCGGCACGGGGCCTTTGTATGTTTTTCGAACAGGACCTCTTCGGGGCGGAACTCCTTTCCCCCCGCGACGACATATAGGCGGCGCCTCTGCTGGGGAAGGCCGAAGTATTTTGCATCGAGTACCCGCCATGCGACATTGCGCTTGGGCCCCGACAGCCACCCCGCGCTTTCCCAGCGGCCCCGTTTCAGCGGCGCTTCCAGCCCCGCCAAGGAGGAGAGAAAGCACCCGAACGCGTTTGTCTTGTCCGTCAGCACTCCCTCGACGTTCTCCCACAGGACGATCGTCCCCGGCAGGCCGCTCTTTTCCCGTACTTCATCATTGGCGTTCACGATCCCGACAAACTTCAGCGTGAGATTGCCTCGCTCGTCATCGAGCCCGTTTTGCTGCCCCGCCAGTGAAAATGCCTGACAGGGCGTCCCCCCGCAGATAAGATCGGGCGCGGGGATCTCTTTTTGCAACAGTTTATGGGGAATGGAGCGCATATCTCCCACATTCGGGATCTCGGGATATCTGTGGGCGAGGACAGCGGAGGGGTAATCGGCAATCTCCGAAAACCACAAAAACCGCAGATCCAAGGACTTCCATGCAACGGAAGCCGCCTCGATCCCCGAGCACACGCTGCCGACGGTTTTCAAAGTTATTTTTCCCATACCGTCATGTCCCGTCCCGTCCGTTTAATTTTTCGCAGAGCTTTTCCCGCCACGCGGCGATATCATACCAGGGACAGCCCACACGGCCCGCTTCCGCCTCCTTTCCGCGCCGCGGGATGGTCTTGTCCCATTCTTCACCGCCGCGATAGTAAAAGGAGATCCCGAAGATCGTGCCCCGCTTTCCCGTCTGGAAACAGGTACGGCACACTTCCCGCTTTTGCTGGTTGCGCTGGTTGGTCAGTAGCTGAAATTTTTGTCTGATCTCTTCGTCCGTCATATCGTCGGGATTTTCCGATTTCGTCCTCTCGTTCCATCGGATCTCCGAGAATTTATGGTCGGGCAGGCAATTCCTGTTGTAGGTATTTTCATAGACGTCGATCCCGCCCAAAACGCTTATGATCCTGTTTCTCAGAGCGGGCGACCATGTCTCGTATCCGTTTCCGTGACCGTCGCGGCGGGGGATGGGGAGAAGGAGACGCTGGGAAGTCTTACGGCGGCAATTCGGACAATACCGCGACAGATCGGTTGCGATCGTATAGCCGAATTCCTTCAGATCCTGTATTCTGCGCTGGGGGTTCTGATTGCTCGGCATACCGCACGCCCCGCACTTCCATCCGCCCTCGGCGAGCTTGTCGAAGAAGCCCTTCGTGACGTCGGCGCGGGGTTTCTTCTTCCAGAATTCTCTCTGCGCCTCCGTCCATGCCGCAGCGTTCGACGGGTCCATCTGTTCATAGACCGTATTCAGGTGGGCGAAAAGACTCTCCTTGTCATCGAAATCGATGTCCGTCCCCGTTCGGCGGTAGACGATCGGCACATATCCTTCCCATACCGTCCCGCCGTATGTAAAGCGCACGGAGACATAGACTTCGGAGGCCTTCGTGTTGACGATCGGCTCCTCACATAAAATTCTGATATTCGGATGGAGTGTATTCATGATCATACTATATCACAAATTTCCCAAGAAGGCAAGCGACATCGCCCAAGCGCTCCGAAAAGCGTGAATTTCATGACCGCGGCAAAGTTTTATCGGGAAAGTTGCATTTTCCCGCTCTTTGGGGTATAATGGGACCGTCGGGGCGCCGCGGGGAGACCGTCGGGCCGATTTCTTATTTCGGAGGTAATTTATGAAATTCGATCATCGGATGCTCGAAACCATCGAATATATCGTCTTATCGCTCGCCGACTGCGAGGAATTTGAAATAGACGGCGGGGATATCGTCGACTTTCAGACGGATATCCGCACGGATGCACGGGGGGACAAGTATGCCGACGACGGCTCTCTCGTCATCTCAAAAAACGCCCTCGGGAACCTCATGAGCGCGGCGTCAAGGCAATATGCAGACGGGACGATAGAGCTCGACCACGCCCCGCGGGAAGTCTTTGAACTCGGCAACTATCTCCTTGACCGCTGCGACATCTGTCGGGTTTACGTCAGATTCAAGGACGGGGAGGACGTCCTGTTCTGTGTCCCGTATGACCCCATCGGGAGCGATCTCACGGGAGAAGAGGCGGAGCTCTCCAACTGTCCTTCCGCCGAGCTCGACGAAAACGGCGATCTGCTCGTCCTGTTCGGAGCATCTTCCCGCGCCTACCGTCGGACGGATAACAATTATGCAGATCTCATCATCGGATTGCAGGGGGAGTTCGGGGCGTCGGACGGGGCGCCTGCACAGGTGAGCGTCACGGAGTTTTCGAATAAAGAGAGCGATCTGCGCTGCCCGAGACTTTTTATCGGATTGCAGGGGGAGAGCGGCGGGGCGTTTCGACTGGTGTTTGAGGACGTACAGGACGTCGTCTGCGACATCTCCTTTCAAGAGGGGAAGAGGAGTCTCTGGATGGCGCGGCTCTCCACGGGCGAGATCTTTACGGAGATCGAGGGGCTGTGCTCATTTTTGTGTCGGGCCGTGAAGACGTATGACGTTTATTTGGGGGAGGAGGACGATCCCGAGCGCTACGAAGAGGGGGAGATTTATACGAGGGCGCTGCATTGCAGACTCGACGAGCGGGAGATGAAGCTGTTCGCGGATAATCATATTGCGAAAACGGAGAAGGGGTTCGATGTGGCGCTTTTTGAGAGCGCCCTGCAAAAAGTGCTGGACGGGGAGATCTCCGTGCCTTATTTCGGGAATTGGCTGAGAGCACACTCCGAGATGTTGCAGTATTATCGGGGCACGAGGAAGATGCGGGAGTTTTATGTCCTGCTCGCGACCATGATGGACAGTCTCCAGATCAGGCTTTCCTATGATAAGGACCTGACGGCTTGTCGGGAGATGCTCATCTCCGCCGCCGACGAGATCCTTTCCCTTTTCCGCCATTATCTTGCATGACGCACAGCCTTTGATCCCTTGAAGGCAGTGCCGCTTTTATGCTTCGTTTTTTACGGGGTGGAGTGATCTCGCGTTTTGCGGTCATCCCGCCCCGCGTGCATTCTATTGCACTAAGCGCGGCACGAGGAGCGTCAGCGACGAATAGCTGAAGGATCACCTTACAAGGCACGGACAAAAGTTCATGCCTTGTTACGGTTGAGCACCTTATGTATAAGTTAAAAATGATACAGACAGCGAGAAGAACCTTTCCCGCTATTTTCACTTGACACGAATAGTCCCCTGACTGTCCTATCTCAAAGGTATAGTTCAGGCCTTGCAATTCTCCGCGATATGTGCTATAATTGCAATCGGAAAATTTTGCGGAAAATTTTTCAATTATGATGACCGTTGTCATATATGATGCCGTATAATCCTTGACAGAGGTTGAAATGGGCATTTTCGATTGGCTCTTCGGGGTCACCGACGACGAAGACGCACAGCTTGAAGATATGATTCTCATGGACATGGACGACGAGGACGATTAAATTCTCTGTAAAGTGGGCTAAAATTTCCCGCATGGCTTGCCAAAAATATCCGTATTTTGGTAGCCGAACAGGCAAAAAATGTTATAGCGGATATTGCGAATTTGAGGAGCTTGACATCGAAAGATGTCTTTGTGTGATACAAGGAGACAAGAAGAATGGCTATCTTGGATGAACTCATTACACAAATCGAAAACCCGGAACTGCGCGCGCGGATCGCGGCGGAGGCGAAAAAGTTGGCAGAACATAAACAATTCGGCCTTGTCTTCGAGGAGCATCTGCCCGAATGTACGCCGCTTTGGGATATCCCCGTAAAAAAGGGTTCGAAGGTAGCGTTGAAATCGGGGCAAGTCAGCGATTTCTATACCGTACTCAAAATCGAGGACGGTGTTGCGATGTGCCTCAATAAAGATAAGAGCGCGACGGCGGAGTTTAAGGTAGAAGAGCTTGTTTCCATCGCAGAGTTTGGTGAGGCGATCTATCCCTACTTGAAGCCTGTGGATAGCGTTTGCAATGCGCCTGACAGCGATTTGTGGCACACGCTCATTGAGGCGGACAATTATCACGGCTTACAACTCCTTGAATACCTCTATGCGGGGAAGGTGGACTGTATCTATATCGATCCGCCCTACAATACCGGCGCGCGTGATTGGAAATACAACAACGATTATGTGGACGGGAGCGACCAATACCGTCATAGCAAATGGCTCTCCATGATGCAGAAGCGATTGCGTTTGGCGAAAAAACTACTTAATCCAAGCGATTCCGTTCTGATTGTTACGATTGACGAAAAAGAATATCTGCACCTTGGCTGTTTGCTTGAAGAGATGTTCCCCGAGGCAAGAATGCAGATGATTAGTAGTGTCATAAGTCCTCGTGGAGCAATGCGCAAGGATATGTTCACGCGTGTTGAGGAATATATCTTTTTTATCTTTATCGGCACAGCTTCGGTCGTTCCTTTCGGTCCCGATATGCTCCAATTTACCGATTACGAGAATGTTGATATCAAAGTATGGGCGCAGATGATAAGGACAAGCGCAAATGGGCCTCGCTCCAAACGTCCGAATCTGTTTTATCCCGTATTTTTCAGTAAACTTAATGGTAAATATGTTGGTGTCGGCAATCCACTACCCTCGAGTATGAATCGGAACGATATTACTGTTCCCGATGACTGTTTTGCCGTCTTTCCTATAAGAAGAGATGGTATGGAGGTTAGCTGGGCACTACAAACGGAGACATTCAAAAAGAAGATTGAAAAAGGATATATCAAGTTTGGCAAATGGAATCCAGGGGATATGACCCGTGCTATGGCTCATCTGCAAAGCGGAACTATGAAGCGCATAGAAAACGGAGAAATAGAGATTCTTGGAAGAGACGATGAGGGCACGGTAATTCTCGGAGATACATCAAAAGGGAAACGCCCTTCAAGCGTATGGAATATGCAGTCGCATGACGCCGGGAGTAAAGGGAAAAATTTATTAACAGCCATGTTGCCATATAGTGATTTTGCCTATCCGAAGTCGCTTTATGCTGTACGGGATTCCTTAAAATTTATTGTTGCCAATAAGCCTGATGCCCTTATTGTTGACTTTTTTGCAGGTTCGGGAACGACGCTCCATGCGGTCAATCTTCTTAACGCAGAGGACGGCGGACATAGACGTTGTATCATGGTGACGAATAACGAGGTCTCCGATGCCGAGGCAAAAGAACTTGCAGCAAAGGGTTATCATCCCGGCGACGAGGAATGGGAAAAACTCGGGATTGCGCGCTATGTGAATTGGCCGCGCACCGTCTGCTCCATCGAAGGGCACGACGTGAACGGTCATCCGCTTAAAGGAAGCTATCTCGGAAGCGATATTCCCATGGCGGACGGGTTCAAGGCAAATGCGGTCTACTTCAAGCTCGGGTTCCTCGATAAAAATGCGGTTGCGCTCGGGAGACAATTCAAAGAGATGCTTCCCACGCTTTGGATGAAAGCGGGAGCGATCGGGAGATGCCCTGTCATCGATGATCATACGCCCGATATGCTGATTTTGCCCGAGAACCGTTTTGCGGTGCTCACAGACGAAAAGCAATACATAGAATTTGCCGATAAACTGAAAGAACATCCCGAGGCCGATACGGTGTTCATCGTTACCGATTCGGAAGCGGGTTATCGGGATATGATC
The DNA here is from genome assembly GCA_947624805.1 of uncultured Clostridia bacterium. Lineage (GTDB taxonomy): Bacteria > Bacillota > Clostridia > Christensenellales > Borkfalkiaceae > Gallimonas. Next base: position 30,953 of record CANQLW010000001.1, on the reverse strand, counting down.
GCGGGGCTGAAAGTCAAGGAAAGTTATCAGCTTTACCGCGACTATCTCGATAATTTCCGCATCAGTACCGTCAGGAGGTGAGAAGATGAACGTCGAATTATTTCCCTTTCAAAAGATAGCACTTGCAAAACTGCGCATGAGCGTTGCTACGGCACTTGGAAATTATTATAGCACGCATACGCCGCAAGTCGTTTCCTATACCGCTCCCACGGGCGCGGGTAAAACGATCGTTATGTCGGCGCTCATCGAGGCGATCTATTATGGCGATGAACGCTATCCCGATCAGAACGATGCAATCTTCGTTTGGCTTTCTGATTCACCCCAACTCAACGAGCAATCAAAACTAAAAATCGATTTGAAAGCGGATAAAATCCGGCTCAATCAATGCGTTGTCATCAAAGAAGATGAATTCGATATGGAGTTATTAGAAGACGGGCACATCTACTTCCTTAACACGCAAAAACTCTCCAAGTCGAGCAATCTTACCAAACATTTCGACAAACGGCAACATACTATTTGGGAAACGCTTGCAAATACCGTGCGGGAGAAATCGGATCGTCTGTATTTCATCATCGACGAGGCGCACCGCGGCGCGCAGAAGCCGAGCGATCTCACCAAGAACACGACAATCATGCAAAAGTTCTTGAAAGGCTCGGAAGCGGATCGGCTGCCGCCCATGCCCGTGGTCATCGGCATGACTGCCACGCCGCAGAGATTTATTCGCTTGGCAGAGGGCATCCAATCTACCACGCATTATGTGACGACTACACCGAACGAGGTGCGTGCTTCGGGACTATTGAAAGACAAAATCGTCATTACATACCCCGAACACGCAGGTAACGATATGGCGGTCTTGCAGGCGGCGACGGACGAATGGAAAGAGAAATGGAATCATTGGTATCAATATTGCTATGAACAGCACTATGCGCAGGTCAATCCCATTTTCGTCATTCAGGTACAAAACGGCACAACTCGTCAAATATCCACAACGAATCTCGATGAGTGCCTTCATACCATAGAGGAACGGCTTGGAAATCATTTTTCGTCAGGACAAGTTGTTCACGCTTTCGGAGAGGGAATGTCTACGATCCAAATCAATGGTTTGGATGTCCCTTATTGCGAACCTTCGCGCATTGCGGATGATAAGCGCATCAGAGTGGTGTTCTTTAAGGAAACGCTTTCAACGGGCTGGGACTGTCCGCGCGCCGAGACGATGATGTCTTTCCGCCGTGCGGTCGATTACACCTATATTGCCCAGTTGCTCGGGAGAATGGTACGCACGCCGCTTCAACAGCATATCAAAGTGGACGAAACGCTCAACGACGTGCATCTGTTTTTGCCTCAGTTCAATGAAATTACCGTGCGCGATGTGGTGAACGCTTTGCAAAACGAGGAAGGCGCGACGATACCTACCGATATTGAAGCGGAAGCGCTTGGGAATGACAGTTACAGCACATTATCTCTTCGTCCTTCAAGTCAAAGTTCTGATGGAAACGTGCCGCAAGTAGCAGAGGGACAGATTCCCGCTCCCGCAGGTGCTCATACAAACGTATCGGACAACACGCAGTCTGTCATCCACTCTACACCTTTGGAGGATTATGCTCAAGGGCAAGCGGATATCGCACAGCCCGGCGAAGCAAATCATATTGTCTCGCTCGTTATTGTTCCTCGTTCAAACGAAGCGCCTATACAAGAAACGAATCGGGGAAAAGCCTCACCATCTCTCAGTCTTGACCGTGAGGCTATTGTGCGCGCAATAAACGATATGGGACTTTTGACTTATGATGTTCGCACGACACGTATTACCGATTACTTGAAATCCCTGTATGCGCTTGCCCGTCTTTTGACACAAACGCATATTGATACCGATGCAAAAGAGCACGTAATCTCCGACATCACCGAGATGATCCACAAGCATATCGAAACGCTGAAAGAACAGGGAGATTACGACGCGCTTGCCGAAAAAGTGTCGCAGTTCAAGCTGACCGCGCAGATTTTTGATGTGTTCGGCAATTCGATAGACAATTATGCTACTTATGATTTGTTTTCCACGACGGATACGGACATTGAACGTCAATGCAGACTTGCGGAAATTCGTCTTGGAAGCGAGGGCGTCTTCAATGCGTATGTAAATCGATATTTTAACGATGAAGAGTTGATCAATCTCAAAATACACGTCATTATCTTTGTCGCCAATGCAGATTGCATGAACGCGCTCAATGAATACGCGAAAAATCGCTTTCACGAGCTGAACGATACTTATCGGCGGCGCACAGTTTCTCTTTCGGAACAGTTCAAAAAACGTTATGATGACATAGTTTCCAACGGCGATGTGATAAGTAAACACAATTTCAGATTGCCGGAAACTATCCGCGTTCCGCGGGATACTGACGGGAAAGCGTACAGCAATCATCTTTTCGTAGATGATTCGGGAACTGCACACATCAAACTGAATCGTTGGGAAAGCGCTGTCATAGCCGAAGAAGAAACTCGAGGTGATTTTGTATGTTGGTTGCGCAATTATGACAGAAAGTCTTGGGCACTCTGCATTCCCTATGAAATCAACGGGGAAATGAAACCGACATATCCCGATTTCCTGATCGTTCGCCGCGAAGGCGCCGATTATGTTGTGGATATACTTGAACCGCACGATCCGTCAAGGGCAGATAATCTCGGCAAGGCGAAAGGCTTTGCGGAATATGCAAGGCAAAACCCGGGAGTGGGACGCATTCAGCTTATCAGGCTGGAAAAAGATTCTGTCGGAAAGGAGAAGGCATTCCGTTTGGATATGTCAAAAAGTTCTGTCCGCGAAAAGGTTGCTCGCTGTATGAGCAATGATGAACTGACACACATCTTCGAAACGGACGGATTTTTCCAAAGCTAAAAGGACAAAAGCATGAACGATTACTTAGAAATCTATGAAAAGTTCAAAGACGTGAAAGAAATTTTTGACTTTTGCGACGATGTGCAAAAACTGCGCGAATATTTTCACGCGGGGCGGTTCCAAAAGATGCAGGAACATATAAGATCGTTGATGTTAAAATATTCTCTTGAAACTCTTGTGTGGAATACTGTCAATACGCAACCGCCTCTCACCTACGAGCAAGCATATATCAATGCAGAAGCTTTTTTGCGCGGACAAGGCGCAAAACTTGTTGTCGAAAAAATAAGCGACTACAAAAGCCGTTTGTCCCCCGATGAGATCTCCTTCATCGAGGCCATGATCAAACCTATGGGGTAACGCATGAGTAAATATTCAAAGGTAAAACATGATTTTATACGATGGAGAAAAATCGTAAGCAACAGTAACCGTTATTACAACGGTACACCCTTATTAAAATATCTTGATGATCATAAATCCTTTCTGGAATATGAAGTACATACCGGGGATGTGTTTTTCAGAGGCAGAGTTTTTAATCTGGATGATGTCATTTCCGATGACTCTGAATTTTTTGATTGGATATATGAAGAAAACGCCGTTTTTCAAGGGTATAAGGCGGCGGACTCCGGTGCTCCTCCGATAAAAATTGCAAAAGAGGGAAGATTGAACGGAAACGGGATCTCATTTCTTTACACCAGCAGCGACGATGAAACTGCTATCAGTGAGCTTCGTCCGACGAGGATGGAGATCATTTCCGTTGCGAAATTTGTTGCCAAAAAGAATGTGCTTTTTGCCGATCTGACACAAAGTAAATCAGAACGGATCGAGGACGGCGACGTTTCTGAGCTGGTGTGGCTAATTGCCAATGAATTTGCCACTCCCCACTATGCGGGGCACAATTATGCTTTTACACAGTATTTGGCGGGGCAATTTATGAATATGGGATTTCATGGTGTTATTTTTGACAGCTCATTGAACCCCCAAGGCAAGAATTACGTTTTCTTTCATCCCAACGAATGTAAGGCAATCAACTCCCGCCTGTATCAAGTAGACAACATCAATATTTCTTCTCGCCCGATTAGCCGCAAAGAAGTATAGTGATTCATAGGAACCAAGTCCGTCGCACAGTATTTCTCCATAATAAAATCAAACAGGAGGGTTTGAATATGTCAAGTTATTGTATCAGGCAGGCGAGGGTCAAGGCTTTGAAACTGCCCAAAGGGTACGAGCGGGACAAGATCTGCATCGGCATTCCCGTGACCGACGATGAACACCTCCGTGTCGGACTGAAAGATGTCGGCGACGTCGTCCTGCCCTCTGCCGAGTTCGGGCCCGTCTGTGCAAAGAATGCAAACGGGTATGTCTATACCGACAAAACGCAGGAAAAAGAATACAGATATGTCACCACCATCTGTACACGGCCGTACGGGAATGAGGATGCCTCCCCCGCGCCGATCGACATCTATCGTATGTGCTATCCGCAGGTGGAAGTCCCGCCCACGGAGATCGAGCTCGTTCTCGCCGCCGACGCGGAGGGCAATCAATATGTATCTGCAATTTTGACGGAGACCGTCAGGGAGGAATCCCTCGGGGAGGCCGTCAATCTCTTTTTGGAGATCTATGGCTTTTGTTATATTTACAGTGATATGCTCGAGGCTTTTATCCCGATGCCCCGCCAAAGATGCAACTGGAAGATGCTCCCCCCGGGCGAGATGCCGAGCGAGCACTTAAAACAATCCCTTGAGCGGCAGGGGAAGCAGACCGATACCTTTGAGACCGACCGTCTCGAATTTGTGGAAGGCTATACCCCCGAGAAGGCCGTGGAAGGGATCAACGGGTTCAGCGGGTATTATGCCTATCTTTTCAGCGGGCATTGCGTGCTCGAATCCGCAATCTACGGCAATGCCACCTATATCATCCCCAGGGAGAACTGGGAAGTCATGAGCCGTAAGACCAAGCGGGAGCTCATGGATGACCGATGGGTCGAGCGGAAGATCATCCATAACCAATACTGGCATGAGTGTTTCAGCGGAGTCATGCAGGAACTGGAAGGAAAATAAGCAAACGCGATTTGTGTTGAAAAACATCATAATAAAAGGCCAGCGGGGAGTTTTCCCCGCTGTTTTTGGTATGGATTTCCCCGCGGACGCGACTCGCGCGCGTCATGCCCCTTCCTGCCCCGCCTCCTATCCCCACCTCCCCCAAGGAGGGGGTAAGGCCTGCCCCCGTTGAAGGGGGCGGGTGGCGCGACGTAGTCGCGTCAGGTGGGGGTTGAAGCCTGACCCCTACGGGGGCGCCAAGATCCCCACCTCAGTCTCGTGCTATATTGGCGTCATCCTGCCCCGCGCGCTTTCTTGTTGCTCTAAGCGCGGCACGCGGAGCGTCGGCGACGAAGTAGCGGAGCGCGAAGCGCGGAGTCGAAGAATCCTCCCCGAGGGAGGAGCTTTTTTCGGACTCCGTTTGAGGGGATCCTTCACCCCCCTACGGGGGGTTCAGGATGACGCGAGAGGGGCGTGCGGGTTCAGGATGACCGTAAAAAGCGGCTCAGGATGACGCGAGAGGGGCACGCGGGGCGGGTTGACACGCGGGGCGGGATGACCGTAGGACGCGGGGCGGGGGATTATTGCCCCGAAAAAACTTGTGCGGGCGGATGCTTTCTTTTGCCTCGGCGATTGACAAGGCAACCGCTTTATGTTACAATTCTGTATATCAGATTTGAGGGTCATATTTGCCCTTGACGCCGATCTCCGATGACATCGGCGACGGGGCGGATCTCGAAACGTCGATCCATCTTATGCTGAAATGTGTCTGACGGTCTCACGGGCGCAGGATATCATCTTGAAAAACAAAAAAATTCTGGAGGAAACGATGGAAAATACCAAATTCGTAAAGGCTGTATGCACAAAGACCAAGAAGTATTTCGGGCTTGAGATCAAGCAGTACGGATCTGTCTGGCGTGTGGTCAACTTCATCCCTCTGAGCCCCGAAGAGGCGAACCTGATGACGTCGGAGGTGCATCAGGCCTCCTTTTCGACAAATGAGAATCTGCTCGCCTGCGACAGGTGCGGCAAAAGGCTTGTCGGCGGCTGCACCTGTCCTCCCAAAACCGTTGATTGCAGGAAACACGATGAATTTCACTTCCAATGTATTTACTGCAACAATTTAGAGATAGACTATTCCGCCCCTTCGCTGGGACATGGGCACAAGGAAGGCGACGTCATCCGTCTGTCGCAGGGGCAGGAAGTCAGGATCCAATCGGGAGACGAGCCGCTCTCGGAGATCTATGTCGGCGTGGGCTGGGACCCCGTTTCCGCGGGCGAGAATATGGATATCGATTCCTCCGTGATCGTTGCCGGAGGGGACGAAAAAGAGGTCGTATATTATAGCAATCTGCAACACCCCTCGGGATGTGTGATCCATCACGGGGATAACGTGACGGGCATAGACGGCGAAGGGAACGACGATGACGAGAACATCTCCGTCTTTTTGGATGATGTACCCTCCTCCCGCGACAGACTGATCTTTGTCCTGAATATCTATAAATGCACGATCCGCGGGCAAGAGCTCGGGGATGTGAAGAATATGTACATAAGGCTCTATGATTCGGAATCGGGCCGCGCCATTGTGGAATACAGAGTCGAATCCGCGATGCGTCATGACACGGCTCTCATCATCGGCGTCGCCTACCGCAAAGGCGGCGGATGGGCATTCAAAGCCATCGGGAGGGGGAGCCGCGCGGACAGCATCGAAAGTCTGGCGGAAGAAGTGATGCGCCTCAGATTATGATAATGTTCAGGGAGGAACTGATATGAAGAACGAAGTTACGATCAAACCCGGTTGCAAAGTATCTGTCGTGGGGGACTCCATCTCCACCTATGAGGGCTATAACCCCGAGGACTACCTTGTCTATTATACGGGCTCACAACTCAAACGATATGGAATGACCGATGTCCGTGACACTTGGTGGATGCGGGTGATAGACGCTTTGGGCGGAGAATTGTGCGTCAACAACTCCTACTCGGGCAGTACCGTATCGGGCGACGCCTTCCCTTCATCGTGCTGTGAGGAAAGGTGCTCCTCGCTGGGCAGGAGCGCCTTGGCGGACGGGGAAGATGTTGCACGTTCCGCCGACACGGTGCCGACGGACGGCACATCGCCCGACCTCATTCTCATCTATATGGGGACAAATGACAGGGAATTTATCGTCGATATCGGGTTTGACACGCCCGACGATTTGGAGTCGTTTTACGGCAGCTATCGGACGATGCTCCGCAGGATGAAAAAGCATTATCCCGATGCCGTGATCGCCTGCGGGACGCTCCCCTTGGGCAAATGCGAAGGGTGCAGGACGGTCGGGTATAATATCACTTGGCAGAATCCCGATTATAACAACGCCATCCGCAGGGCGGCGGAGGAAGAGGGCTGCGTGCTGTGCGATCTCGAGTCCGTCGGGGAACGGTATGAGAGCCCCGATTTCGCCCATCCGACCCGTGAAGGCCACGCCACGCTCGCCGATCTCTGGCTCCGTTTTCTCCTCCCGCTCACGCGGTGAGAGGGAAGAGGGCAACGGCAGGGAGCAATACATAGGCACAAAAAAGCGGCTTCCGCGGGGGGAACCCTGCAGATGCCGCCGATGTTGATGAGGCCGACCGATATAAAATTTGCACGACAGCGGGCGCTCCCCGCTGTTTTTGCTTGACTTGAAAGGAATCCTTCGCCCGCTCGGTTGGGGGCGCGAGAGGGACGGGGGGAATTTTTATAAACTGTTCAAAAAATTATTCAAAAGTTGTTTTTGCTCGGGGGTGAGGGCGGAGAGCTTGTCGAGTCCCGCCGCCTCGGGCTTTTTCGTGGAGAAAAATTCCTCGATCGTGATCCCCAAACCCCAGCAAATATGATCGAGATATTCTATCGTAGGACTTTTTTCGCCCCGTTCCAATTGATAAATATAGGTGGGAGAAACGCCCGCCAAATTCGCAAGCGCATTTTGCTTCAAGTGCCTTTCCTCCCTCAGTTCCCGAATCCGTTTTGCAACTTCTTCGCGTTCCATAAATCACCTCAAATAGAAACTTTAGTTATAGTTTATTTGCCTTTTTCCTTTGATAATAAAACTATCGTATTGACAAATTAAAACTATCGTGTTATAATTTCTATCACTATAGTTCTATTTGCGAGGGATAAATGGCCACCGAAACTTTGAGAAACGCGAGGAAAAACAAGGCGGACGAGTTCTATACCCAGCTTCCGGACATCGAGGCGGAACTCAAACATTACAAGGAGCAGCTGGCAGGGAAAATCATCTTTTGCAACTGCGACGACCCGTACGAGAGCAATTTTTTCAAATATTTTGCGATGAACTTCAACTTTCTGGGACTGAAAAAGCTCATTGCGACCTGTTACGACTCCTCCCCGATCGCCTATACGCAGCTCTCCATTTTCGGCGACGGGAAGACGGTGCCGAACAAACACCGCCGTGCCTACAAGATCGAGATCACCGAGGTCGGGGATTACAACGGCGACGGGGCGGTCGACATGAGCGATATTGCATGGCTCCTGAAAAACGAGAAAAATACCCTGTCCCTCCTGAAGGGGAACGGCGATTTTCGCTCCGAAGAGTGCATAGAGCTCCTGAAGGAGGCGGACGTCGTGGTGACCAACCCGCCCTTTTCGCTCTTCCGCGAGTATGTCGCGCAACTCATGGAATACGGGAAGAAGTTTTTGATCATCGGGAATGTAAATGCAATTACATATAAAGAAATATTCCCGCTTATTAAAGAGAACCGTTTGTGGTTTGGCTGTTCGATCCATAGCGGAGATAGGGAATTTCAAGTTCCCGAGTATTATCCGCTTGAAGCCGCAGGGTGCCGAATCGACGAAGCAGGAAACAAATATATTCGCGTAAAAGGTGTGCGATGGTTTACAAATTTGGATTATCAAGATCGGCATGAACAGCTCACTCTCTACAAACAATATTCTCCCGACGAATATCCGAAATATGATAATTATGACGCGATCGAGGTTGGAAAAGTTTCGGATATTCCATACGATTATGACGGTGTAATGGGTGTGCCGATCACCTTTCTTGACAAATATAATCCAGAGCAATTTGAAATCATTCGATTCCGCAAAGGAAACGATGATAAAGATTTATCGATTGACGGGAAATATCCATATTTTAGGATTTTAATAAGGAGAAAATCATGAAAATCGAACTGCACGAGATTTCGGTCGCCGACATCGCAAAAAACTATATCGACAACGCCGAAGAGGGGGTCGTGGGCTACGATGGCAAGCTCAATATCCGCCCCAAATACCAGCGGGAATTCGTCTATGACGAGAAGAAGCGGAACGCCGTCATCGACACGATCATGAAGGGTTTCCCGCTCAATGTGATGTACTGGGTCGCGGACATGGGTGGCACCTTTGAGGTCTTGGACGGCCAGCAGCGCACGGTCAGCTTCTGTCAATATGTGAACGGGGATTTTTCGGTGGAGAGCCGTTACTTTCATAATCTGACGAGGGCCGAACAGCAACGGATTCTCGATTATAAGGTGCTCGTCTACTTCTGCGAGGGAAACGATAAGGAAAAGCTCGATTGGTTCCGCATCATCAATATCGCGGGGGAACGGCTCACCGAACAGGAGCTCCGCAACGCGACCTATACGGGACCGTGGCTCACGCACGCAAAATCTATTTTCAGCAAGACGGGCTGCGCCGCCTATCTTCTGGCTAAGGATTATGTGAGCGGCTCGCCCATACGGCAGGAAGTCTTGGAGACCGCGCTCGATTGGATGAGTCAAGGGCACATCGAGGACTATATGGCGGATCACCAGCATGAGCCCAACGCGAACGAGCTCTGGACGTATTTCCGTAACGTCATCGAGTGGGTGAAGCTCACCTTTGTGAAGTACCGCAAGGAGATGAAGGGGATAAACTGGGGCGCGCTGTATGATGAGTTCCACGGGCAGACGTTCGACACGGCCGCACTGGAACAAAAAATCGCCGACCTCATGGCGGACGACGATGTGACGAGCAAGAAGGGGGTCTATCCCTATATTCTGACGGGAAAGGAGAAGTTTCTGAACATCCGTGCCTTTACCGAGACTCAGAAGCGGCAGGCCTATGAGCGGCAGGGCGGGATCTGCCCCTATTGCGTCAAGGAGCATCGCGCAAAAACGCATTACGAACTTGTTGAGATGGAAGGGGACCACATCACGCCGTGGTGTGAGGGCGGCAAGACCGTTCCCGAAAACCTGCAAATGCTCTGCAAAGAACACAATCGGGCAAAGAGCAGCAGATAGAAGGGGGCGTCGAGGGGGGTGGACTCCGTTCTTCGGGATCCTTCGACTCCGCTACTTCGTCGCTGACGCTCCTCATGCCGCGCTTCGTGCAATAGAATGCGCGCGGGGGAGTTTTTTTTCGGACTCCGTTTAAGGGGATCCTTCGACACGTCGCCTGCGGCGGCGGCTCAGGATGACCGTAAAAAAGAGTGACAGGATGACGCGGGGGGCGCGGGGGAGGTCCTTCGGTCGCTACGCTCCCTCAGGATGACGCGAAAGCGACGCGCAGCTCAGGATGACGCGAAAGCGACGCGCAGCTCAGGATGACCGTAAAACGCGGGGCAGAAATGAGGACAAAATATAAAAAAGCCGTCTATTAGGATATTAGGCGGCTTTTTTGTGTCCCTATGATACTACATACGTCAGAATCTGTCAATACTTTTTTCAAAAATTTTCCAAAAATTTTCAAAATTAAGCAGTTTTTGTGAATTTCTATCTATTTTATCGGGATTTTGTCCATCTATTATCCTATTAGATGAACAAAATAAATCAATATCTTGAAATTTGACCCACAAAATCGGGCGGGCGCGATCGCGGCTCCGCACATTTTGTGTTTTATTTGGGATCAAGGTAAACTAGTTTACCTAAAGAAAAATAAGGAGGAAACCATGAAAAAGAGAAGTTTGGGCTGCATACTTTTGTCGCTCATTCTCGTCCTCGGCTGCTTTGCGGGTTGTACCAATGATCCCGCGGGCACGGGGACAAACGGTCCCGCAAACCATATCGGGACGCAGGGACCCGCAGCGGGTTCAGACGCGGCGCTGAATCATACGGTGACGTACGACGTCGGCGCCGAGGCAAAGGAGGCGGGGGTCACCGTCACGCCGCAGACGTCGATCGTTCTGAGCGGGGAGACCGCCGTGATCCCGCAGGAGGGATACTGGAAGGGCCATTCGCTCACGGGCTGGTACAACGGCAGTGAGCTCTGGGATTTCTCGGAGGGGAAAGTCACCAAGGACATCACCCTCACGGCACACTGGGAGGAGACGGGCGCGACGAACGTCGCAGAGAAGTATGAGTCCGCCCTCAACTGGGGCGAGGAGCGTCATCTCTATGTCCACTATCTGCGTGCCGCGCACGACAACTCCGAGAATGGCACCTCCAACAGCGGGTATGCCGCGGAGACCCATTCCTACGATACTCCCATCGATTCCGCCGTCTACGGCGACTGGGGGCTCTGGGTATGGGAGTACAGCCCCGTGCCGAGCGAGGGCAGGACATTCTATCCCATGAAGATCGATGAGAGCGGCGCCGTTTACGATATCTATCTCGACGGTGAATGGGATGACGGCGGCTGGGATAGCGCGACGCGTACCCATAAGACGAGCCACGTCAGCTATGCCACGACGAGCTATATCGGCGTACAGCTCTTCTCCAAGGACAGCCGTGAGAACGGTCAGGGCTTCTGGGTCAACGACAGCGGCGACATCACCTTCGATCTCTCCCGTGCAAGGCGCGATAAGGGCGATTACCACTGGTTCATCCGCCAGAACGAAGGGCAGGCGGGCACGCCCAAATACGAAAGCTACATCGTCTTCGATCCCTATGAAGGGCTCGAGGCGGGTTCGGCTGTCTCGCAGCACGACGTCATTTCCAACAAGGGCAATGCCTATACGCAGCAGGCCGTCGCCGAGGGCTGGGAGGACAATTCCGTCGGCTATCAGATCTTCATGGCGTCCTTTGCGGACAGCGACAACGACGGCATGGGCGATCTTCAGGGCATCATCGGCAAGCTCGATGAGCTCAAGGAGTTCGGGGTGGATACCCTCTGGCTCACCCCCTTCCAGCAGTCCAACAGCTACCACGGGTACGACATTCAGGACTACTTCACCGTCGATCCCCGTTTCGGCACCCTCGAGGATTACAGACAGCTTCTCACCGAGGCGCACAAGCGGGGCATGAAAGTTCTGATGGACTTCGTGCTCAACCACACTTCGACGTCCAATCCGTGGTTCGTCAAGAGCTCCAAGCTCGTCAAAGAGACGGTGAAGATGGCGGACGGTTCGCTCAGGACCATCGACTACCGTAACTTCTACACATGGCAGAACGAGGAATATGTCTCCTCTCTCACCGATCAGGCGGCGAAGAACCAGTGGTATAAGGACAGCAACGGTTACTACTTCTATTCCTCCTTCGGGAGCTCCATGCCCGAACTCAACTTCGACTATCAGGCGGTCCGAGACGCCATTCTCGACGTCGCCCTCTATTGGATGAGCTTCGGGCTCGACGGGTTCCGTCTCGACGCCGCAAAGCACATCTATATGGTCAATGAGAATCCCAACCATTCGAGCCAGATCGTGCGTGACTATTCGGACGGCTCGGTCATCGGCTCGACGGCGGGGGATTACTCCTATGACGTCAACAAGGATGCGAACTTCTTCATGGAGTTCAACGCCAAGCTCAAGGCGAGCTATCCGAACGCGCTCCTTCTTGCAGAGAACTTCAACGGCGACCCCATCCACATCGCCCAGCTCTACGAGGGGCTCGACTCGCAGTTCAACTTTAACTTCTATTATGACATGGCGGGCGCGATCGCGACCGTCGCCTTCGACAGCACCAACGGCAAGGACTACAACAGCAAGGGGATGCAGAGCTATGTCGCGGCGCAGTTCGACTTCAATCTCTACCGCCACGACTACATCGACGGCATCTTCACCTCCAATCATGACGTCTCCCGTGCCCGTAACCGTCTGACGGCAAAGCGCAATCTCGCGCGCGCCGACTGGATCGAGCAGGATATGACAGACAGCATCTATGAGACGACGGGCAAGCTCGCAAAACTGTGGGCGGGCATCTGTCTCTCCATGCCGGGCATCACATGGATCTATGCGGGCGACGAGCTCGGCATGACGGGCTGCAAGACGGCGAACCCGCAGGGCGAAGGCGCGGGGCACGAGGACAGATGGCTCCGCCAGCCCTACAAGTGGACGAGCGACGGCAACGGCGAGGGCGAGGACGGCTACACCTACGGCTGGGAGCGCGAGGACGACGTCACCTGTTACTTCCCGATCGGCTTCAACGGCTATTACAGCGAGTGGGATCAGTGGAACAAGAAGATGGACGGCCTCGCACAGCAGAAGGAAGACGCGGACTCCATCTATAATGCCTATAAGGGCATCATCGCGGCCCGCAAACGCAGCGATTCGCCGCTTGCAAGGGGAGAAGTGACCATCCTCACGCCGACGGATTCCTCGGATAAGGACTACAACCTCATGGTCTGGGAAGTCACGGACGGCAAGAACACATGGAGAATGTTCCTGAACGCGACCTCGGGCAGCAAGACGACGGGCCTGAAGGAAGGCACCCTTGTGTATGCGACGAACGGCACGGGGATGGGCACCGGGGCGAGCGTCCCCGCGTACACATTCGCGATCTATTCTGTTTAAGGAGGAAAGAGCATGAAAAAGATTTTGACGGTTGCACTGGCAACGATCATGACGGCGGCGTGCGTCGGCGGGCTCTCGGTGAGCGCTGCGGCGGCACAGACCGCGTCCGAGAACTCCTCCGTCGCGGCTCCCGCTGCGGCTGAGGCTGCGCAGACCTATCTCGTCCCCGGCAGCTGGTATGACGGTAAGACGAAAGAGACGAAATACAACACCGTTTCGGGCCTGACGGCGCTCACCGAGGCGGAGAAGGAAGCGCTTCATCTCGAAAAAGAGCCCAATATCTACCGCGCGGGGGCGGCGGGGAGCGAACTCCCCGAACCCGTGACCGAGAAGACGGACGCCGAGGGCAAGCCCTTCGTATTTCAGGGCTGGTGGTACATCGAGGACGCCTCCGTCACCTATACGGAGACCGTTCCCGAGACGGATGGGATTCTCTATCTCTATGCAGATTTCCGCGCGGCGGCATCGCAGAGACATGACCCCGTCACCCCGCCCGAACAGGTCGGCGGCGGCGAGAAGAATTTCCTGCTCATCACGCATGAGGACGGCTCCGAAGACGTCGTTCCCCTCCTCGTCTCTGGTACCGACGTCTGGAATGTCTATGACATGGGCTACGGCTCCAAAGTGCAGTTCTTCAACGAGTACTTCACCCTCAAAAAGAACGACCGTATCAAGGTTTACCTCACGGACATCGGCACGAGCGACAGGCACGACGACGAACCCTTCGTCTACCCCAAGCCCACCGTGGGACCGGGGTATAAGTACTTTTCGTTCTCGCTCGAGTCGAGCGGAAGCAACAGTACGTCCGATTATCTCTTTGCAGACAGCTACGGCCTCGACGGCAGCGGCGTCGTAGAGGACGGAGAAGAGCCCGAGATGGCATACATCCCGCAGGAGACCATGACCTTCCGTATCTACATCAAAGTGGAAGCGGGCGGAAGCGGTATGCGTGAGGGCAGGCTTCAGGTCTATATGGAACGGAAGGCATAAGGAGGAAAGAAAATGAAAGGGAAAAACAAAGCACTCTTAGCGCTCCTCGCAGCGCTGTGCATGGGCACGGCAGTCGGGTTCGCCGCCTGTGACAACAACCCGTCGCAGGGGAATGTCAACGACGAGCCCCATGTCTTCACGGACGCGGACGGCGACGGGCTCTGCGACGAATGCGGCAAGGAGAAGGGAGAAGTCAAGGATCCCGCCCCCGAGGAAGCCAAGCATTACGTCGTCACCTTCGACACCAAGGGCGGCAGCAGCGTCGCCAAGCAGGGCGTCAAGGAGGGGGAGAAGGCAACTTCGCCCGAGGCGCCCGTCAAGGACGGCTATGTCTTCGACGGCTGGTACGAGGACGAAGGCTGCGAGACGGTATTCGATTTCGACAAGGCGCCCGACAAGGACGTCACCGTCTATGCAAAATGGAAGGACGCGGACGCGACCGCCGATACCTATTTCGACTTTGAGGATGTCGACGGCGGCGTTGCGATCTCCGCAAAGGCGGGAGAGACGCTCCCGCAGGACGTCGTTCTGCCCTCCGTACACGGGAGCAAGGCGGTCGTTGCGATCAAGTCCTCCGCATTCGAACAGCAACCCGCGATGCGTGCGGTCAAGATCCCCGCGAGCATCAGAAGCATCGGGCAGTATGCTTTCCGTAACTGCACTGCGCTCGAAACGGTCGGCGGCGGAGAAAACCTCGGGGAAGTGGGCTACGGCGCATTCACCAACACCGCGTGGGACCTCGGCCTCACGGTCGGCGAGGTCTACCTCGGCAAGACGCTCTATAAGTATGCAGGCAGTATCTATACGGATACGCAGATCACGATAAAGGACGGCACCGTCGGCATCTCGGCGGGCGCGTTCGAGGGCCTTACACATCTCGTCGGCATCACCCTGCCCGAGACGGTGAAGACGGTCGGATCGCAGGCGTTTGCGGAAACGGGGCTCCTCTCCGTCACCGTGAAGTCGGCGGATGCGCCGGACCTCGGCAACACCGTATTCGGCGCGGCGGGCGCGTTCACGGGCAGGATCTTTGTCCCCGCCGATGCGCTTTCCTCCTACCGCGAGGCGAGCGGCTGGAAGGCATATGCGGATAAGATCTATGCGGCGGGCACGGCGGAGCAGACCTATGTCGTCACCTTCTCGGCGGAGGGGGCAGAAAACGTCCCCGCGGCGCAGAACGTGAAAGGCTTCGGAAAGGCGACACAGCCCGAACAGAATCCCAGCAAGGACGGCTACGATTTCGGCGGCTGGTTTATGGACGAGGACTGCACCGTCCCCTTCGATTTCTCGAGCGAGATCGTCGAAAATCTCACCCTGTATGCCCAGTTCGGCAAATACTACACCGTCAACTTCTCGACGGGCGAGGGCGCCTCTTCGGTAGAGGCCCAGCGCATCGCAGAGGGCGGGACGGCGAAAAAGCCGACTCAGAACCCCACCAAAGAGGGGGCGGATTTCATGGGCTGGTACCGCGATGAGGCGTGCACCAAGGAATTCGACTGGGATGCGCCCATCACGGGCGAGACGACCGTGTACGCCAAGTTCCTCGCGAAGGGGGCGAACTATACGGGTACGGGCGATTATGAAGGCTGGGTCATTGAGAACGGCGCTCTGAAGAGCTACACGGGCTCCAAGACGGACATCAAGATCCCCAAGGAACTCACCCGCCTCGACAGCATCGCACAGCTCAATTACGACAGCCGCGGCGGCAAAAACCAGATCGACCTCCTGAAGTCGATCAAGTCCATTACGGTGGAGGATGGCAGCACCGCCTTCAAGGTGGTAAACAATACCCTCATGAGCTACGACGGGACGGTCATCTATTACTGCTACAAAGCGTCGACGCTCAAATACCCCGACGCGGTGAAAATCGCGCCCTATGCCTTCGCAGGCATCGCGGCGACGGGCGGCGCGAACTATATGACGGCGTTCGGCTTCTCCGACAACCTCATCGAGGTCGGCGAATACGCCTTCTACGAGTTTACCGCTCTCAACGGCGCCTATGACAGCCTCTTCGGCTCGGTGGAGAAGGTCGGCAAATACGCCTTCTACGACAATGCCTTCGAGACCATCTACTGCAATGCAAAGTATGTCGGCGCGAGCGCATTTGAAGTCAGCGGCAACATCGCACAGCAGTACACCAAGATCAAGGAGATCCGTCTCCCCAACATCGTCACGATCGAGAGCAAGGCGTTCGCCATTCAGGTCTCGGGTCTTGCCAGCGCCAAGGGCGGCTGCAAGAAGATCGTCATCGGCCCCAACTGCAAGACGATCGGCGCGGGCGCCTTCACATGGAATGTCCAGAAGTGCGACCTCGACGTCATCATTTTAGGCGACACGCTGCCCGTGCTTGCCAATGCCTCCCTCGGGAATACGGGGAACAACAACAATCAGTACGGCACGCATCGCTATGTGTATGTGAAGGAATCCAAGCTCGACCAAGCGAAGCACGAGAACAGCTATCTCGGCTATTATCTCGGCTTCTACACCGAGGACGGCTGGGGACTCCGTGAGGACGGCTCGTATGCCTTCTATGAGGGCGATATGACAAGTCTCACCATGCCCGCGGCGGTGAAGAGCCTCGAAAGCATTCTCGATATCTTCACCACGACCGCCAACCTCGACAAGTGCACGTCGTTTGCCGTTGCGCAGGAGAGTGAGAATTTCAAGATGCAAGACGGCGCCCTCGTCTCCAAGGACGGGAAGACCCTCTACGCCTACTTCGGAGCGGGCACGGGGAATTTCTCGGAAGTCACCGAAGTAAAGCCCTACGCCTTCTACAACAGGCTGAAAGCGGACGCTTCCGTCACCTTCGGCGCCCCCGAGACGGTAGGGGAGTACGCCTTCTACGGCTGTGCGGGGCTCACCTCCTTCACGCCGTTTGAAAACCTTGCCGAGGTTGCGGCGCACGCCTTCGAAAAGAGCGGTCTCACCTCCGCGACCCTGAAGAGCCCCGAGCTCACGGCGATCGGCGAGGGCGCCTTTGCGGGCTGCACGAATCTCAAGCTCTACTTTAACCTCCTCACCCCGCCCACCCTTCCCGCGAAGGCTGTGGATGCGACCTGCGAGCTCTACGTTCCCCAAGAGATCGTGGAGACCTATACCTCTGCTTGGTCGTCCTATGCGGCGCAGGTCAAGGCGGATGAAAATACCCATGTCTACACGGTCACCTTCGATACCGATACCGAAAACGGCGGCACGGCGGTGGAGAGCCAGCAGTATCTCACGGGCGGCAAGGTCGTAAGACCCGAGACCGACCCGACGAAGACGGGCTACTATTTCGACGGTTGGTACACCAAGAACGGCGCCGACGGCGACTGGGGCACGGAGTATGATTTTGCAAACTCCAACGTGACGGCAAGCGTCACGATCTATGCCAAGTGGACGAAGGGCGTCAACGTCACCTATTCGACGGGCGACAGCGGCGCGGAAGTCGAAGGCGAAATGGTCCGCCCCGGCTCGACGCTCACCCAGCCCGAAGCGCCCAAGTGGTCGGGCCACGTGTTCCTTGGCTGGTATAAGGATGAGAGTTGCTCCGAAGGGCAGGAATTCGACTTCACCAAGGACACCATTACCCAAGATACCACCCTCTACGCCAAGTGGGAGAGCGGCAAAGTTGTCACCTTCTCCACGGGCGATGGCGGCTCTTCGGTCGAAGAGCAGTCGGTGCTCCCGGGCGAGAAAGTCACCCGTCCCGCCGAGAACCCGACTCGCCCCGGCTACAAGTTCGTCGATTGGTACACCAAGGACGGCACCGAAGGCGATTGGGGCGAGAAGTTCGACTTCGAGAACTACAAGATGGGCAGCGAAGACCTCACCATCTACGCCAAGTGGGAAGAGGACTTCTGGCAGGTCGATGAAACGGGCAAACTCACCAAGTACTACGGGCCTACCGATACGGTCGTTCTGCCCGCAACGGTGAAGAGCATCACGAGCATTCTCGATATCTTCGGCACCAAGACGGTACTCGGCAAATGCACTTCCTTCACGGTGGCAGGGGACAGCGACTCCTTCAAGATGCAAAGCGGCGCGCTCCTCTCCTACGACGGCACGACCCTCTACGCCTTCTTCGGCGACGAAGGGACAGAGCTCACATGGGCGGACGTCACCGCGATCGGCGAGAGCGCCTTCTACGGGCACCTTGCGACTGCCAAGACGCTTGCCTTCTCGAAAGACCTCGCCACGGTCGGCAAGGGCGCGTTTGAGAGCTGCGCGGGCATGACCGACTTCACCCCGTTTGAGAACGTTGCGACCATCGGCGCAGACGCCTTCAAGAGCACCAAGCTCGTGGATATCGTCTGGAACGGCACCACGGTCCCTGCGGCATTTGCAAGCATCACCACGCTTAAGACGGTCAAGTTCATGAAGGCCACCACGGTCACGGCGAACGCCTTCACGGGCAGCTCCGCGATCGAAAAGATCTATCTTGGCGACAAGATGAAGACGATCGGTCAGGCGGCATTCTACTCGGCGGGCAACGGCAAGCACCGCGTCGACGTGTACGTCTATGCGACCACGCCTCCCACCCTCTACAAGACGTCGAGCGTCAAGTCCGCAGAGCACCCGTTCGGCGGCGACGGCTCCAAGACCTATATGTACTTCCACGTTCCGAGCAGTGCGCTCACAAAATACAGGAGCAGCTCTTTGGTCAACTGGAACTGGTACACGCCCGCTGCTACACGTTATGTGGCGATCACGGTCAACGTCACCTATCACATGGGCGAGGGCGAAGGCGCACCCGCGGCACCGACCGCGGCAGTCAACTGGGGCGCAACCTTCAATGAACCCACCACCCCGAAGTGGAAGGGCAAGATCTTCGCAGGCTGGTACACCGATGCCGACTGCTCCGAGGGCAACGAATATACGGGCTTCGGCGCGGTCATCAAGGAAGAATCCCTTGAGCTCTGGGCGAAGTGGGAAGAAGGCGGTCTCTGGGTCGAATTCAACAGCAACGAGGGCTCCTCTGTCGATTGGCAGGCGCTTCGCTCGGGCGAAAAGGCCACGCAGCCCGATGCTCCCACGAGAGCGGGCTATGAGTTCCTCGGCTGGTACACCAAGGACGGCACCGAGAGCGGCGACTGGGGCGATCAGTTCAACTTCGAGAGCGAAATTACGCAGAATACCACCCTCTACGCGAAGTGGGAGAAGGGCGCGCTCGTCACCTTCGATCTCAACGGCGGCAGCAAGCCGAGCGGCTTTGTGGCGACGCAGACCGTCAAGAAGGGCGAACACGTCACCGCTCCCGCCAAGAACCCGACCCGCACGGGCTGGACGTTCGAGGGCTGGTGGACGCAGAACGGCACCGACACGGGCGAATGGGGCAAACAGTTCGACTTTGACGAAGACACCGTCTCCGAAGATACCACCCTCTATGCGAAGTGGAACCCGTGGGTGCTCGATGACGAAGGGTACCTGAAGTCCTACGGCGGCACTCTTTCGGGCACACTCGAGATTCCCGCAAACATAAAGATCAAGGATATTACTGCGATCTTCGGCACGTCCACCTCGAAGTTCCCCGCAACGCCTGTCATCATCACCGTGGCAGATGGCAACACCAACCTCAAAGTGGTGGGCAGCGCGCTCGTCTCCTATGACGGCACGACGCTCTACTACTACTTCGGGACCGAAGAGAGCTTCTCCTCGACGGACATCACGACCATTGCGCCTTACGCGTTCGCGGTGAACTCCAAACTGGAGAGCAAGGATACGCTTACGGGCGTCACGCTTTCCAAGGTCACGGCGATCCCCGCATATTGCTTCTACAACCGCGGCGGGCTTGAGACGCTCTCCTTCGGAACGCTCACCGAGATCGGCGGGTACTCCTTCAACAACGCGAAGGTCGCTTCCTTCGATCTCTTCAAAGACCTTACGGCGATCCCCGATTATGCGTTCTCGGGCGCGATCTTCACGGAAAAAGAGATCACGGTGAATGCTGCAACGATCGGCACGATGGCGTTCTACAAGACAAATCTCACGAAATTGACGCTCGGCGAGAATGTGACAAGTATCGCAAGCAACGGCTTCAACGGGATCGCAAACGGCGGCATTGTCATCTTCAACGGCACCTCCGTTCCCACCGTTGACAAGAGCTTCCCGATCGGCAATGGCGGAAGCGACTCTTTCATCGGCTTGCTCGTCGTGCCGCAGGGAAAGATCGAAACCTACAAGACGGACAGCAGCTTTGTGACGGCGAAACTTTCGACTGCGAAGTTCGTCGAGGCGGGCAGCTACGACGAAGTAGACGGCGGCTGGGTCGTCGATAAGAGCGGCAAACTCCTCTCCTTCTACGGCGATCTGGCGACGATCGTCATCCCCGCGGCGGTGAAGAGCATGGACAGCATTCTCGACATCTTCGGTGCGGGCAAGTATATTGCGACCTGCAAGAGCCTCACGGTGGCGGCGGAGAACACGAGCTTCAAGGTGGAAAATGAGATGCTTGTCGATAAGGATACGGGCAAGATCGTGTATATGTACCTCGGTACGACCGCACCCGAAGACCTCTCGACATTCACCGAGATCAAGCCGTACGCCTTCTATAACAAGACGGCGATCACTTCGGTCACGCTCACCGCGGTCACGAAGATCGGCGACTACGCCTTCTACGGCTGCTCCGCGCTCAAGACCATCACGATCGGCGAGAGCGTCACCGAGATCGGCTCGTCTGCGTTCGGCAGCGTCCCGACGGGCACGACTTGCGCCATCAACGCGACCACGCCGCCCAAGCTCGGAACCAACGTGTTCGGCACGACGTCGAACAATATCACCGTGAAGGTGCCTTCGGCAAGCGTCGATGCCTACAAGGCAGAGTCGAGCTGGTCGCTCTACAAGTCGCGCGTCATTGCCCAAAGCTAAACTGCTCATCTTCCTCTCTATTTCTTTCTTTCCTTCCCCCGCTCTGAGGGGGAGGGATGCGGGAGGGACCTCCATATTCAAGAAGGAGAAATTATGAAAACATTCACAAAAATCGCAACTGTCGTGTTGAGCGGCTGCATGGTGTTCGGGCTCGCCGCCTGCGGCGGCGGGAACACGGACGAGGCGGCGGGAGAAGTCGTCATCTGGGGCGGCGCGGAGGATCAGACCCTTCTCAAACAGATCGTGGAAGAGTTCAAGACCGCAAATCCCGACGTCAAAGAGAGCATCCGCGTAGAGATTCAGGACGCGTGGGATGCGCAGTCGGTCGTTGCAAAGGACCCCGAAACGGCGGCAGACGTCATCCTCATCCCGCACGACCAAGTGGGTATCATGGCGAAGGCGGGGCTCATCGGCGAGATCCGTGACGGGACCGCCGCGACGTTCGAGACGGATATCAAAAACAATAACGACCCCGCGACCGTGCAGCAGGCGACATACAACGGCGCCATCTACGGCTTCCCGCTCACGATGGATACCTATATCGAGTATTACACGACGGACATCTTCCCCGAGAGTCTCGAAAATACCCTTCTGGGGAGCGTCGATGCGATGCTCGCGGCGGATATGCCGCATATTCCGGGCAGCAAGGAAAAGGCGACGGCGTTCGGCTTCTGCATTCAGGACGGATTCTATCTGAATATGGGCTTTTTCGCGGTCGGCTGTACCCTCTACGGCGAGGACGGTACCGATGTCAACGCCTGCAACTGGAACAATGCAGACGGCATGAAGTTCATGCAGTATGCGGCGACGAACTTCCGCAAAGAGGTGCCGTCGAAGGAGGATGCGAAGAAGATGGTCGACGGGCCTTTCAAGTCGGACAGTGCAAAGAACCTCGCAACCGCCGTCCTCAACGACCGTCTCGGAGCGTGCATCTCGGGCGCCTGGGAGATGCAGGACACCTTTAAGGGTGCGACGAATATCAAATACAGAACCCTGCCCTCGATCACGATAGACGGCGAGGAGAAGCCGCTCATCGCGTTCTCCAACAGTAAACTGTATGTCATCAACAAGACGTCCGAGCACAAGGGGACGGCGTCCCGTCTCGCGGCGTTTGTGACTTCGGAGCAGAACCAGCTACGCTATGCGGCGGACAGGGGATATTATCCCTCCAACAAGAACGCCCAGCAGAATGCGGCCGTGAAGGATGATCCGTTCTTCAAGGTCATCCGCCGGCAGCTCGATCTCTCCGTGCCCGTTCCCATCATCCCCGAGATCTCGCGGTACTGGAACCCCGCAAAGGCGATGGGCGAGTCGATCTGGAACGGTTCCTTGGCGGGGGATCCTGTCTCCCTCCAATCCGCGCTCGACGACTTCGTCAGCAGTCTGAAAGATACCACATAAGGCAAGAGGCGGAGCCCTCAACCATCCCTTTGCCCCGCGCCTGAACTCACACACCCCTTTTCGCCGATGAGGCGGAAAACTTTCCCCCCTTATTGCCGCTCTCTTCTTTGGGAGCGGCATATAAGAGAGGTGGCCCTATGGATGAAAGTAAAGAAATCAACAAAGTAACGATCAAAGAGGTCGCAATGAAGGCGGGCGTGTCTGTGACAACGGTCTCGTTCATCCTGAACGGTATCACGGACAAGTGCAGCGCCGAGACGCGCCGTAAAGTTCTGCACGCCATCAATATTTTGGGGTATCGCCCCTCGCGGGTGGCGCAGTGCTTCGCGCGGGGAAAGAGCGATAACATCATCCTCCTTGCAGACAAGCATCAGACGGTTCTGCAGCAGGCGGAGAGTTTTCAGCTCGTCCGTATGCTCGGAAAGGCCCTCGAAAAGCACAAGCTCAATCTCATGATCCGTACCTATCTCGCGGCGATCTATGTGGACTCGGCGGATGCCATCATCTGTGCGGGGACCGAGGAAGAGACCTTCCGTAAGATCGCGGCGGAGAACTTCGTGCCCCTGCTTGCGGTGGACTCCCGTATTCACGATGAACTGTTCTTTCAGGTCCTGCAGGACTTTGAGACGGTGATGAAGGCGGGGGAGGAGAAGTTCGGGAAGAACTTCCGCGTCGTGCTCGTGGATATGTACAGTGAGAGCTGCAAGAAGGAGATCCGCGAAGTCTGCGGCGATGTGACGTTCCTCTCCGACCACGGCCTCGGGGCTGTCCCGAAGGGCAATATCGTGACGGTGCATGAGAGCCTCATGAACCTTCCCGAGCTTGCAGACCGTGAGAAGCTGCTTGTGCCGGCGGTCACGGAAAGGCGGGTCGATGCCATCCTCGATTGTTACTACAAAGCCGTCAAGAGAGAGACGGTCGAAACTCACGTCGTGCGGATTTGAAAAGCGATTTTTGCATCCGCACGTTGTGATACTATACAGGTAAAACGGTTTACTAAGCGGGGAGGCCATTTCGCTCGATTTGTTTTATCGTCCGCGCTCCTTCGGGCGCGTGCTCCAAAACAAATGCGAGCGAGGAATGTCACCCTCTGGGATATTGAGTCATCGTCGCGGACGCTCTCCCCGACATTGTGGTTCCCGTAGGGTACCAAATTGAGTCGCCCACGGCGGAAGTCAATTCCGCCTAAGGCACATTATTTGGGAACGAACCCCCACCTGACGCGGCTACGCCGCGCCACCCGCCCCCTTGGAAGGGGGGCAGGCAAGGGGGAGGGCGGGGGTAGGATGGTGCCGAGAATTTCATATTGCAAGAATAAACAAACCTATGAACAAATACGCGATCTATCATACCCCGGACAGTGAATATGCCTATCCTTTGAACAAAAATACCCTGCGGCTCGTGCTCAGAACGGCGAGAGGGGAGAAGTTCAAAGAGGTCTCTGTCCTGTGGAACAACAAATACGACTTCACAGAGCGCCGCAACTTTGCACGGATGCGAAAACTGTGCAGCGACGGACTCTATGACTACTACGTCTGCGACCTTTCGAGCGCGGACGTGCGGTTTGCATACATCTTTCTCCTCACCCTTCCCGATGACGATGAGTACTACTACTCCGAGGAAGGCGTCACGGACGAGTACGATTTCAAACACGCATATTATACCTTCTTCCAGTTCCCTTATCTCAACGAAGCCGACATCGTGAAAACCGTCCCGTGGACGAGGGACGCCGTCGTCTATCAGATCTTTATAGACCGCTTCTGCCGTGGGGACGGGGAGAAGGACGATAGATATATCACGCAACGCTGGGAGCAGGTTCCCAAGGCGAAGGATTTTGCGGGCGGGGATCTCAGGGGCATCATCGATAAGCTCGATACGATCCGCGGCATGGGCTTTAACGCCCTGTACTTAACGCCGATCTTCCGCTCTCCGAGCAATCACAAGTATAACATCACGGACTATCTCACGGTGGACCCGATGTTCGGCAAAAACGAGGACCTGTATGCCCTCATCGATGCCGCTCATGTCCGGGGGATGCACATCATTCTGGACACCGTCTTCAATCACTGCGACGAGAGCAACCCGCTCTTTGCGGACGTGAAAGAGAAGGGACGAGAGTCCGAATTTTACGATTGGTTCATCGTCCATGGGGAGAGGCCGACCCTCGGCGCTCCTGTGCCCCCTCCCGAGGAGGGGGGTAGGGGGGTGGGCAAGGCGGGCGCCTCCCATTCCCTCTGCAACTACGAGATCTTCGCAGACTGCCCCTATATGCCGAAGTGGAACACGTCAAATCCCAAAGTGCGGGAATACCTCATCCAGATTGCCCTTACCTGCCTTTCATGGGGCGTGGACGGGCTGAGGCTGGACGTTGCGGACGAGGTCTCCCATGCCCTCTGGCGGGAGCTGAAAAGCGCCGCGGGGGAAAAGTACCCCAACGCCGTCCTCATCGGCGAAGTCTGGCATGAAAACAAGATGTATTTAGGCGGGGATGAGTTCGACGGCGTCATGAATTACAAGCTCCAGAAGACCTTTACGGACTATTTTGCCCATGGCCGTCTGTCGGCACGGGAGGCCGCGGATAAGATCAATCATGCCGTGATGGGCCACCGCCGTCAGACCAATGAGATGATGCTGAATTTCCTCGATAACCACGACACGCCGCGCTTTTTGCGGCTCTGCGGGGAGGATGAGACAAAACTCTGCACCGCCCTCGTTGCCCTGTATTTCTCCATGGGAATGCCCTGCGTCTTCTACGGGACCGAGCTCCCCCTCACGGGGGACGGCGACCCCGATTGCAGACGGACGTATGACTGGGCGAAAAAGCCGCGGTATGCAGCGTATCTGGAAGCGCTCGCACGGTTCAGGCGCTCCCTGCCCGAGGGTGAGTTCTATGCACAGACGGAGCAAGGCGTTCTGGTCCTCGTGAGAGAGAACGATAAAGAGCGCGTGAAGGCATATTTCGGCGATGCGGAGACGAGCGGCGAAGTCATCTTTGCCTTTGAAAACGGAAAGCTCGTAAAGGAGAGCGTATGAATCGGGAAAGACTCATAAAGACATTACAGAATATCGACGTAACAGACAAGACCGCCGCGGAGCTGTACAGAGAGATCTCCTCGGCGTGCATGGATGAGATCCTGTCGGAAAAGCAGAAGGCCCCCGCGCGGTGTGCGTACTATTTTTCCGTGGAATACCTCATGGGAAGAATGTTTTTCAACAACCTGCTCGCCCTCGGCGTACTTGATGAGGCAAGGGAGATCTTTGCCGCGAAGGGGTTCGATCTCAATACCTTTGAAGATGTGGAGGACGCCGCGCTCGGCAACGGGGGGTTGGGAAGACTCGCCGCCTGCTATTTAGATAGCGCCGCCAATTTGGGCTATCCGCTGAACGGGTACGGCATCCGATACAGATACGGTTTATTCAGGCAGAAGTTCGTGGGCGGGGAGCAGGTCGAGGAAGCGGACGACTGGCTGAAGATCTGGGGGGACCCTTGGAGCATCAGAAAGGAGCGGGAAGCGCGGGAAGTGCGCTTTGCCGATATGGTCGTCATTGCCGTTCCCTACGATATGCCGGTCTATGGGAAAAGCGTCAATGTATTGCGCCTCTTTCAGGCGGAAGGGAGCCCCGAGGCGGAGAAGATCTCCGAATATCTCTATCCCGCGGACGATACCGAGGAGGGGAAGCTCCTGCGGATCCGTCAGGAATACTTTTTCTCGGCGGCAGCAGTGGGGGAGAGAACGGAGCGGTATGTACGGGAGTACGGGACGGACTTCGGGAAATTTGCAGAGAGCTGCGTATTCCAGCTCAACGATACCCATGCCGTCTTTGCCGTGGCGGAGTTTCTGAGACTGCTCACCAAGGTCTATAAAGTGCCCTTCGGCAGGGCGGTAACGATCGCAAAGAAGACCTTCCGCTATACGAACCATACCATTCTTCCCGAGGCTTTGGAGCGGTGGGACGAGGAGCTCGTGGAAAAGATCCTGCCCGAGATCGCGGGGATCCTCAAACGGCTGCAGATCTATGCCGCCGCGGCGTGGAAGGCGGAGGGCTGCCCGCGGGAGGAGATCGTCCGTATGTCCATCCTCGGCGGCGGGAAGTTCGCAATGGCAAACGTCGCCGTCTATGTCTCCGAACGCGTCAACGGCGTCGCGGAGATCCATACCAAAATTCTGAAAGAGAGACTGTTCTCGGCGGCATATCGGCATGATCCCGACAAATTCCTCAATGTCACCAACGGCGTGACGCAGAGGCGCTGGCTGCTTCTTTGCAATGAAGAACTGGCACGGTTCTATGACGAGCGGCTCGGGAGCGGGTGGCGGGAGGATCTCTCCCTCATTCGGAGCATCGACTGCGACGACGCGGAAACGCTCGCCGCGTTCTCAAAAATCAAAGCGGAGAAGAAGAGACAGCTCGCCGCCTATATCGAAAAGAAGGAGGGCATCAAGCTCTTGCCCGATGCGATCTATATCGCCCAAGTCAAGCGGCTGCATGAATATAAACGCCAGCTCATGACCGCGCTTGCGATCCTGAGGATCTATTTTGATCTGAAAGCGGGCAAGCTCCCCGATTTTACGCCGACGGTGTTCATCTTCGGCGCAAAGGCGGCGGGGAGTTACAAGCGTGCGAAGGAGATTATTCTCTTCCTCAACAAAATCGCCGAGCTCATCGCCAATGACGGGGAGGTGAACGGGAAATTGCAGGTCGTCTTTGTGCAGAATTATGACGTGAGCTATGCCGAGAAGATCATCCCGGGGAGCGATGTGAGCTTGCAGGTCTCCACCGCGGGCTTTGAAGCGAGCGGCACGGGGAACATGAAACTCATGATGAACGGCGCCGTGACCGTGGGAACGATGGACGGGGCGAACATCGAGATCGTGGAGCGTGCGGGGCGTGAGAATAATTACATCTTCGGCGCGAGCGTGGAGGAGATCAACGCCCTCGAGGGGAAGTACGACCCCGTGAAGTTCGTGAAAACTCACCCCCGCGTCAGGGAAGTGACGGACACCCTCACGGACGGGACGTTTTCGGACGCGGACGGGAAACTCAAAGACCTTGCCGCTTCCCTCTTCGAGGAGACGTATAACCGCGCAGACCATTATTACGTTTTATATGATTTATTGCCCCTCGTCGACGCGCTGTTGAAGGTGAACGGGGAGTATCGGGACAGGACGCTTTTCACGGGGAAACAGCTGAAAAATGCGACCCGCTCGGCATTCTTCTCGTCGGACAGAGCGATCAAGACCTATGCCGAGAAGATCTGGGGGATTTGAACGGAGCGGACTCCGTTCTTCGGGATCCTTCGGGACGTTCTCCTGTGGACTTCGTAATGTTCACTGTCTCAGGATGACGCGGGGGGCGACACGCCGCCTGCGGCGGGGGTTACTTCGTCGCTGACGCTCCTCGTGCCGCGCTTAGAGCAACAAGAATGCGCGCGGGGCAGGATGACGCGAGCAAGGGTCGGACTGCGTTTGGGGGGTCCTTCGGGACATTCTTCTGTGGACTTCGTAATGCTCACTGCCTCAGGATGACGCGAGGGCGGGCGGCGGAAAGGACGAAATATCATTACAAGGAGGAACTATGGATAACGACAGAGAAAGTATCGGAAATCTGCGGAGAAAGATCTTTCGCCGCTGGATGTATGTGGGAGAACTCATCTGCGTATGGATCTTCCGCATTCTGTTCGGCTGGTTGATTTGGCTACTCTCCGCGCTGGCTGCGGAGATCGTCGGCATTGCAATTTCGATCGCAGATTTCTTCAAAAAACTCCCGTCACGCATCGCCGCGCTCGGGAAAAAGATCGGGGAAGGCGTGAAGGACTTCGTCCTCGGCTTCGTCCATGGGAACGTGTGGGAAAAGCTCTCCTACATCTTCATGGGCGTCGGCAACATCGGCGCGGGACAGTACATAAAAGGCGGGCTGTTCCTCCTCATCGAAGCGTGTTTTATCCTCTTTATGACGCTTACGGGCGGGAGCGCGTTTATCGGATTTTTCACCCTCGGAACGCACGCCCAGTCCACGGGGGAACAGACCGATGAATGGGGGAATCCCATCGTCACGCAAGGGGACAATTCCCTTTTAATGCTCCTCTTCGGGGTGTGTACCATCCTCATCATCATCGCCTTCATCGTGATCTACTTCACGTCCGTAAAATCGGGAAGGAAAGCGTGGCAGACGAAAAATGCGGGTACCATGCCCGCAACCTTCCGTCAGGAAATCTTTGAGCTCTTCGACAAAAAGCTCTATAAGACCATGCTGGTCATCCCCATTCTGTGCGTCCTGGCGTTCACGATCATCCCGCTCATCTATATGATCCTCATGGCCTTCACGAGCTATGACCATGAGCACCTTCCGCCCGCCGCCCTCTTCGACTGGATCGGGTTCGATATGTTCGGGCAGGTCTTCTCGAGCACAAAGATCGCGGGGACCTTCTTTCCCGTCCTCGGCTGGACACTCCTCTGGGCGCTCCTTGCGACCGTGATGTGCTACTTCGGCGGCATCCTCCTCGCCCTTCTCATCAATAAGAAGGGGATCATCGGCAAACCCGTATTCCGTACGATATTCGTCCTCACGATCGCAATTCCGCAGTTCATCACGCTTCTTACGATGAATAACTTCCTGCACACCGACGGGCCCCTCAACACCCTCCTCATGGACTGGGGGATCATCGGGAAGCGGATCGACTTCTTGGGCAGCGTCGCCCATGATGCCCTCTTGCCGAGACTCAGCGTCCTTCTCGTCAACCTCTGGATCGGCGTCCCGTACACGATGCTCATCACGACGGGCGTCCTCATGAATATTCCGCAGGACCTCTTCGAGGCGGCAAAGTTAGACGGCGCCAACCCCGTCATCCTCTTTGCAAGGATCACGCTCCCTTATGTCCTCTTTGTGACGGGGCCCTACCTCATCCAGCAGTTCATCGGGAACATCAACAACTTCAACATCATCTATCTGTTGACGAACGGCGGACCCGCCGTGCCGAATTACCATATCGCGGGCAAGACCGACCTTCTCATCACATGGCTGTATAAGCTCACCATCGAACAGAACGATTACAACCTCGGCGCGGTCATCGGGATCTATACCTTTGCGGCGTGTGCGCTGTTCTCGGTTTTCGCATATTCCCATACGAGCGCTAATAAGAACGAGGGGGATTTTCAGGCATGAAAAAAACAGGATTGAAGGCAAGGCGGATCACGGGGAACGTGCTCGCCGAGACCGCACTCATCATATTGTCTTTTCTCTGGCTTGTGCCGATCGTCTGGATCATCTTACAGGCCTTCCGCGCGGAGACGGGGGCGATCACTTACACCTTCTTCCCCAAGGGGCTGACCTTTGACAACTTCGTCCGCCTCTTCCGCGATACCCTCTTTCTGCGGTGGTTCGGGAATACCCTCCTCGTCGCGGTCTGCTCGTGCGTGCTGTCTACGATCATTACCCTCATGGTGGCGTATGCGATGAGCAGGTTTCAGTTCAGAATGAGAAAGCCGTTCATGAAAATTGCCCTGATTTTAGGGATGTTCCCGGGGTTCATGAGCATGGTTGCCGTCTATTACATTCTGAAGGCCTTCCACTTGGACGGGCAGCTCGTCTCGCTCATTCTTGTCTATTCGGGCGGCGCGGGACTGGGGTTTTATGTGGCGAAGGGGTTCTTTGACACGATCTCAAAATCCCTCGACGAGGCGGCAAGATTGGACGGGGCGACGAGCTGGCAGGTGTTCTGGAAAATTATCGTGCCGCTTTCTAAGCCCATTATCGTCTACACCGCGCTCATGGCGTTCATTGCGCCGTGGTCGGATTTCATCTTCGCAAAGGTTATTTTGGGGACGAACCGTGAGCAGTACACCGTGGCGATTGGACTGTTTGAATTCCTCGACACGAACCATAAATCCACGATGTTCACCTGTTTTGCCGCGGGGTCTATCCTCGTGGCGGTCCCCGTCGTGCTTCTCTTTGTCTTCCTGCAACGCTATTATGTGGAAGGCATCACGGGCGGCGCAACGAAGGGGTAAGGACGCAGAACGGAGTTCTTTGCGCATGAAAAAAGGTCCGACGGCTTCGTCGGACCTTTGATGATACAAAAATTATACCGTTTCCAGATTGATGAGCGAGGAG